>JAJXZK010000205.1 GCA_021780095.1 Acidobacteriota bacterium | reverse complement strand
ACAGGACAAGAAACGCAATTGCCGAAACGCTCTCGTGGTTCCAAGTGGCGCGTCCCCATTGATGGCGAAAGGTTGCCAACATTAAATCGCAGACGCAGGCGGCCAGCATTTCCCACCCTGCGCAGACGAACGGGTCGAGCGAGAAGCGTGTTCCGCGCGACCAGACAGATCCAAAGGAAAACGACAGCGCCCCCAGCAGCAAGACGACGATGGCGACCAACTGATGCCAGTCGCCGCGGTAGCCGGTGCGAGCGCTTGGAAACGCCAGAACGACCAGGCCGATAAATCCCAGCGCCAAACCGATTTCACCGCGCGTACGCAGCCGCTCTCCATGCGGCATCAACCACTCAATCACTGCGATGTATACGGGAATGATGGCGACCAACAGCGCGGCAAGGCCGCTGGGAAGGTAGAACTCCGCCCAAACCAGGCCGACGTTGCCGAAGAACAGCATCAGCACACCGAGGAGAAACAGGCGGCGCATTTCACGCATGTTGCCCAGCAGGCGCTTTCCGCGCAGCGCCATAAATGCGAGCATCAGCGAACCGCCAATCAACAGCCGCACGCCTGCCAATGCGGGCGCAGGGACAAAATGCACGCCGAGCCGCATAGCCGTATAGGTCGCCCCCCAGCAAACATACACGCAGGCAAATGCAAACATGACAGCAGAGGAAGAAGCGTGGCCGGTGCGGGCAGTATCCATGATCTCCAAGTATTCTAGGTGACTTGCGCGTGTACTCGATGCAAAGGGACACGCGTACCTTGGCGCGCTAAATTTTTATGGCAACCAATTTTGCCAACCACGCTATACTGTTTGCATCAGGCTTCCTATGCGCAGACCATCTGCCACAATTGTCGAGTCCGGCTGCCACGTTCCTACGATGCATATGGAGCAAGAGCACCCGCGACCGCACCTGCACAGCCTGCCCACCTGGCTGCGACCTAGTCTGTTCGGCAGCGACTAAGCTGTCCGCAACTCGGCTGGCGAACATTCGAGCGTGAGGCCTGCTCCAAGCGGCTTCGAAAAAATCCTTGAGTTTCTCACTCTGAAATTTGCTCGGCTGGCGCGATTTGTCAGCCGCACCCACACTTCCAATTGCGAGGAGAGCTACGATGCAGAACAACGGAACCGGTTCCTACAAAAACTCTGACAAGTACGCGAAATTCGGCCCAAAGCTGACAGGCCCGCTGCCGGGTCCCAAGGCCAAAGCTGTCGTTGACGCTGATACAAAATGGCTCTCCCCCAGCTACACGCGATCCTATCCGCTGGTCGCCAAGCGTGGCCGCGGCATACGTGTCGAAGATGTCGACGGTAATCAGTTTCTGGATTTCGCCGCGGGAATTGGCGTCTGCTCCACAGGACATTGTCATCCGGAAGTGGTGAAGGCGATCCAGGAGCAGGCTGCGGAACTGATCCACATGTCTGGGACGGATTTCTACTATGAGGCGATGATCCAGTTGGCCGAGCGTGTGTCGAAGATTGCTCCCATGCCCGGACCACACAAGTTTTACTACGGCAACTCCGGGGCGGAGGCGGTTGAGTGCGCGCTGAAGCTGGCCCGCTACCATACGGGGCGGCAGAACATCATCGCGTTCTATGGCGCGTTTCACGGCCGCACCATGGGGGCGCTGTCGCTGACGGCCTCGAAAGCACAGCAACGGCGCCGGTTTGGCCCGCTTGTTCCTGGAGTGACGCATGTTCGCTATCCCTATGCCTATCGCGGATGCAGCGGCGGTCCGCAGGAAGAAGAGGCCTTCGCGCTGGGATGTGCTCGCTACATTGAAGAAAAACTTTTCAAGACCACGATGCCGCCAGAAGAAGTGGCTGCAATTTTTGTTGAGCCGATTCAGGGCGAGGGCGGCTACGTTGTGGCGCCGACAATTTTCATGCAGGAACTGCGGAAGATCTGCGATCGTCACGGCATTCTGCTGGTCGCCGATGAAGTGCAGTCGGGTGTGGGCCGGAGCGGCAAGTGGTGGGCCGTGCAGCACTCCGGTGTCGAGCCGGATATCGTTTGCATTGCCAAGGGCATTGCCAGTGGCATGCCGCTGAGCATTTGCATGACACGCGCACACATTATGGATTGGAAGCCCGGCTCGCACGCTTCCACGTTTGGCGGAAATCCGGTGGCGATCGCAGCGGCGATGGCAACGCTGGATGTGTTGGAGCGCGAAGGCGTCGCCAATGCGGTCAAAGTTGGCGGTGCGATGATGCAGCGCCTCAAGGAGTGGCCGAAAAGGCATCCGATCGTCGGCGACGTTCGCGGACGCGGGCTAATGATCGGCATCGAAATTGTCAAAGACCAGACCACGCGGGAAGCCGCGGCCGAGTGGCGCAACCACATTGAAACCCTGGCTTTTGATCGCGGGCTGCTCATCCTGGGCTGCGGCGAAACCTCCATCCGGCTGGCTCCGCCCTTGATCGTTTCACAGGAGGAAGCCGACATCGCCCTCGATATTCTGGAAGAAAGCATCTCCGAGATCGAGCAGCAGCACCTTCCCGCCCTGGCCGCGGCCAAGGCGTAGGTGGCTGGTTAGACAACAGGGGCAGCACGAATTCGCTGCCCTTGGAGCGAGTCGCTTGCTAGAGTGGTTTCACACCCCTTATGCAAACGATTTCCCAACTAGGGCACGCCCGTCTGTCTTTCCTCGAGAAAACGCTGGGCTGGCTCGATCACGCAGCAGGTCGGTCCACACGATCACCCAAGCATCCAGCCCACTTGATGACGGGTCTGCGCGGGGAAGACGCCACATACTTTTATCTTCGCGAATTGGGTTACACGATTGTGGCGCGCCGGTGGACGAGCCCAAAATTACGTGGGGATATCGACCTGATCGGATGGGATGGAGAGTGGCTGTGTTTCGTTGAAGTCAAAACACGAAGCTCCCGCACCTTTCAGCCTGCGGAAGTGGCTGTCGACCGCGACAAGCGAACCAACCTGGCGCGGATGGCCAGAGAATATATCCGCCAGTTAGAGCATTCAGAAATGATCCCAGTCCGGTTCGATGTTGTCTCGGTGTATTTTCCTGGCGGACGACCGGAGTTCGAATTGTTCCGGGGCGCCTTCGATTGGAACGACGATTCTCTATCAGGATTTCGCGCCAACAAATGAGGCGTGCGTAAGCGGAACAAACTCTCCCGCCTCGGCATCGTAGGTCATCACCGTGGCCGTCGCGATATCGAACACCCATCCATGCAACCGCACTTCCTTTGATTGAACGGCATTGGCCACCACCGGATGCGTCAGCAGATTCACTAGCTGCGCCAATACGTTTTCGCGCACCAGGATGTCCAACTTTTCGGAGGCGTTCCTGTGTGCGTGCTGCTCCTGAATCACCTGGGTTGCGGCGTTGGCAAAGTTCAGCCATCTCGAAACTTCCGGAAGTGCTTTCAATTGTTCGTTGCCGCTGAGAATGGCGGTCATCGCTCCGCAACCGGAATGACCACAGACAACAATGTCGGGAACGCCTAGGACCGCTACCGCGTATTCAATGCTAGCGGAAACTCCACCGGGTGCGACCCCGTGGGGGGGGACAATGTTGCCGGCGTTGCGAACCACGAACAGCTCCCCGGGTCCCTGCTGCATAAACAGTTCAGGGATGACACGGGAATCTGAGCAGCCAATAAATAAGGCCTGCGGACGCTGCCCGTTCAATAGTTGTTGAAAAAGCGCCTTCTGGTTCGGAAATACTTCCGTCTGAAACTTCAATACGCCATCAATAATTCGCTTCACTGTTGATCGGTCCCGTTTCCTATAGCGGTTCTCCTATCAGTGTAGAAGAAGGGATATTACCCCGTCATCCTCGATAGAGACTCAACAACCGACTCTAGGCCAACGAAATCTTGAGTGCAGCGGCAAAGCCACTCACCGGCTTATATCGACGTGGCAATTGTACGCGCAGTCCATCCGCTGTTTGCTTCCACTTCAACTTCTCGTCGGTACCCAGCAGTTGCACATGTTCAATTTTTCCCGGCTGCGTGGCATTCGATGTTCCCAGCGAGTGGATCACAACCTCCCCGACCGGCCAACCGAGCGCGATGGCATAGAGGACGGTGTTGGCCTTATTCCGCGTAAAACGAATGTCCGTCGCATCCAGCTTGCTGATGCTGGTGCCTTGAAAAGAGCCGCTTTTCACCACGTTCGGCCCTTCACCGTAAATCTTCCATGGCCGGGTGGAATAGAGCGCTTCCCCGTTCACCTGCATCCACTCGGTGATCTTGTCGAGCACCGCAATCTCTTTGCTGTCGATGGTGCCGTCTGGCTTGCCTGGAATGTTCAACACCATGGTGCCATTCTTGCTGACCGTATCGATCAGCCAGTGGATCACGTCGCGAGGCTGCAGGTAACCGCCGTATTTTCCCGGCTTTTCAAAGAGAGCGCGATTGTAATGCCACTCGCCGATGCAGGTTTCCGATTGCCATGCGTGCTGCATAATCTGGCTGGTCAGGCCGCGTTCGTAGTCCGCGACAACAGCTTTGGCCAAGCGATCAGGCACGTTCTTAATGTTGATGACGCCTTCCAGCTTTCCGCCATGGATTTTCAGGTTGCGGTTGTAAAAGTAAGCGCCGATATTCATGCCGCCCCATCCCAGGGGAAATAGAGGGTTGTCAAAGTAGAGCAGGTCGGGGTCGTGCTGATCGATCAGATCGCGAGTGCGATCGTAGAAATTTTTGACAAAAGAAACATCCGGCAGCGCGTTGTGAGGATGCTTTACGCCATAAAGGCGCTGCGGGTCCAACCCCTGCCACCATTGATCCTTCCCTTGCGCCTGCACCAGATCTCCATCATAGGGAACGCCCGCGAGTGGGCCTGCCTTATCGGCCCCGTGCGACGGCTGAAACCACCACCAATTGCGGGCCTGGTGCACGGTGACGCCGAGGCGAAGTCCCTGCTTGCGCGCCGCCGTTGCCCACGTTCCCACCACGTCTCGATGCGGTCCGAATTTGGCAGCATTCCATGGTTGATGCTTCGAGTCCCACGTATCGAAACTGTCGTGGTGATTAGCGAGGGCGACAAAGAATTTTGCGCCTGCCTTCTTGTAGCGCTCAATCAGCGCATCCGGTTCCCAGTTGAGGAGCGTCCATTGCGCGCACAGGTCTTTGTATCCGAACCTGGAAGGATGGCCATAATGTTGCAGTTGATATTTGTAGTCGCTGGATCCTTCGCGATACATATCGCGCGCATACCAGTCGCCGGCCTCCGGAACGCATTGCGGACTCCAATGGGCCCAGATGCCGAACTTGGCGTCGCGATACCATTCCGGCGCGTCGTACTGCTGCAAAGAATCCCAGGTTGGCTTATAGGGTCCGTCGCCGGAGAGACCGGCAATCGGCGAATGCATGGGCACGCCATCCCATGAACCGCCGGGGATGGGCAGGCTCGGCGGTGAGCCCCATGCCGTTGGCGTCCAGGTTTTTTCATCCAGCTTTTCCTGAATGATCTTTCCGCCCTCATAAGCATAAAACACCCGCTGATCCGCGGGCGTGGCACAAAACGCAGCGTAGTCTTCTGTGTACTTGTCGAACCCGGCGGGCATCGAGAGGTGGGAATCATCCGCGGCTTGCGCCATCGAAGGCACAGCCGCGGAGGCCGCTGTTGCGGCAATCAGCTTGCAGAAATCTCGTCGCTGCATGCGTTCGTCTCCTTGAAGCCGAGGTTGCGATTGTCTCGAATCGCGCAAGAGCACGAAGATAGCTACTGGGTCTTCGTTGCCTGCACGAGCAGTTCGACCGACGGCGCCACCATGTCGACCAAAACCGCCTGCGGCTGCGCAGCCGTCTTGAGCACCGCTAAATTTCGCGATCGCGTGTTCGCATCTATCGCGCGATTGTTTTCGAGATCGTCGAGCGCCTGCAATCCGATTACTGCAACCTGGTTCAAGTTGTGGGACAGCGGAACCAGTTCTTCAGTTATTTTTGATTGCACCAGCAGAGGCTGCAATCGCGCATCGTTATCCCGCCAAAGCGTCAGCCACTCTCTCGCTTGCCGCCATTGCTCTGGAGTCGCCTTTCCTGAAGCGATCAGCTTTGCAAGGTCGTTGAACCGACGCCCGGTCTCGCTCTCCGGAGAGACGGCATCGACCAGACGGTTCAACGGCGTGAAGGTTGAATAGGACGGGCCGCCTTCGAGATCATATCGCTCGTATCCGACCGGCGGCTGCATGACCGAGGCCAATACTTTCAAGGGAACAGGATCCGCATCGCCGCTCATCCGCTGCAACATGACATTCACGTCGGCTTTGGAATTGAGTCCGTAATACTCCAGTTTCCGCGAGACGATCGCAAGCCGTTGATACATGGAATCGACGTCCTGCACATTTTGAGGAGACCAGAATCGCTCCGCGATCGCGGCCAGGTACGGCCAGATCTGGCTATTGATGGTCTCCGGACCGACATATTCGCTCCACATGCAGGCCTCCCCGCCAAGAATGCGCGCCTTCTGTTCGGCATTCAGTGAAGCTGCCTGGTCTCCCAGTGGATCTGCGAGATAGTAGTAAGACGTTGGATGATCGAGATTCAGGTAGTACGGAGTCGAAAGCATCCCGCGGTTCCCTTGCCGTGCCGCTTGTGCCAACGAGGCCAATCCGCGCCACGATTGAATGACGACATCTTTTGGCGTTTCAGGCTGCAGGACTTCGTCCCAACCTTCCATAATCTTGTGGTGTGAAGCGACGATCTTCTGCACCTTGGCGGTGAAATAGGCCTGCAGCGCAGCGTCGTTGGCGATACCGTGCTTGTGCATGAACGCCTGAATCTGCGGGTTGGCATTCCATTCCTTGCCGTTGCACTCATCTCCGCCGATATGAAAATACGGATCGGGGAAAAGATCTGCCATCTCCCCGATGAAGGTATTAAGGAATTTGTAGGTGGCATCCTTCGTCGGATCCATTGCGGCATTCAGCACGCCATATTGCTGCGCAATCTGATAGGGCCCCTTTCCGCTCGCCACTTCCGGATAGCCGACAAACCACGAGGTGGTGTGACAAGGCATATCGAACTCCGGAACGACGCGGATGCCGCGGTCGCGGGCGTATTCGATCACTTCGCGAATCTGATCCTGCGTATAGTACAAGCCGTCAGAGCCTTTTTCCTGGAGCAGCGGAAGCTTCAAACTCTCGACGCGAAAACCCTGGTCATCCGATAGATGCCAGTGGAAGACATTCAGCTTGACGGCCTCCATGCCATCGAGATCCCGCTCGATCACCGGGACCGGAATAAAGTGGCGGCTGACGTCGATCATCAATCCGCGCCATGGAAATCGCGGCTGGTCGTCGATGGTGACCACGGGAACGCTGAAGCCTTGAGGCGTGGTACGGACTAATTGCAGGAACGTCTGCAGTCCGTGCAGAATGCCGAGCGGGTTAGGCGCTGTCAATTGAACATGGTTCGCGGAAATTTCCAGATGATAGGATTCGTCCTCACCCAACTGCTGGACTGGATCGCTGGCCGCTCCAGTTTTAATCACGAAATTGGGCTGATTGAATTGGGCTTGACGCCAGAGGGGAATGCCTGTCTCCCGCGAAAGCGTCACCAGAAATCGCTGCTTGGCGCGCTGCAATCGCGGCTCCGTGTCGCCTTGCAATGCGATGCCGAAATTTCCATCAACGAGAAATTGACCTTGACCCTGGACGACATGCGAAGGCAACGGCATGATCGGGAGCGTCGTCTGAGTCTGTGCTGGGAGCGGCATGGGAAAAATCAATACGCAGGCGAGAAGCATAAAAAGAGAACAAGACGGGCTAACTCGTTTCAAGGTGCATCCTCCAGTAGCAAGGTTGGACGTGCGTTCGTAGGAATGACCAGATGCTCAATGAAATTCTACCGGCGCACACACATTTGAAACGCAAAAACTGCGCCGCATCGGGAGAGCGCCATGGTTCGGTTGCGTTTCACCGCTCTCGTGTCACGACTTCAACCGAAGGATACTTATACCGCAATCGACCGACTTCGCACACCCTGCTGCAAAAAGGAGTTCGACGTTTCGGCCGAACTCCCTTGCTTACAACGAGGTTGAAATTGCCCTATCAATGATCGCTGTTTTCACAGCCCTGGCCATCGCTCACATTGGTCAGGACATGGTCTGCTGCGGTCAGCGTGCGATCGTAGCAATGGCCAAAGGAGTCTTTGAAACGATAGGTCTGGGTGGTGCTGCTTCCGGTTGAGCCCGTGACGCTGAAGTTGGCGTCGAAGGTGAGCGTATCGGCGGACTTCACTTCGTTGCTGAGGTTGCTGACATAAGCTCGGGATCCGTTCACCTTCTGGGTTTTCTGCAGCAGGTCCTGTTGATCGACCGAGGTGGTCTGCGTATACGTGCCATCGGGATTGCCGACCAACGAATAGTTGATGTTGAGCGGGTATGAGAAGCGCTCCTCGACGTTGCCTGAGTAATTACCGCCGCGCGTGAAGGTGTGAGAATCGACGGTGGTCAATTGTTGCGCGTTTTGGATATCTGGGCTGTATGTGTTGGAATTCACGTCAAATTCCTGCATGTTTGTGAAATCGATACTCTGCCTCACAGTTGTTTCAACCCGCCCATGCGAAGTGTTTACATACCCGCTGATTTCGAATCTGCGATTGGAGGAAACCGAAATGGTGCCGGTATAGACCGGTGCCGCGGCGGCACTGATGTTTTCTGTGACAACCGGCGCGGGTGCTGCCGTTAGAGTGTTGTTGAGGATTCCTCCGGTGACTTTCTGCTTGCCGTGGTCTGTGTATACCAGCAGGTTCGCCGTCGCCAGAAAATAGCTGTTCGCGTTGTAGACGCCGACGCCCACGGTGTGCGCATTGCCGTCGTCCAGTACACCCGCAAAGGGCGTCAGGTCGACACGGTAGGGTTTGAAGTCGAGTGTCTGTACGCCGGGGATCGGCTCCCAGAGGTACGGATCAATGCCGCCGGTATAGATCCACGGATACACCGGCGCCACGCCGGCGGGTTTGCCGTCGATGGTCACCTCCGTCTCGCGGAAGGCGGAGTTGCCGCAGCTTAGGAGATTGCCGGCTTCATTGTTGGGCACACAGAAATACCAGAATTCGTCGTTCGACTGGCTTTGTGCGATTACGTCGAGATAGACGCGTTCGACGTTCATGGGCAGGTTCAGCACCTGCGTAATCTGATCGGAGGTTGTGTTCAGCGTGCCCGCATCGCCACCGGTGCCGTTCACGGGAATAACAATGTCCGGAGTCACCGCCGGGCTGTCTTGCCAGGAGGCCGGATAGAATTCCAACGCTGCGTTCGCGTAAATAACGCCGTTGTAGTCGACACCGTTATACACGCCCACAAAATTTCCGATGTTGGCTTCGCCGGTTTGGCCGGTTTTAAAGATCGGCGTCAGATCGGTCACGTCGCGCTCCACATGCCATGATGGACTGAGGGTTGCGCGAGGTTCGGCGGTCGTGCCGTAATAGATGCTTGCGTGGCCTAAATAGAACGCTGCAGTGCGGTCATATTGCCGACCGGCGGTCACTGTGAAATCGGCAGTGAAAACGACTTTCGCCCACGGACCGGGACATGCAGCCGGAGGTGTGTAGCTGAAGGGTTTGGTGTTGAAATCTGCGAACTGCATATTCTGAAACAGTTGTACGACACAAGGGTTAGTGTGGGGCCGCGGCACAGGAGGCTCAGCGGTCACCGGGTTCGACGATCCAACCTGCGGCGTAGAGGGAGCAATCACCACTTGCGCACCCACCGCACTCACTGACGCCAACAGAAAAGCAGCGGTAATCCACGTCAACCGCCGCACACCGAGAGAAGATATTTTCGTTTGCATAACGGGCTTCCTTTCGAGTTCCCAAGTTGCGCGCCCAATATATCACGGTCACTTCGCAAGGGTCTTCGCGGCAAAATAACATAGCAGCTGCCACAACGAATCGAAGGCGATAAACATCTTCCCTCTCAGCAGGATGGTGGTGCGGGTATAAAACGCTGCGACTGTGTCGATATTAGGCGGCGGAAATGTGCTCGGCGCGCCACAACGCGCCCCGCGGTGGATCGGCGGCCTGCGACCGAACTTCCACCGCAGGGTCGGACTGAAGGATGGTTGAGATCATACTTTCGCGGAGCAGCGAAATTTTCTCGTTGACGCTGCCGGTGTAAGCGACGCTTGATGGCAGAAAAGGAGGGAAGGCGACGACACGCCGGATTCAAGGACCGTCCCCTTGCGCATGGCCAGCAGGACAATGTCTGCGAGTTCTTCGCCAGACTGTTGCAGCACGAGTCGGGCGACCGAGTCTCCCGCGGCGCCGCTTCTGCGACCAAGGGAGGCAACTTCAAAATCTCGCCGCGGGAGTGCTATTTCCGCGCTCAATTAACTCCTCGAATGTCTGCGTTCCCCGAGCGGCGTGGATTGCGGGCAGCAACAGAGTTTCTTCCGACGCATCCTGAGCATGAAACATAGCGCGCAATGCCAGCAATCCAATTCTGCAGCCGGCCCCCTCGTTGCTCATTACCGGACCCCAACCGCCGGTGCCCAACAATTCCCCATTGCCAGTTCGGGCTAATTCTTTTTTGACTGCGAAGCCGATTGCGCCGCAGCCCGATCGTGCCCGGGCAACTGTTGCCATATGGCCGGATCTTCTTCACCCAGCACCCAGGAGCAGAAACCTTCCAATCCGTCCTGCTTTACCAGCTCGTAGCGCGCGGCAAAGGTACGAGCATCTGTGTAGAAAATGTACTCGCGATCCTGTGCGCGGTAGAAGTAGAACCACGCGGTTTTATCCTCGGAGTCCCACTGCAGCTTGGCATCGTAGGCATGCGCCAATTGCATCGCCGCAGGCGTGCCAATATATTCCGCGGAGTTGTTGGGCACATTCTTACCGCCGACCGGCATTCCGGCAAACCAGTGGTAGCCATACACAGGGATCCCTAGCGAGAGCTTGTCTTTCGGCACGACAGCAAGCGCGTACTTCAGATTTTCAAGCACCCACGGATAGCCGGCGACAGGGCCCGGAGGCGTGTAAGCCGTGTGCTGATCATAGGTCATCAAGCAGATCAGGTCGGCCGACTGCGCCAGCGTCTTCAGGTCGTACGCGCCGCGCCAATCGCGAAACATCCACGCGCTGTACGCAGTTTCGGGAGGGTAACCGGGCGCGTTGGGGACCGTAGCGATGGAGAGCTGGAAGCCTGCCGCGTGCAGCGCGGCGGCAGTTTCCGCCACCGTTTTCGACAGCGCGTCCCCGTCTTGCCAATTGATGTCTTCAAAGTCGAACTGGATGCCAAGATAGCCGTTCTGCTTGCAGATGCGGACCAGAGCTTCATCCATCGCGTGCCGCGCAGCTTCATCGTTGAAGAATTGGTGGTACTCCGAAGTTCCCATGGCGCTGCCGCTCAGAATCGGCATGACGGCGACATGATGTTCGCGCGCCACCTGCATGACTTGCGAATTCGGGCCGCCCCACACCATCCCATGGACATCGGTCGAATACCAGGTGGGCACCAGGATATCAATTTTATCGGCATGATCGAGGAAGGATTGCACCGAGGTCGGACCGCTGGTCATGTAAAACAACGCTTTCGGTTGCGCCTGCACCATCGGCGCGCAAATCGCAAGCCCAAGCAGAATACAAAGTGTACGCATGCAAATGCCTCCTAAATCATTGTTGCGCGAACGGTAGTCGCTTCTGTGAAAGAACTTCTATTCACAAGGTTGCGTAAGTACCGCTCCCCGATAATCTCACGATTTCCGAAGAAGAATGCTTCCGCTGGCGGCGCATTTCAAGCGGCCCTCCAGGATAACCTTTTGACCGATGCCGGGCATGGTGAGGATCAGCACATCCCGCGAACCACGTAACGGACGCAGCAGTTTCGGCTCTGCGACACCACCGATCTGCACGGTTACATGCTCGATCGGGTCGGCGCAATTTCCCCAACCTGTTTGCGGAATGAATCGCAAACGATATTGCGTGGCGGCGACAATTTTGTCAGATACATCGATGTGAAAACTGTAGTCGCTCCACGTGCCCACCTCATCGTAGGCCCAGGCCGTTGCTGGAGCGTCCCAATCCTTGGGCGGAGGAGTTTGTGTATCGAAGACCGCAAGCCGGCGAATCACAGGTGGAGCGGCACTTTCGACGGCGACCAGTCGCACCGCGTCGGCTTTAATCGGAGCAACCGGCTGAATTCTCTTGTGTCCGATTGCGGTCCCGCTGCCCAGTGTCACCCACTTCCCTGCCTGCCGCGCTTCAATTTTGTATTTGCGGACGCGCTCGCCGAACGAACAATCTTCCTGCATCAAGACTGTGTCAATCCTAGAGGCCGCAGCGAGCGGCAGTGTGATGCTCTCGCCAGAACCGGAAGTCTCAGCCACGCTTTGGCCGAAGCGGCGCTGGATCTCTTTTCCAAATTGCTGCGCGCGTGTGACGTCGGCCGCGGGCATGAGCCCTGTTGTATCCGGCGGAACATTCAAGAGCAATTGCGCGCCCCGACCAATGGAGCGGTAATAAATTTCAACCATTGCATCCAGAGCGAGCAGGTTGCGTTGGCTGGTTGGGCTCCAGAACCAATTCGGTCTCAGAATGGAAACGTCCACTTCATTCGGCATCCAGACGGTTCCAGTGGGATCGCTATTCAGCGCGGTCGCAACGCCGGTCTTTGCATCGGCTGCGGAAATGGAATTCCACGCGGGGTACGGCACGAAACCATCTTCATTGCCGGCCCAACGGATGGTGGCATGTGGGCCTTGAAAGATCATCGCGTGCGGAGCATATCGATCGAGAATGTCGCCGACCGAAATGACATTCGACCCGTCGAACCATATCTCCACCATCGAACCGTATCGCGACAGCACCTCCGTGAGTTGGCGGCGATAGATGGCGCTGTAGATTTTCTGCTGCGCGGGGGTTTTGCATAGACCGCCGATTCCCGCGCCGTGCTTGGCATCGCGCGGGGACACATAGACGCCCAGCTTCAATCCAAATTTTTTGCAGGAGGCGGAGACATCCGCCAGCACATCTCCACGGCCGCCACGCCAGGGAGTGTTGCCGATGCTGTAGTTGGTCGTCTCGGTCTGCCACATGCAGAACCCGCCGGAATGCTTGGCCACAAAGACAATGTATTTTGCGCCGAGATCGACTGCGGTCGAGGCCCACTGGTCCGTGTTGAGCTGCTTTGGATCGATGGCGGACAACGGAGTGGACAAATTATCCTGTTCAACACCCTGCCAGGTGTTCGGCGCGAAATGGATGAACATCCCCCTTTCGAGGTCCTGCCAGTTCCGCTGGTCTGTGGTGGGCAGCGCCAGCTTGGCATCGTCGGCAACGACGATCCCCGCTCGGGAAATGCCGACGGGTAGCGAAGCGCTCGCGGCAACTCCGGTGAGAAAAGTGATGAATCTGCGTCGGTCCATTCTCTATCTTCCTCCGGAATTCCTGCACACGGCTGGTACAAATGACTCAAAACAAGGGAGAAAGGACTGTTCTCGCAGACGCCTAGAAAGGGACAGCAATCCCCGACGCGCAAGGGTCAATCAAAAACTGCGTACATTATTCAAAAAAACAGTTTACACCGCTCTAAGTGATCTATATGATCACCACGACGAAAGAATCAATCATATTGTGAGCACTATGCTCACGCTCTATCATTCGCAGGAACCCTTAGGCCGGAGGATGCAACCCAATGAAAGTGTTTCGATATATTCACACCGTCACTCTGCTTGTGACTCTTATGTTTGTCAGCGCGGCAGTCGCCCAGACGGTCACCGGAACCATTACAGGAGAGGTCACCGATCCCAGCGGAGCTGTGGTTTCGGGCGCACAGGTGGTTGC
Source organism: Acidobacteriota bacterium (assembly GCA_021780095.1). Next base: position 8,936 of record JAJXZK010000205.1, on the reverse strand, counting down.
TCACAACGTGAGCACCGGCGTCGATTCTCCAACAACGACCAACGCCGACGGATTTTACCGGATCCAGTCTCTGCCGATCGGCCACTATGAAGTGACGGTGCAGGCGCCCGGCTTCAACAAGGAAACCATCCCGCCGTTTAGCCTGGAGGTTTTGCAGACCGCGAACTTCAACGTCAAGCTAACGGTCGGAACGGCATCGACCACCATGCACGTCTCGGCGGCCTCTCCCATTTTGAACACGACGAACGCGACTCTGGGGTCCACGATTACAGCGAACACGATCCGAAACTTTCCTTTGAATGGGCTCGACTTCTCTGCAATGACATTGTATGTACCGGGTGCGATCGACACCGCGGGCACTTCAGGGACGACGAGCATCGAACGTAGCACCTACTTCGTTGACACCCCCAACATGAACGGCAACCGCGCCCAGGCGAACAACTACACACTGGACGGCATCGACATGAACGAGACCTTCAACAACCTGATCTCGTACAGCCCCGCGCCGGAGTCCTTGCAAGAAGTGCATGTGATGACCGCGAATGCGCCCGCCGACTACGGCAATGTGAATGGCGGCGACGTCATCAGCGTGTTGAAGAGCGGCACCAATGAGTTCCATGGCGTGGCGTACGGACTGGTGCAGGACTACCGACTCAACGCCAACTCCTGGACCAACAATCAGACGAAGACCCCGATCAATCCGTTTTCCCAGGCGCAATTCGGCGGCGCGCTGGGCGGTCCGATCAAACGCAACCGCCTGTTCTTCTTTGTCGATTATCTCGGATCCCGATATCACACGGGTGGAACAGGACACGCCAGTGTTTTCACGCAGGCCATGCGGAACGGAGATTTCTCGACCCTCTTAAGCGCTTCCAATCCAACCCAACTGTACGATCCGGAAAATGGGTTTGCGCCGTTCGTCGGTGACCAGGGCGTTCCGGTCGTGAATCCTGTCGCGAAATTCCTTTTCGCCAATCCTTCTTTATATCCGTTGCCGAACGCGATTCCAACTGACGGTATCGCTGCCAATGATTATGGCGGTCCCACTCGCAGTTACAAGGCCAATAATCAGGGTGACATCAAGATCGAGTTCGACCCTCGCTCGTCCGATAAGATCACGGGATTTTATTCCATGTCGACGGCCTATGACGCGTCCACCCCGGTGCTGCCATTTCTTTCCCCGGTGTGAATCTGTACCCGACGAAACTGGGCGGCGCAACCTGGGTGCATATCTTCTCGCCGTCACTGATCAATTCCGGACGCCTTGGCTTTACGCGCACGGTCTGGGCGCAGAACTTTTCTCAGGATCCAACTGGCCAGTTCGGAACTTCAGGGAACGCCAAAGTCGGCATTACGTTCCCGAATCAGGCGTATAACGGCTATACCTACCAAAGCATCTCCGGCGGCATCTTCGCTGGCGGCAATCCTGTCTATGGCGGTGGCCTGATCGACAACACTTACAGCTATATCGATGACGTGACCTGGCAGCACGGACTGCACTCGACTCGCATGGGCGTGCAAGCCTTGCGCTATCAAAACAACTATCCCACGGCGAATAATAGCGGCTATCTTGGTTCGCTGTCGTACAGCGGCGCCTTCAGCAGCAATCCATCGGCCGCCAACGCCGGTGGTTACGGTGGTGCTGACTTCCTGCTGGATCGCGTCAGTCAGGCGGGTGCCACCCTTGCCAGTGTCAACGTTGGACAACGTCAGTGGCGCATCGCCGTTTATGCGCAGGATGATTATCGAATTCGCCCCAACCTGACTTTGAACATCGGACTGCGCTTTGAGTACGACGAGCCATGGATCGAACAACACAATAAGACTGGCAATATCGATCTGAGCACCGGGCAGGTGATTTACGCCGGCCAGGTTCCCACGGGCGCACCGGCGGGATCGGGCGTCTGCAACAACCGCGGATGCTATCAGCCGAACTTCCGGCAGTGGATGCCCCGTCTCGGCTTTGCCTGGCAGCCAAATGATCGCGCGGTAGTTCGCGGCGGCTACGGCGCAACCAGTTTCTTTGAGGGCAACTCCTCCAACCAGCGTCTGACTTCGATCACGCCGTTCATTCAAGCAGTCAATGTCACCGCCATTACTCCCACGCCTGGCAATCCTGGAACCCCGCGCACGGCGGAGCAAGGGTTCACCGGCGGTACGGTCCAGTACGGCGGCACCTTCAACGTGTATCCGCAGAATATTCAGCCGGCCTACATTCAGGAATGGAGTTTGACGGGTGAATATGCGTTGACCCGCTCGACTTCATTGCAGGTCGGTTACATCGGCGAGCAAGGCCAGCACATTGAAGACTATGGCAACGTGAACCAATACAGGGTGAACGGCGATCCAACCTCCGCGCCCTTCTACAACAACAAATACCTCGGAATCAACGCGGTCGATCCGAGCGTGGCGATCGGCCCGAACTCCTTATTGATTACGGAATCGCGCGCCATGATGAACTACAACGCATTACAGGCAACCCTGCGCCAGCGCCTGACGGATGGCTTGGAATACACCGTCAACTACACCTACAGCAAGTCGATGACGAACAGTCTCGGCAATTATGCCCTGAACGTGAATGGATATAGCGGAGCGTTCCAGAACTACTACGATAGCGCTGCGGATTACGGTCCAGCCGGGTACGACGCAACACATAACCTGTCGTTCACATCCGTGTACGCGCTGCCGGCGGGTCACGGGCAGAAATACTTTACCAATGCGAACCGAGCCATCGATGAGATCATCGGCGGCTGGAAGGTATCGGCTGTCGGTGTGGTGTGGTCAGGATTTCCTGAAACGATCACGGGTCCCGGCAACAACTCCAACAGCTATGGCACATCGCGCGCCAACCAATATCGCAAGTTAAAGGTCGTCAACCGTCATATCTTTCCAACCTCAAGCAATCCAAAGGGCAATTGGTTTGGCACCGATCCGTCCGCAGTCCCATGCACCACTCCAGGAGTGGATAACGGAGTCTGCGCGTTCGGCGTACCCGCTCCCAACACTTTCGGCACCTCCCGCAACGGTGCTGTGCGTGGTCCTCGTTACATGAACATCGATATGTCCGCGTTCAAGGATTTCCAAACCTACAAGCAACAAACCATTGGATTCCGTTTCGACGCGTTCAATGCCTTGAACATCGTCAGCTACGGCAATCCCGACACGGGAGTTACCGATTCGAACTTCGGGGAGATCGCTCTCAACGGGAGCATTCGGTCGACAGAGCGGCATCTGCAGTTTTCATTGCGATACACGTTTTAACCTGCAGGCTGTCGCGACAACCCGCAACAGTGCACGTGCCCGAGCCTTCTTTGCGTCGGGATTCCTTATGACCGATAAGGAATCCTGACGATCCGGGAAAATGGGATTCAGTCATCATGATTCTGGAAATATGCGTAGATTCCGTAGAATCGGCGATCGCTTCCCAGACGGGCGGAGCGCAGCGAGTTGAATTGTGCAGCGATCTGAACGAGGGAGGGATTACGCCGAGCGATGGCCTGATCCAGGCGGTTCGTAAGCACGTTGGGATTGACGTGTTCGTGATGGTGCGGCCCCGAGGCGGGGATTCTTTCTACACATCCTATGAATTTGCTGTGATGACTGCGGACGTTGTCCGCATGAAAGAGTTGGGAGCGAACGGCATCGTAGTTGGGATGCTCGATCAAGACGGCCACGTCGATGTGCAAAGGACTCGCGAGCTGGTGCAACTTGCTCATCCGATGCAGGTGACGTTTCATCGCGCCTTTGATATGTCGGCGGATCTCGATGAATCGCTGGAAAGAGTCATCGACACCGGCGCCCATCGCATCCTGACGTCGGGCGGCGTGCAAACCATCAGCCAGGGCGCCGAGCGGGTAACGCACCTGATCGACGCTGCAAAGGGACGAATTCGCATCATGGTGGGCGGCGGAATCCGACAGGAAAATATCCGCAAAATTGCCCTGCGTACAAAAGCGACGGAATTCCACTGTTCTTTACGAATGAGAACACAGAGTCCCGTCACATTTCGGAATCATTCACTGAAATTGGGCTCCGTGGCCAATGACGAATTTGCGCGCTATGTCGTTCTCGAAGAGAATGTACATGGGCTGCGCGAAACGTTAGACAAGATTTCGAGTGGAGTTGTCCAGGGTGTACACGAATAATACGCACTTCGCCGCCTCCGGCGAAATCGAAGATAGTCAGGCCGTCGTCTCTTCCAAGATCGACAAACGCGCCAAGGAAATTCTTCGGCTGCTGCTACATCACGGCAAAACTTCCGTCGACGAATTGACCGTGATACTTAAAATGTCGCCCGCCAGCGTGCGCCGCGATCTGGTGCGGTTGGAGGAACGCGGCTTGGTTCATCGCACCCATGGCGGCGCCATGCTTGCAGGCCAGGCCGTGTATGAGCCTTTCCGTTTTGACGCGTCCTTCGGCGTTCGCGAGGAGCGGTTCGCCAAGGAAAAGCAACGCATCGCCCAGGTCGCAGCGGAGATGGTGCAGGAGAATGAGACAATCGGCGTGACCGCAGGCACGACGACGACGAAGGTAGCCCAGTTCCTACGTCACCGCAATAACCTCCACATCATCACGAATGCCGTGAACATCGCCATGGAACTGAGTAGCAGTGCGGGTTTGGACACTACCCTGACTGGCGGCCGAATGCGCTGGCAAGGTGCGTTCTCATTAATTGGGCCGGCTGCAATCGAGTCGTTAAACGTGGTCATGATGGATCGAGTTTTTGTGGGCGTCTGCGGTGTTGACCCAGAGCGCGGCGCCACGACCATTGAGGCGGATGAGGCCGCAGTGTTTCGCGCCATGACACGCCAGACCAAGCAAGTCGTCGTGGTCGCCGATTCCAGCAAGGTGGGTATGATCAGCCCGCTCATCATTTGTCCAGCGTCTGCCATTGATGTCTTAATTACGGATGACGGAATCCCCGACGACGCTGTCACCGCATTTGAAAAAGCCGGCGTCCGTGTCTTGAGTGTCTAAACCGCGACCAAAATCTTCACGCTGATATCCTGATGTGCAGCGATTGGAGGATCCATTCGAATGAAGATTCCCCGTTTGGCGCTGCTCGGTTTTCTTTCTTCGCGCTCACTTCAAAATCAACAAGGTTCTTTTCGTCTGCATCGGCGAGTCTTCGCGAGTCTGCTGACCTGGGCTGTGCTTGTGGTCGCCGCCACTGTTCTGATCTCGCAGGACAAAGCGAAGCTGCCCGGCGAGGATTGGGTGTCTCTGTTCAACGGAAGCGATCTGGCCGGTTGGACGAAGATCGGTCATGAAAGCTGGACGGTCGAGAACGGAGTGATTCACGGCAAGGGCCTCACCCCGGCATACGGATACCTCGAAACCAACAAAGATTATAGGGATTTTGAACTGTCCCTCCGCTTTAAGTGCGTTGGCGATGGGAACAGCGGTGTGTTTTTTCACACTGGCTTCAAGCCAGGTTCGGTTGACGCCACGAAAGGCATGCAGTTTGAAATTGACTGCACAATGATGCACCACACTGGCGGCGTCTACGGGGAAGATGGACGCGGATGGGTGGTGTGGCCCCCTCCGGAAAACGAGAGCGTGGTGCGCACGAGCGAGTGGAATGACTACCTGGTGGAAGTGGTCGGCAACCGTTACAAATCTCGGCTCAACGGTGTCCCCATGGTGGACTTCACGGATCCCCATCCGAGTTCGTTCGATGGCAGGATTGCGTTGCAGTTGCACGCCGGCGGCAAGGATAACATGGAATTTAAAGATCTATGGATTCGAGATCTCTCCCGGCGCTAGAATGCTAGCGACACAGCGGATTCCGCGCTTGCGGCGCGACTGACAAAAACTCCTCAAAAGAATCAAGGAACTGCGGTGGAATGCAGAATCCCGGCCGCGAGCGAAACGTAAAACAGTTTCGCTACGTTCGATTCGCTAGCGCGCGGTCCATCCGCCATCAATCAACAGCGTCTCGCCGGTAATCAATGAAGCGGCCGGACTCGCCAGAAATACCACGGCTCCCGCCACTTCAATGGGCTCGCCAATGCGATGCAGCGCGGCGATGTTCTGGATCACTTCAGCGCGAAAGGCGGGATCGGAAAGAGCCGGTTCCGTCCCTGGCGTATGGATAAATGTTGGCGCAACGGCATTCACGCGGATGTTGTATTTGCCCCACTCCACAGCGAGACACTTTGTCAGGTGGCTGATGCCTGCCTTGGTCATGCAGTAGACCGACTCCGTTGGCAAGGCGGCGAAACCAGCCTGCGAGCCCATGTTGATGATGCATCCTCGCTTCTGCCGAATCATGACGCGGCCCGCTGCCTGGCTGGCGAAGAAGGTTCCCTTCAGATTGATCGCCAAGGTTTGATCGAAAGCTTCTTCGGTCACATTTTCCGCCAGATTGTCCGGAGCGATTCCGGCGTTATTGACCAGTATGTCCAGTTTTCCAAAGTGTCTCTCAGTGGCGTCGACAGCATCGCGGATTTGCTGCAGCTCCGTCATGTCCATTTGCAGCGGCAATACTCGGCGGCCGAGAGCACCGATCGCCTGCGCGAGTCCTCCATCGCTGTCGAGTTGCCGGAGACCCAATGCGACATCGGCCCCCGCTTCCGCCAGCGCCAATGCAATGGCCCGCCCCAATCCACGCGCCGCACCTGTCACCAGCGCGACCTGTCCTTCCACATCAAACCTTGGCAATGCCTTCATGCATCCAGTGTACGAGGTCAAGTGGAGCCGGGCTTAAAAGTCGTGATCGACGGACAACAAAAAGAGGGCGATCGAAGAACCGATGCGCCCTCTCCTTCTATTGTTCGCTTGCGCGTGATCGTACAAGTCGAACTTGATCTATTGGCCCTGGTCGGCTGCCAGTTCGGCCGACCTGTACTCGTTATTGTCAGCGTTCTTATCCAACACACGCGTCGTCATCGGGCCCATTTGAACCGACCGCAGAAGATGCGAACGCCCCGTCACGTCAAACTTCAGCACGACATTGTCTGCCTCATAGTCAGGCGAGCCTGGTCCGAGAATCCAGGTGAACACACGGCTGGAATCCTCATTAGTCAGCGTGACATAGCTGCCAATCGCGTTTTCCTTCACGGTGTAGCGACCGGCGGGGCACGTCTTGCCGGCAACCGTAAAGCTGAAGGGTACCTTGAGAGTTGTTTCCGCCATTGCGGAATTCGTTGCCAAGACTGCTGCCGCCATTAGTGCTGCTGACGCCAGAACGGTGTGAATTGTGGATCGCATATGTGGTACCTCCTGCCTATGTTCACCACAGTAGCGATTCGCGAAAATAAAGTTGTCAAGTCCCCATCCAGAATCCGTCAATTTCTGCGGACGTGTTTTGTGGCTGTTTGGCACCCTCCATCGCGGCCCGTGCCAGGTCCAACTCCGCCTGGATCTCTCGCTCGATGACGCGTCGTTCTGCATCATTCAGGTTTGCTGCGATTCCGAGGCTGTGCTGCAGCAATTGCGCGGCTTCTGAATACGCCTGCCGCTTATGCGACAACCGCGCCGCCGCGCGCAGCGCGGTTGTCGCACGCTTCCAGTTGCCTGCCGCTTCATAATGCATCGCCATCTCTCGCGCAACGTTGTCCTCTCGTCCTGCGAACAGTTCTCCCAACCGCTCCGCAATCCGCGTGTGTCCCTGCGCCCGGCGCGACGCCGACTGCTTCTGGTATAAGACTTCGCGGTAGAGCCCATGCGCAAATGTATAAAAGTCTGAACGCGTGCCATCCGGAAGTTCATCGTGACCGGCGCGATGCACAAAACATAATCGTCGCGCCAGCTTGTCGCATGCCTCCTCCGTTTCGGTTCGATCTTGTTCCAGTGCGGCTGCCACGGCCCACGCGGGAAACACCACGCGCATCAGGCTGGCTGCTTCCAGGATGCGCTGTTCGGCCGGAGGCAGCCGTTCAATTTCCGGATCAATCAACTGCACCAGCTCTTGCGGCACGCTGCTTTCCATTTCCGGATAGGACGCGCGCTGTTCCCATTCACTCTCAATATAGCCCTCCGTGATTAGGTGCCTCAAAAGCGCAAGCGCAAACAATGGATTGCCCTCGGAGTGCTGATAGACATATGTATCTAAACCTGGAGGCAGGATCTCTTGACCTAATTCCCTAATCAACAACTGCCGGACGGCTGTCTTGGCCAGTGGCGCCAACGCCAGTTCCGTACACTGCCGTCGCAGTAGGAGATCCTGGCTCAACGTCTTCATTGAACATTCCTCAGATGTGCAATGGGAGCTGTATGTCGCCAGCACCATTAACTTCGTCGGCGTCCGGCGCCGCGCCAGGGCTGATATCAGTTCCAACGTGGAGTCATTTGCCCATTGCAGATCTTCGAAGACGAGGAGGAGCACATTTTCCCTTGCCAGTTCTTCCAGCGCTCGACAAAGATCTCCCGGTGCCTTTGGATGGGTTGATTGCACGCCGTGCAGCGATGATTCAGCATCCCGCCCAATGGCGGCCAACCATGCCGGCGCGATACTTGCAAGAACCCTGGTCGTCTTCTCACCAACTGCCGAAGCACACAGCTGGCGCAGGACTTCCGTGACCGCATAATAATCTTCCTTCTTGCTGAGTCCTTCGACGCACTGCCCGCAGGCCACGGTGGCGGATAACATGGCGACCATCTGACGACATGCCGCATCGACCATTGCAGTTTTTCCGATGCCTGTAGGACCGCCGATGAAGACAGTTTGCCGCTGTCCGCAGGCCAGTGCCTGTCCAATGGCCTTCAAGCGAACCAATTCCTGCTCCCGTCCTACAACTCCAATGAAAATTGCAGGCCGCACCTCACTCCCGGAAATCGCGCCGGAATCAGGCAAGCCCGCATCGGTGACTTGAGCCACGAAACAATAGCCACGTTTCGGCAATGTCTGAATGAACTTTGGACATGCGGGGTCATCTCCAAGTACCTTTCGCAGGTCCAACATGTACGTCCGCAATACCTGGGGTTGTACATAG
>JAJXZK010000102.1 GCA_021780095.1 Acidobacteriota bacterium | reverse complement strand
CGCTTTTTCGAGACCGACGATCAATACTTTGAGTATCCCTCGCACGCATCGCGGCAAGGGCGATGGAATATCTACGGAATCCATCTGCCGCAGGATATTCTGCGAAAGATTTATCGGGAGAACGCGCTTCGTCTGCTGCGATAGGACGATCGCCGGCGCGGTGGAATTCCCTCAGCGGGTTACACCGATATCGGGAAGACAGTCTCCGACGAATGACCGGCGGAAATGCTGCGAATCTTGGATGCGTTTGTCGCCGGCGGTTCGATCTCGTGATCCGGTTTTTGGCTGGCGTTGTTTCGCACGGCGATTGAGGCTGCGGAGATCGCCTCCACCAATCCATACGGGAGCAGGCTGGCGCGGAGTCCTTCGATATCCTGCGGACTGCCGATGATCTGAAACGCCACCCAATCCGGCCGCACAGCCACCACCTGGGCACCCATTGAAGAGGTGACCTGCAGCAACGGCAGGCGCGATTCCTGGTCGCACAAAATGCGGAACATGGCGAGCGTGCGACAGAAGCCGTCCTCGAAGGCGAAGCAGTCGATGGATTGAACATCCTGCAATCGGCGGAAAATATCGCAGGTTCGCTGCGCGGCCTCGTCGTCGAGTTCCGCCATGAAGGTCACTCGGGCTTCGTTTCCGAGACGCATGGAGGAGAAGGATTCTACTGGCACCATGTGATGGTCCAGTACCTGCAGAATTCTGGATTCAACTCGTACCCGATTTAAAGCTGTGAGTAAGAACATGCGTTCCATCGACGATTCTCCTGGTGGTTTGCCGTTCGCGGTTCGAGCCAAGAAAGTTGGCCGGAAAATAAAAAAGCCACCAACCCGCTTTGGGTGGTGGCTTGTAGTTGCTTGATTCTTTTTCCAGCCTACATGCCCGCACCCATGTGGATCCTAATAATGGACCGAATAATGGAAGGAATGATAATGCCGGAAGAAATGGTGGACGCAGCCGACGCTTTCAGCAGATTCTGCTGAAATACTTGCACCGGGGATCCGGAGTGGCCACGCATAGTTGTCATCGTACCAGAAGAGATCATAAAGAAACAAAAAATTCTCGCGGCGAAGCCAATCAGCACGTCAATGGTAACGAATACGTCAGCGAGCAGAACACCATTTGTGGACGAAGACCAGCAGCACTTTTGCCGCTTCGACCAGCGAATCAATTTCGACATACTCGTCGGCGGCGTGGGTGTTGCCGCCTCGCGCACCCCACAAAACCGCCGGCGTGTGAGAGACAGTGTGGAAGACGTACATGTCGCACGGCCCTTCAATTCCAGCGATGGCCGGCGCCTTGCCCATGACGCGTGTGGCGCAATCCGATAACTCGGTGACGAGCGGCTCGCTGGCAGAGATAGCGGACCCGGGCAGCCATCGCGGAGTGAAGACGACCAGTGGCGGCTTCACAAAGGGAGTGCGGGAGCCAGCCGCGAGCGAATCGATCCACGCAAGGAACTCCCGGTCGATGTCTTCCTGCTTTTCGCCCGGCATTGCCTGCCAATAAATCTCCAACTTACATTCTTCTGGCACCGTGACCGGCTCTTTGGTTCCCCATGGCGCGGTAATGATTTTCGTCACGATCACCGGAACCGGGTCTGCGGCCTCGGTATACAACGGGTGTGGCTTGGCATTGGCGCGTCGCTGAGCGGCAAAGTCTTTGATCTTCGCGAGCAAGTAGGTCAATTGCTCGACCACGCCCGGCGTCGTTGCGCCTTCATTCAGAACTCCTCCAGAGGCCTGCAAGGTGACGTGGGCGATGCGTCCGCCGCGTTGTGCTGGGCAGATACGCAGGAACGATGGCTCAGAAATGATGGCAGCATCCGCATTGAATCCTTTGACGCGACCGGCCAAAGTTCCGTTGACACCGCCGAATTCCTCGTCGATCACCGTCTCGAAAAGGACATCTCCCGACAGAGGAAGATTCAATTTGTGCAGACACTCCATGACGAAGAGATTGGTTGCGACGCCACCTTTCATATCATTCGAGCCGCGGCCATACAGAAAATTGCCTTCCACTGCCCCGCCGAAGGGATCCTTTGTCCACGGCAACGTGCCGACCGGAACCGTATCAATGTGACCCGATAGCAGCAGTGATCGGCCGTTTCCGGTGCCTTTGCGGCGTGCGGCAATGTTGGGGCGATTCGTGTAGTCGCGTCCCGCGATAAAAAGAGGATGTTGTTTCAGCCCGGGCACGTCATCGAAAGAATAAGCAGTGGGTTCGCAACCGAGATTCGACAAGAAGCCGGCAATATATTTCTGGCACTCGCCCTCGCTGCCGATTGGCGGAGTGTTTTCGGACGGAATGCGAACGATATCCTGCAGAATTTGGACCAGGCGGTCCCCGTTTTGTTCGACGTAGCTGGAGAGTTGGTTTTCAATTGCGGGTAGATTCATTGGAAGGCATCTCCACTCCACTGACTAAGTTTATTCTTAAAACCCCGCGTTAATATCGCCAGGTACGCTATCCCGACGGCCAGCCAGATAAACCCTACGACCTTGGCATGTGTACTCAAGTTGAGCCAGATATAGATACAGAAGCAAGCGCCGGCGAGCGGAGAAATCAAGTTCCTGAAAAGGGTGCTGGCGTTGCGTTGCTTCTGCCCAATGTAAAAATGTTGGATCACCGAGAGGTTGACAAGAATGAATCCTACGAAGGCGCCGAAATTCAGCAGCTCGACCGCGGTTTGAAAATTCATGTACAGCGCGCCCACACATGACGCGGCTGAGGTGACATAAATGGCGCGCGTGGGAGTTCCATACTTAGGGGAAATGTAGCCGAATACGGTGCGGGAAAAAACTCCGTCGCGCCCCATGGCATAGAGCAAGCGCGACGCTCCAGCTTGTCCGGTGAGTGCGCTGGAAACACCCGCCACCAGCAGCACAAAGGTGAGGATCAGGAACATGACCTGTCCGCCGATGCGGTGCCCGATATCGAGGATCGCCGTATCGACGTGGGGGAAGGCGCCGTAATTATTCCAGGCAAGCGCCGCAAAATATACGGTGACGACGCAGATCAAAGTCTGAAGGACGCAGACCAGGACAGTAGAAAAGGCGATGTCTTTTTCCGGGTTTAGCGTGTCTTCCGCCAGGGTCGAGATGGCATCGAACCCGATATAGGAGAGGGCGGCGATGGAGGCTCCAAGCATCATGGGACGCACGGAGAAGTGGCCCGCGGGAAAAATGCCGACCGGAGAAATCAGGCTGGCTTTGCCATAATGCAATTCAACATAATGAATGGCGAGAAAGATAAAGAGCACCGCGCACATGGTCATGGCGGCCATCATCACGGTATTGGCGCGCGCCAGAATGCGAATGCCTTTGACATTGATCGCAGTGATGCCAGCCGTGAAGATGAGAACCCAGACGAAGTAAGGAATCGTCGGCACGAATCGCTGCGCCGTCAGTGCTGCATAAATTACGCTTTCCAGCGGAATCAGAAAATAATCCAGAATCATCGCCCAGCCGGCCACGAATCCGACGGTGGGTGTGAACGATTGCTGGACGTAGGTGTATGTGGATCCAGCGGACGGATAGACCGTCGCCATTCTCCCGTAGCTGGCGGCGGTGAACAGCATGGCGATCATCGCAACGATATAACTGAGCGCGGCCTGCCCATGGGAAACGGATTGGATAATTCCGTAGACCGGGTAAACGGCGGTCGGGCTGAGAATAACGAGCCCAAACAGGATCAAGTCCCACCGTGTCAGTACTCTTCGAATGTGCCCGGTCGAGGAGAGAACGTTCACGGGAGTCTGCGGAGGCGAATCACTCATCGAAGTCCTCTCCAAGCGGGAATCACGAGATATATCTAACGTTTTATCGAGGTGGAGCAAGCGAGCGACCTTCAGAACTGAGGGCCGGAACTCGAAAAGGACCGGGCGCGCACAGAGATTTCGAAAGGTTGCGATTCCGCCGGTGTGGGCGGGTTTCGAAAATTCATCATAAAGGAAAAAGAGCAAGGGTGCTATGAGGGCCGTTCCCATATGAAACGTGAAGAAGCTGCCTCGATTCAGCCCCGCAGAAGTGAAGCTAGCGAAGATAGACGGTTGCCTTATCAATGATTTTGTGAATAATGAGTGTGCAACGATAACAATAGTAATAACGGTAGCCAGTTCCTACCCGAGGCCAAAATCATGAATAATTTGCAGAAAAGTGGCCATAACGCAAAGCCAAGTCCGAGTCATTCTGGAGCGAGCCCGGACGGCGATCCGATGTTGATTGAGGAGCGCAGGCAGCACATTCTCGCGATTGCACAGAGCGAAGGTCGTGTGCGTGTTCGTGATCTTTCGAAAGCCCTTGGTATTTCGCAAATAACGATTCGTAAAGACCTGGATCATCTCCAAGGGAGGGGTCTCCTGCACCGCAGCCATGGAGGTGCGTTGCCGGCCCAGCCCGGGGCGCTGTTCGATCCGACCCTGCAGGAAAAAGAGAAACGCCACCATAACGAAAAAGTCCGCATTGCGGCGGCGGCTGCGGAGATGGTGCAGGAAGGCCAATGCGTCATGCTCGACTCCGGCACGACGACCACGGCGGTGGCGCTGGCATTGAAAAAGTTTTCTCAGTTGACCATCATCACCAATGGGGTGAATATTGCGGCGGAGCTGACGGGGACGCATTTTGATGTGATTCTTACCGGTGGAATCGTGCGCAAGAATTCATTCTCGCTGGTGGGTCCGCTGGCAGAAGACATGCTGGCGGAAATGCACGCGGATATTCTATTCCTCGGTGTGGATGGGTTCGATCTGGACATCGGCCTGACCACGCCGAATTTGCTGGAGTCGCGAGTGAACCGGGCCATGGTCGGGGCTGCTACTAAAGTGGTTGCGGTGTGTGATTCGACGAAATTTGACCGGAGAAGTTTGTCCCGCATCGTGCCTGCGACCGCGATTCACCATGTCATCACAGATACCAATCTCCGAGAGGAGACTGCGGAAGCGCTGCGGAATCTGAACATCGAGCTGACGCTGGTCTGAGTCGAAAAACTGCGCAGCGCCGGTCATGCGAAAGTTCTGAGTTGCTGCCCGTCCCATCCAACAGCACCGCTGGATGGGACGTTTGCTTTTCGCAGACTAACGACCAAGGTTTCGCAAAGCGATGCGCGCCTGCCAGAACAGCGGATCGAGATTGAGCGCTTGTTGGAAATTTTTGCGCGCCTGGTCTGCGTGGTTGCTGTATTGTTCGGCGGTCCCGGCCGCGAAATAATCTTCAGCACTGGGTTTCGGTTGTGCCGCAGATTGGATGCAAGCCTGCAACAGTTGGTGCGCTTGTTCGTCCTGCCCAAGCTTCCGATACGCGAGCGCCGAATAGACAGCGGAAACATTGGTTTTCCCTTTGCCCTGGTCGGCGGCCTTCTGCCACGCGGCTTTGGCTTCGGCACTCTTGCCCTGAGCCTCGAGCGCGTTGCCGATCCAATACATCTGCTCCGCAGTGTCAGGCTGGGCTGGCTCCCCGGTACCCAGATTGACCGGATACTCAAGTGCCTTGCGGAACGAAGCCTCGGCGGCGTCGGGATGGTGATTCTGGAGCGCTCGCTTGCCTTCTGCAATGTTGGCGAAGACAAACATGTTGTGCATGACTACGCCACCTTCCCACGGCTTGTAGTCATGGTTGGCGAAAAGGGCCATCGCGTCGTCGTACGTTGCCTGCTCAAGGAAGAAAAGAGCGCGACGGGCGCGAACCGTGTCCTGATCGAGTACCGCACGCGGCGCGTTCTGGAATAGAGCCGTCCGGGCCGAGGTGTTGCCCTGCTCGGCATAAATCTCATCCAGATCCGGATATAGACGATAATCCTGGGGAGTCATATGGATGGCTTGCGAATAATTGCCGGCCGCGCTGGCGAGGTCGTGCTTCACATGCCATTGATACACGCCCAGGTTGCGCAGCAGCACCGCATTTTTAAATCCTTCGCCGAGCGCTTTTTGCCACAATGCCGCCGCTTGGTCGTATTGATCCTTTGCGAATAGAAAATTGCCGAGCGAGTACTGCGCTTGCGCATCCGCAGTGTTGTGCTGCAAGGCTTCGCGCAGCACAGCCACATCTTCCAGGCGATTTGGGAAGGTGCTGGTAACGGTTGAGGCTGCGGCCTTTTGCGCATAGGCATCTGCCTGCTGATCGTGTCCTACCTGGCGCGCGTTCGACGCCAGGTAGTAGTCGACCATAGGCGCAATTTCCGAGCCGGATGGATTCGCTTCGGCAAGGTGAAGAACCGCATCCGAGGACTGCCAAGCTCCGATGCTGTGATACCAGGACGCAACAGCCAGATAGTTCTGCGGATCGGCGCTAATGATGCTGGTCCAGGTCGGCTTTGACGACGAAGCTGAACCGGCCGCTGCGTTCGCGTCGAGCCATTGTTCTGCCAGCGCGTAGGGAAGCACAGGCATTTTCTGCACCGCTTCGGCAGAGTACTTCGCCGCATCGCGTTGGTTGCCGCTCAACCGTTCGGCTGCGGCAAGATCGGCGAGCGCGAACGCATCGTCGGGGTTATAGCCGACCGCAGACTTCAACAGATCGACTGCCTGCGTCGGCATTTGTTGACGAAGAGCAATCTCTCCCAACTCCACATAAGAGGCGGCGAGAGTTGGCCCAGGCGCGATGGCAGCGCCATAGTGGATTGCATTCCACAGGGCATCGTCCGCGAGCGACAGACGCCCGTCGGCTCGATCGATAACGCCGTGGGTGTACGCAATGTATGGATCTTCGGTGTCGCGATCGGCTGCGCGCGCGATCAGCGATTCGGCTTTCGTGAAGTCCGCGGCACTATAGCTGTACCAGGCTTCTTTCAGTAGTGCGGGAACATATCCGGAGTCCTGCGCCAGAACTCGATCGAAGAACTTGAGTGCTCCCAGTTGATTTCCTGTTTTCTCGAGGAAAACTCCCTGAAGATACAGCTGTTCGATGGGTGTTTGCGCGTTGATCGGGATTGGCTGGGCAATGGGCTTGCCGGCTAGCGGAACGAGGTTGGGATTCCCATCGATGGGCTTGGCCGCCGACCATACCAGCAGCTTTTTTCCTTGCGACGATACGATCTCGACGTTGAGATTCTTCCTGGCGTCGCCCACATTTTGTACGGGGATGGAGTAGGCAGCGGTCTGCAGCGGAGTGAAGTTGACGTGATGAAACTCGCGCAGCACGCTGGATCCCTGCTTTACGACAATGCTTGCATCGGAAACGGCTGCCACAGGACTGACGAGCAATTTGATCTGCGATTGAGAAGAACTGTCTGACGGATAGATGGCATTGATCGCGAGCTGGCGGGTGGCTTCGACAAATCCGCCATCCAGACCGCGCACCGGGTACCAGTATTCTGTCCAAGTTTCGACGCGGCGCGGGTTCATGAATTCGCGATAGCCCTGGGTGTAGAAACGTCCGCTCTGGATTTCGTTATACGATCCGTCGTTATCGCTCAGGATGTGATCCCAGATTTTTCCGACCGGCGCGGTTCCCCACGTCCATATTTTCTTGCCCGGGTCCTGGCGGAAATCAGCCACGTGCACGACGCCGTAGTTAGACGCATGGTAATAAATACCGAAAAAGTTCCGCTGCACGTCCCGGCCAAAGGCAGCCATGGCGCCGGCATCGTTCTTGTACCAACTTTGATCGACGCCGTTCCAGACTGGCCAGCTCTGCGCGACGGCAAACGGATCGTCATAAATGGTTTCACGCATTGGGTAGATATATTGCAGGTCGTCGGTGGCTTTGACAGCTGTGTTGGTCCAGAAGAGGTAGAGATGATTGCGCGGCGTGGAATTGAAGAGCGTCACGCCTTCTTCCACGCGAGCCGTGTTCGGTCGCAAGGTGATGGAGATTTCCCAATGCATGTTCGAGACCCAATCCACCGCGCCGACAATAGAGGTAGCGCTGCCATCTGGATTGTGACGCAACACAGAGTTGACCGAGGACACGCTATCGGTGGTGTGCGCGAAAGGAAAACTGAATTCCATGCCGCCGGAGATCCACGCGCCGCGCGGCCCGACCAGACCATACTTAATGACATTGTCGCGATAGAGGACTTCACGACGATCGATCTTGTCGTAGACGGAATAGACGTGGCCGCCCAGATCTGGCAGGATGGTGATTTTTAAATATTTGTTCTCGAGGTAGATCGCGCGATAGGTCATGGGCACGCGGTCGTCCGTCAGATCGTCAAGCATGGTGTAGGGATAGACGGGAGACTTGCTGACCAGCGGGAATGCTGGATTGGGATCGGCGGGACCGAGCTTATAGGTTGGGATGGTAATCGTGCCTTCCCATGCGTGCACCGCGTTACCGGAGGTCGGCGCAGCGGCCGACTGGCTGTGGGCCAAGCTGCAAGACAACCAGCAGGCCAGAGCGATGCAAGGCAGAAATACGCAGCGTGTCATTTTCATGTTTTAGCTCTCCCGAATCATGGGTTCAATTCTTTCGTGTTGCGGGGCTTTCTATCTATGCAGATTTCGCCTAAACGGATTATGGATGCGACGGAGCCGGTTTCGCTTCCGCCAGCGATTGATGAACAGACACATTGCCCAAGGAGTACCACCCATCGGCATCCATGCCTTGAATTGCGAGCTTGATTGCGGGTTCGCGGGTCGCGGGGTCAACAATGGCGATGCTCACTTCATAATCTCCATCGGGCAGATTGGCTGGAATAAAAACGGAATTGTTGTAGAGATTGTCGCCTGGCATCCAGGTGCGAATGTCGGCGCCTGTCATCATGACGGCTCTGGTTTGCTTGTTACTCAACCGCAATGCCAGCGGAAATTTTCGATAGCAGGGCGCGTCTCCATCATTTTCCCACCAGGAAGTGAATGCAATTTTCCTGTCCGGTCCGATGACCGCCGGATAAGTAAACCGGCGCAATGCGAACCGGTAGCCCATGTGTTGCAGCCAGCGATTCACCTCCGGCCACAAATCTTTCGGAACCGCGGACGACTTGGCGTTGAAGGAGGAGACGTGCCACTTGATCGCCTGGTCAATAATGTAGTGCACGTCCCAGCCGCGATCCGCCCAGGTCTGCATCACCCAGCAGGCCTCCATGGTGACCGGAGCTTTCTTCCAGGCGTCCTGCAAGCCGTCTTCGATCACCGCTTCCGGATAATAGTCAGTCATGTGGTTCCATTTTTTGTTGAAGCCGCCCATATCCCCCAGGCAGTCGGCTCGCCATCCCACGTTGGCCTTCGACACAGCATACTCATCCGTTTTGGGATCGGTGGGCTGCACGACGAGCGGCGTCTTGTGGAATGAATTCACGTAGCTATCCATCAGGGCATGCATCACCGGTGTGGTCAGCAGGGGTGTGCCGGCGCCTTCTCCCCAGGGGCCGACGATGGAAATGTCGACCACGTTCAGGTCTGGATTGCCATCATAGCGCGCGCCCAGCGCTCGTATCATATCGCCAAAGAAATGCACATACGCTGGATTCATGGGGTCAACCATCCATTGCGCTTCATACGGAGCCCAATCGGGTTGACTGCTGGGCAACGGACGATACCACGAGGAATGGCGACCATCGCCGGGAGCCTTGCGAAGGGCTTCTCCCGTAACTTTTCTGTACCAATCTGGAACATCGCTCTCCGGCCCGGTGCCGTAGGGCGCGATCCGCAACATTAATGTCTGGTGGCGCGTGTGGGCAGTTTGCAAGGCTTTGTCCAACATAGCCCAGTTGTACACGCCCTGTTGGGGTTCAATAAATCGCCAATAGACCCGGAAGTAAGCGATCGTGGTCATGGGAAAGTCTTTGGTCTGGAGGGTCCCATCGAAGGGTTGATACTCGATGGGGAAGCCCTCTGTCCATTTGGTGCCGGCGTTCAGGCTGTCGCCGTTGAAGCGTTGAAACGTAGTGAAGCCAATATCCGGATTCACCAACGTGCCATCGAATGATTTCGGCTTGATGGTCACGATATCCGTCGTCGATTGCGCGAAGATAGGTCCGGAATACCCCACGGAGAAACACCCGGCACAGAACAGAAGGACGGCCAATCTGAAGCGGTGCATATAAGCTCCTGAACTGCCAAATTCCATCCCCGGCAGCACGCCTGGGCCTTTTGCCTCTTGAGTGTCAACGAACTCTGCGAGGCCAAAGCGGCGAGACCCGAGGGATTACGATTTGCAGGCTATTGTTTTTCGTCGAATCAGAATCAATTACGTATACTTCCGTTCAAGAGTATTCTACTTTTACCGAGAATCCTAACGATTCGAGGCAATGGATTGAGAAACCCAGATCGACAAGCCCGCAACCTGAAATCCTGGAGGTTGAATGCTGCCAACCTCACCTTCATTCACCTCCGGTTCCGCTGAACGAACCGACCCACATGAACACGGAGACATGCCTTGAATCGTAAAAAGTATGATGCCAGCCGGAGAGGATTCCTCCGCAGCGCCGTTGCTTCTGCCGTGCTTAGCCCGGCATTGATCGGGATGGGACAGGCAACCCGAGATTCCGCTGAAGCGGCGACCACCGGACCGGACGCGATGGTGCTGGGGCGAATCAAGCTCGATCGGGAAGTGGCAAACCAGGATGGAGTGTTGAGCGGCCACCTCCGTTTTCTGCGGGCTGTCTCGGGTCCGGTGGTGGTGCGATGGATCGACAGCTTTGGCCGGGTGAGCGGTGAGCAGACATTGTCAGTCGGGCCGGGGACGGTGACGGTGCCATTTTCGTTCAATATGCGCGCCGGCCTGACCTATGTGAACTGGATTCGGGTCACGGTGAATGGAGTTCCGCAGGTGGCTACGGCCAAATTTATGCTGTCGCCGGAACATACCCCGTGGAATGATTTTCACACCATCAGCTGGGCTCACTATCCCGACGGATTTTACGATCAACTGCGCGCGGCCGGGATGGATTCGATCATCGCGTATGTCAATGATGATTTCGACCCCGTCCTGGATAACGATTTCAAATTTTATGTGGAGCAGATGGCGTGGGAGGTCTTCTCGATTTACCACAAGAACCAGCCGGAATGGCGGACCTTGCTGACCAAGGTGAGTACGAATCGGCAGGACCTGGATTTGTGGGTGCGCAATCCTTGTGTCAACGATCCGAAGACGACGGAATATCTGCGCGAGCACATTACGCGCTTTGCCCGCATTCACAGCCCGTACCGGCCGCTCTTTTACAACATCGCGGATGAACTGGGCCAGGGCGATCAGATTCGGCCGAACGATTTTTGCCACTCGAAATTCTGCACCGACAAATTCGCCGACTATCTGCGCACAATGTACGGGCTGCCTTCGCACGTCGGACGGCAATGGGGCGTTGGCGAGCCAACCCACTGGGACGACAGCAAGCTGGATGCGTGGCCGGCATGGATGAAGACCGGCGCCATGATCGACTACACAACGACAGATCGGGCCTTTGAGGCGGTTGCTTTAGCTGGCCTGAAGGCGCGGTACCAAACCATTGGCCAGTTCAACCAGGAATGGGGTACCAGCTTCCCGGAACCAAGAGGGAACACGGTGATGAGTGACAGTTGGAATCCGATCCTGGCGGTTGCGCGCGAGTCGCTTTCGGTTCCAGTGCTGGACGATGCATCGCTGGAAAAGCAGATGGGACCGCTCGATCAGGCGAATGCTCGCTGGGGTGGCCTAGGTTCCTGGAATGCCCCGGACAAGCCAACAACCTTCAAGAGTTGGGGCGCGGTGGCAGCGTTCGTGAACCGGTACTTCAAAGAGCTGGGAGAAATCACTTCCACCCGTCACTGGAATGTAAGCCCGTGGTGCGACTTCCGCAATTTCATGGACGAGACATTTGCAGACGGGGTGAAGCGGGCCGCGGACATCTGCAAGGCGGAAGACCCGTACGCATTATGCGCGACGGAAGGCGGCCAATGCCCGTTCGCCTTCGGGTGGTACAACTACGAGCAGGTTGTGCGCGCGATCGATGTGATTGAGCCCTACAACATCGGCAACAATGTCGAAGTGATTCGCTCCCTGAATCCGTCCGTCATCATGATTTCGACGCACGGATTCGGAGCCGTTTCCGGACACACGTTGACAGAGAAGGAGCGCATCGACCAGAAGCGGCAAGTTCGACCCATCTGGTGGGGACTCTTCCATCGCCACAATGCCGCGTTAATTTGGGATGACAACGAGGCCGGCAACGAATTTGTGAATCAACGCACCGGCAAGCTGACGGCGTCGGCCGAAACATTTTCGGATACGTTCCACGAATTACGCGCAGGCGTGGGCAAGTTGATGATCAACTC
The DNA here is from genome assembly GCA_021780095.1 of Acidobacteriota bacterium. The sequence goes on along the minus strand of JAJXZK010000102.1, from coordinate 10,576 downwards.
CACCCGCAAGCACGATGGCATCGCGATCCACTACTCGCAGGCATCGATCCAGGCGCATTGGCTGCTGGACAACCTGAAATATGCGCGGGAGTGGATGCTGAAAAGCGGCGGCGACAGCGACAGCGTGTGCGTAGCTGTACGCAACAGTTGGACGAAGCTGGTGGAAGACGTGGCGCTGCAATATAACTTTGTGGGCAAAGACCGCATCGCCGCCGGAGATTTGAGTTCCGGGGAATACAAAGTCTTCATCATGCCACAGTCGGTAGCTGTCTGCGTAGAGGAAGTTCAGCAGATACGGGCATTCGTGCAAGCAGGCGGAACGCTCGTGGCGGACTGCCGTGCTGCTGATCTGGATGGGCACGGACGCGATATTAGCGGCGCAAAACTAGCCGGATATTTTCCGGCGAATGGAAACGCCGATGTGGATGGCAAAGGCCGGAACTATGGCGGCCAACTGGATGACGTGTTCGGCATTGCTCATGGTCCGGCTCGCACTTTCGGGAAAACTGTGACGGGTACGGGCAATGAAGGCGCAGTCCAACTGGAAGGCAAGCAGCTGCGCGCATTGCAACCTGCAGATGCAACGGTCGTCGAAGTCTCTGGCAAAGCGCTGGCGCATTGCGGAGATGTGCCGTTGGTGATCGTGAACCAATATGGATCCGGACGGGCCATCTTTCTGAACCTGGAAATTGCCGACTACGCGTATCTGCGCCTGAAAGGAAATTCAGTTTCGAGTCTTCCAGAATTGATGGAGAGTGTGTTTGCGCTGGCCAATGTAAAACCGCAGGTGCGCGTGCTGGGGTCGGACGGTAAGCGGCTGCCGGGAACGGAAATCGTCCGCTTCTCCAATGGAGGGTGCGAACAGGTCGGTGTGTTCCGCAACCCGCAGACGGATGACGGTGGATTTGGCGCGTATCCGAAACTGCGGGCCGACAGCGCGGTTCCGGATATCGATCCGAACCTGAGCGTAAACATTGACAACTCGCTGCTAGAAAAAGAAGAGGAAGTCACGGTTGAATGGAACACTTCCTGCCAAACCTACGACGTGCGGGCCCGCAAAGACCTGGGCCAGACCAGCACCGTAAAGACGAAGCTGGACCCGTGGACCGCGCTCGTGTTTACTCGGTCGCAGCAGCCCTTGCCGGTGCTGAAGGTGGAGATACGCGGGGCTCGCGCGGGAGCGATGGCGGAGGCTGTTCTAACCGGAGAGGGTGCCCTGCCGGATGGTACATTCCGCGTGGTTCGTCTGGAGTTTCGCACGCCTGCCGGTGACTCCTACGAGCTATACTCGCGCAATGTAATGCTGTCCTCCAGCCCCTATATCGAGCGTGTCCCGTTTGCCATGAACGATCCGAAGGGCAACTGGAAACTGGTCGCGCATGATCTTGCGACCGGACAAGTGGCCGAGGTTCCATTTGATCTGGCATGACGCCAGTCGCTCCGTTCCTTTGAAGTAATTTGCGAGGTTGGATCTATGAACATACGCTGCACTTGGTTCGGAATATCGAGGAATTCCATCAAGAGAACTACAACCGCAGTGGCGTTGACGCTTGCCTTCGCAGGCGCATGCTGTTTCTCGGCGTTCGCTGCGACGGGGATTCCGCAAAATTCGCCGGCGCCGAATCCAGGACAGCGGGACGCGCATATTGGCGACGTGCTCGCGACTTCGCCAGAGCTGGCAAAACTCTCTCCCGCGCTGACAACGGCGGCCATCGACAAGGCGGTTCGCAAGGTAGGGAATTGGCAGCTGAAGTATTCCGAAAAGTATTTCGCTCGCGACTGGACCTTTGCCGCGCTGTATGCGGGATACATGACGGCGGCAAGTGCTTTGCCAGATCAGGGATTTCAATCCGCAATGCTTCGCATGGGGGAAAAGTTCGATTGGGAGCTGAATCCAGTCGGGCCGGATGATGACGCGCCCGCGAATGACCACGCGGTGGGACAAACGTATCTGGATCTGTACCAGATTTACCAGCAAAGAAAAATGATGCTCCCGACCAAGCAGACGCTGGACGCCCAGAGGAAGGGTCCCGATGTACCGGGCAAACCTGTCTGGTGGTGGTGCGACGCGCTTTTTATGGGCCCTGCAACCTGGGCGGATTTGTACCGGGCTACCGGAAATCGCGCGTACCTGGATTATATGGACCGCGAATTCTGGATCACGTCGAACCTGCTCTATCGGCCGGAGGAGAAGTTGTATTCGCGAGACGCGACCTACCTGAATGCGAGAAGCAAGAACGGCCAACTCATCTTCTGGTCGCGTGGCAATGGATGGGTGATGGCCGGCATTGCGCGGACGCTCAATGCGATGCCGAAGGATTATCCGAGCCGGCCAAAGTATGTAGAGCAGTTTAAGCAGATGGCATCGAGAATCGCAACGCTGCAAGGGTCCGACGGCCTGTGGCGCACGGATTTGCTGGATCCGGTCGCGTATCCGGCTCCAGAGGTTTCCGGCTCCGCCTTCTATGTGTACGCGCTGGCCTGGGGAATCAACCAGGGGATTCTGGATTCAGCCACCTATTTACCGGTCGTGAAAAAGGGCTGGAAGGGACTGCTTGACCATGTGTATCAAGATGGCCGACTGGGCGCGATTCAATCGGTCAACAGCGAGCCGGGAGTGGTTCCTCCGACGTCGAGTTATGTTTATGGTGTGGGAGGATTTCTTATGGCCGGAGGCGAATTGCATCGACTGGCCAAACATTCAGCCACTCACGGGTCCCCAGCATTTTAGATTTGAGCCGGTGGATCAATTCCATAGCAACCCGTTGGAGTTGTAACAGTATGAGGTACAAATGAGAATTCTTCAGATGCCGGATGTCATTCGCTATCCAGGCATGAGCACGGCGCAACTGCGCGAGTCGTTCCTGCTGGACGACTTATTCCAACCGGGAACGATTCAGAACGTGTATGTGGACCTGGACCGAACCGTCATCGGGTCCGCGGTGCCGCTGCAGCAGCCGCTGGCGTTGCCCACCTATCCTGAGTTGCGCGCAGATTTCTTTACGGAGAGGCGCGAGTTGGGCGTGTTGAATATCGGGGCGCGGGGCAAAGTGCGCGTGGACTCTGAGACATTTGCGCTGGACAATCTGGATTGCCTCTACATTGGTCGCGGCAAACGCGAGATTGTTTTTTCCAGTGAAGATGCGGCGCATCCGGCAGAATTGTATCTGCTGAGTTATCCAGCCCATGCGGAATATCCAACGCGCTTGTCGCGACGTGTGGATTTACAACCGGTTTCTCTGGGGGCGACGGCGACCGCCAATGTTCGTCAGATCCGCAAGCACATTCATCTGGAAGGTGTGCGCAGCTGCCAGATGGTGATGGGCTTTACGGAGATGCAGCCGGGTAGCGTGTGGAACACGATGCCGCCGCACACGCACATGCGACGCTCAGAAATCTATCTCTACTTCAATCTTCCAGCGGAGGATCGTGTGATTCACCTGATGGGACCTGCGGATGAAACCCGGCACCTGGTGGTCGCGAATAAACAGGTCGCGATTTCTCCCGGCTGGTCTATGCACGCCGGGGTGGGAACGAACAGTTACACATTTTGCTGGGGCATGGGCGGCGAAAACCAAGTCTACAGCGACATGGATGCGATTCAGATCAAAGATATACGCTGAGGTTGTCGCAACGAGGAGCAAAACAATGAGACTTATTTGGGGGATAGTGGTTATGGCGATCACCGCAAGCACAGCTTTGGCGCAGGCTGGGGGCGTGAATCATTACTCCGCTGCACAACTGAAACAGATGGCGCAAAAGCTGGAGCAGCAGGAAAGCTTTCGCACCACGGGTTCTGCTTTTGAAACGCTGGATACATATCCGGGGAGCTTCACAATGTTGTCGATCCGCAATAAAACGGGGGGCGCCGAGCTGCACGAACACTACGCCGACATTTTTTATGTCGTCGATGGCGAGGCGACCCTGACCAGCGGTGGCACGATCGTCGAGCCGAAGACGACGGAACCGGGGGAGATACGTGGAAGCGCCGTCTCTGGCGGAGTGCAGCAGAAACTTGGCAAGGGCGATGTCGTGCATATTTCGCCCAACACGCCTCACCAGCTTTCCATTCCCGAAGGGAAGAGCTTCACCTACTTTGTCGTCAAAGTGAAGGAATAATTTCTCGCGAATCGCCCGAGACGTGCGGATGTTCGCGAGAATGAAGCGATCCATTGCGACAAGGAGCCAGCCGTGCAATTTAGAAACGTCGCTGCAATTGGGCTGGTTCTTGGCTTGGCGGCGGCTATGTTGGGACAGCAAACCACGGTAGTCGTCAAGCCGGTAGAAATTCATGATGTCCTTGTCAATCCGGGCATTGGATTTATGACGTTCCAACGTTTCAACGGCGATGCATTGAACGCAGGGACCAAATGGACCGAAGGATTTCCGATCCAGTATCAGCCCTCTTCCGGGAGCCTGGAGCACAAAGACTTTCCCGAGACGAGCATCGCCTATTTTCGGGTCTACTGGAGATTTCTGGAGCCGGAAAAAGGCGTCTACAACTGGCGTTTGATTGACAAGGCGCTGCAGACCGCGCGCGCCCGCCACCAAACATTGATGCTGCGTATCGCGCCGCATGGGACCGATGCCGCGAGTGATGTGCCGGCCTGGTATCGCGAGGAGACCGGAGAGAAATATCACAAGATTCCGGGTGGATGGGACGCGACCACCGGCAAGTGGCTGATCGATCCTGAAAACCCCGCGTACGCGAAAGAGTTCGGCGATTGCATTCGGGCGCTGGGTAATCGCTACGATGGCGATCCTGATCTGGACCTTGTCGACATTTCGATTCTGGCCGCGTGGGGTGAAGGTGCGGGCACCAATCTGCTAACCGAGAAGACGCGGCGTGCGCTGATCGACAGCTATATGGACTCCTTCCACAAAACGCCGCTTGTCACGCAACTGGGGGACGAAAAAACTGTGGCGTACACGCTATCCAAATCCTATGAAGGGGTAGTTAACGACGTCGCCGCAACGCGGCGTGCCGCCGGTATTGGGGAGGAGCGGCCGCACGTCGGGTGGCGCGCGGATTGTCTGGGAGACCTGGGTTCATTCAGCAAGACTTTCAACCTGATGACAGATGTGTATCCCGAGGCGATCATCAACCTGGGGCTCGCCGATGCATGGAAGACGGCACCGGTGACGATGGAAGCTTGCGGCGTGATGCAGAACTGGAAGGATCGAGGCTGGGATCTGCAATACATCATCGATCAATCGATCAAGTGGCACATGTCCTCGTTCAATGCAAAATCATCGCCGGTGCCCCCGGAGTGGCGCGGCCAAGTGAACGAGTGGTTGAATCGCATGGGATACAGGTTTGTTTTGCGCCGCTTCACATATCCTGCGACGGTCGATGCCAATCGCAAACTGGCCTTCACCTCCTGGTGGGAGAACCAAGGTGATGCGCCGGCCTACCGGCGGTACCCGTTTGCACTGCGGCTGAAGAGCGGCAGCCACTCCGTAATCCTGATGACGAATGCCGACGTTCGCGCCTGGATGCCGGGCGACAATCTCTATAACAATAATGTTTTTGTTCCGCGATCGATCCCCGACGGCGACTACACGCTGGAGATTGCTTTGATCGATGCCGCAACGCGCGAACCCAAAATTAAACTCGCCATCGCCGGAGTAGAACCCGATGGCTGGTATCCCATGGGCACAGTCAAGATCAGCACAGACGCGCCTTCCGCGAAACCGTGAACATCGGCCGAGACCTTCGGTCGCATTGCCGCTTGCGACGTCAGGGCAGCGCAATCACCGCACAAGTTTGAGCATGCCAAATTGTTCTGGAGCGTGAAAGCTGGCCTGCATCGGAGGTTGCCATGCCATCTCTACCGGCTTTGTGCCCTGGCTGCGGAAAAAGTTGATGCGAAGAAGATTACCGGCTTTGGCCTCGCCTGCCTCCAGGGAGGCGTAGGGAATCCGCATCGATCCGTACCAGATTTTATGATCGTGCTCGATGCGAGAGGCAACCTGAAATTCTGATTTCCACGACGTGAGAGCGACTTTATCAGGCTGTTTCAAGTCGATGTCGAGGTCGAGCCATTCGCCTTGTGGAGAAAGCTCGAACTCCTTGTATCGATCGATGGCGCCATCCGGCGATCCGATGAAGGCTTCGGCAACATCCCAGTTCCAAAGTCCGCCTGTCGGTTTGTCGAGCACGGGATTCGGCTTCAGATGAAGCTCCTCGTAAGGACAGACAAACATAAAGTAGAGATTGGAGAAAGTCCATCTGGATCGAATCTCCGTGGCATGCCCGGTAACTTTGTTTCCGTAGGCATCGTCCGTCATCGGAGTAATCCAGGCATCACGCCAGAATTCCGACAGCGGATCGGTACCAGCGGCGGAATCCTGTTCGGCAAAATTTGAAATGGCATGAGGCAGGTCACGATGCATTCTTCGGTCTCTCCTGGAGCACTGATTTGAGTACACGGGCAGGTCTGGTTCCACCTTACAGTATGGTCGAATGCGACCCCGGTCAGGTTGCGGTTGGATACGAACGTTTTGTTTCTCATTTCTCCGTATATAATCGTTTCGATATCCGGGAGATCGGTTAAAAGTCGCCGAACGCATCCGAATCCAGGGACCCGTTCCAGCGGCATTCGTCAAGCAAGTTTGCACGATCCCGCAAGTATCTTCTGACCGAAAAGAGAGAATTGATGAAGTCGTGGCCTCTACTGTTTGCAGTGGTGTTGACCTTGGGCTCGCCGCGATGCCATGCGGCCATTGTTTCCGCGAAGACAGCGACTCCGTCTGCGATCACCGTGTCGGAAGGCGAAATCACCATTCCCACCTACGAACACGTGGGCAGATACATGCAGCCGCCGCTGTTCAACGATTCGACGCTGACCGGACTGTACCCCTTCACGACGTATAAGAGGCAATTTAAAGAAGGCAGCCCGTTCCCGGAGAAGTATCACGCCATCTTCGTCGATAACCGGTATTTCAAGCTGACGTACATCCCGGAATTGGGCGGTCGGTTCTTCTCTGTGTATGACAAAGTGCATCATCGGCAGATGTTTTATCGAAACGATGTGATCAAGCCGACCCAGTTCAACCCGCGCTTTACCTGGCCGCAGTCTGGCATTGAGCTAACCGGCCCCTACGATGCCCACTCACTTACCTGGAAGGGTGAACCCTACTGGTCGCACACCATCCTGAAGCACAAGGACGGCAGTGTCTCGGTTCTGCTAGGTGAAGAAGACCCGTTCTACCACATGGATGTGACATATACGGCGACACTCTATCCAGATGTAGACGCACTGGAAATCAGTACGTTTTGCTACAACGGCACCGATGGCCAGAAGCCGCAAATGTTGTGGTCAAACGCCGCTTTTCCGGTCACTCCTAAGACACGATTTCTTTACCCCATGACGCAAACTGTGGGACACACTACCGGAGTCGTCTCTCCGTGGCCTATCTACAACGGAGTCGACCTGAGTTGGGCGCACAACAATAAGCACATGCTGGGCGTATTCGGAATCGACAGCTACGACAACTACGGCGGCTCGTACGAGTTCGATCACGACTACGGCGTTTTTCGTTATGCCGATCGCCGCGTCGTTCAGGGCATGAAGATGTGGACCTTCGGTTTTGGGTCTGGCTCGTCGGAGGTGGAACACAGTTATACCGATGAGGCAGGCCCGTATTTTGAAGCGCAAAGCGGACGAATGGTTTGGGATGGGCATTATGAGTGGGTGTATCCGCACGAAGTCGAGCAATGGCACGAATGGTGGATTCCGGTGGCGGGGATCAACGGCCTGACCACGCTGAGCAAGCATGTTGCTCTGAATCTGGAAGTCCAGCCGGGTTCGAATCGGGCGAAATCCTCGGTCGTGATCGCGCTGTCGCCGGTGGTTCCAATCCAAAATGCAAAGCTGGTGGTGAAAGCTGCCAGCGGGGAACTGTTGAACGCTACCGTGAATCTGACCCCAGGAACTCCCGTCAAAAAGACCCTCGACGATGTCAGTGCTGCCAGTCTTGCGTCGCTGAACGTCCAGGTGTTGGGACCGGATGGCAAACTGCTGCTGGCCTACACCAAGCCCGCCACTCCGCCGGGCGGAGACATCACGCCGTTTGCCAAGGACCTGACCGCCGCGCCCATTCCATTGGACAAGATGACGGCCGAACAATTGGTTTTAGCGGCGGAATTCAAGCAGAAGGACCTGAATGCCGATGAGGCTGAAAGCTTGGCTAAACTGGCGCTGAAGCGCGATCCGGGCTACTCTGCGGCGCACCAATTGATTGGAATACTGGAGTACAACCAGCATCACTTTCGGCAGGCGGCGGATCAATTTCAGCAGGCCGTCGATCGCAACCCCTACGCGTCGGAATCCTGGTACTACCTGGCGATCTGCCAGATGAAACTGGGCCAGCAGAAGCAGGCAGAACGAAACTTTTATTACGTCTGGCCAGACAGTGTGTACTACGGCCCGCGCGAATATCAATTGGGCCTGCTGAATTTTCTGCGGCATGACGATGCGGCAGCGGCGCAGCATCTGGCCGGAGCGATCAACTCGAATGGCAAGGACATCAAGGCGCGCCTTGTGCTTGCGATGACGTTGCGCGATCAGGGAAACAAGGCGGCCGCGCTAGAGCAACTCGCACGGGTAGAGGCGATAGATCCCGCCGATCGCGTGGCGCAAGCAGAGCGATTTTTTCTGACGGGCGATGCATCCGCGAAAGCGAAATTGCTGGACCTGATGGGCGAGCAATCGGAAAGCGCCATCGAGGTGTCGATTTTCTATAGCACTCTGGAGCGGTGGAAAGATGCGAGCGCCGTGCTGAAGATGGTCGAGCCGCCGCATAATAAAGATCCGTGGGGAACGCCGCCAGAATATTATTACGCGCTGGCGTATGACCTGAAGCAAGCTGGTGACTCTGCGGGTGCTGCGGCAGCTCGCAAGCAGGCGCAGGCAGCGGCCGGGATTGTCGAGCGCTTTCCGTATCGCGCAGGGATGGAGGCGCCACTGGCCGACGCCGTGAAGGACGACCCGAATGATACGGTGGCGCGGTTTGAGCTAGCTTGCCTGCTGTATTATCGCGGACACAAGTCGGAGGCTATTCAGCAGTGGCAGGCCGTCAACCAGATCGATCCGTCTGACTTTGGCGCCCGACGAGCGCTTGGACTGGCCTACGAAGAAGACGGCAAGCTAGAGGCTGCAGTTCCGGAATTGCAGAAAGCGGTTGACTTGAATCCGGCGAGCGCCGACACGCTGGACGATCTTTCGGATCTTTACGCGCGCACCGGCAAGTTCGACGAGCAAGTGGCGTTGTTGCAAAAGGCTGTCGCTCGCAATCCGAAGAACGATCATCTGGTCCAGGGCTTGTTGACGGCCGACTTAATCCAGGGTAAGTTCCAGGCGGCGCAGGACATCATTGACCACCATACATTTCTTCCAGTCCACAGGACCTACACCTTGCGCGATGCTTACCGGGAGTTGAAATACGGGCAGGGCGCGCAGGCATTCAACAAAGGCAACTACCCGGAGGCGCTCAGCTTTTTCCAGTCTGCGCTCAAGCCGCCTGCCTCGCTCGGCATGGATGACTTCGAACTGCAGTCTGCGCCGCAAATCTACTACTACATTGGTCGAACTTACGATGCGATGGGCAAGAAGCAGGAAGCCCAGCAGGCGTACAAAGACAGTATTCGCGGTGTGGAACAGCTTACTGGCGGCGGAAGCGACAGTTGGAGCCCGGAGAACTTTTTCATGATGTTCTCATTGGATCGCCTGGGTCGTCAGCAGGAAGCCGCAGCCATGGTGAAGCATTTCCAGACCGTGGCGGAGTCGCGGCATGAGTCCGCCGATCCCATATATCGGGCCCGGTCATACTATCTGCAGGCGCTGGTCGATGAATATCAAGGCAACACGGATGAAGCCCACAAGTTGATGGCGCAAGCGGTGCAAATTGAGCCGGACTACATTGGACCGCGCTTCGAATTGCGTGGTGACGCGATCGACCCCACGAAAGACACGGCAAGTCGCTAGGGGTTCGGATTTTGTGGGGGAGCGGAATCCCGTTCTCTCACCCACAGATGTTTTGTAGAAGCGATTCGCGGCTGCAAGTGGAAAAAGGTTGCTGAACGTTTCTGCCAGGAGAACACCAGCATGAGGAAGTTCAGTGCAAGTGTATGCTTGCTACTCCTTGTTTCCCTCGGTAGCTGTCGAGCCTCCGACTTGTTCGTTGTTCCCGCCTATCACCGGCCCGATCCGTTCGGAAGCTTCGTAGCCAGCGATCGTGCCGGGGCAAGCTGGAATCATTCGATTCAGCTTACTTCCGCACGCGGTGGCTACGTATCGTTTCAGCTTGTGGTCAAGTCGGATAGTGCTTGCGGCGATTGCAAACTTTCCATTGAATCCGCGCAGCCTGTGGATGTCTACCGCGAGTGGTTTCACTTGAATACACCCGACAAGCATTACTACCCGGACGCGTTGATTCCGATTCATCTTCCGTTCCGCTTTCAAATGCCCGACCCTGAAAACGCAATCCAAGGGCAAAAAGCGCGGGCCTTCTGGGTGGATATCTGGATTGCTCCAGACACAAAGCCAGGAGTTTATCGCGGTCTCGCGCGATT
>JAJXZK010000274.1:17719-22841 GCA_021780095.1 Acidobacteriota bacterium | reverse complement strand
TCCGTAGCATTTGGCGAGAACGTTTTTCCGAAGCGCCGCGACCGTCTCGCGGGCAATGACCTTGGCTCCTATGGCCGCCTGAATGGCCACCTCAAACATTTGCCGCGGGATTAGTTCGCGCATTTTCGAGACCAGGGCTCGACCGCGGTCATACGCAAACTCCTGATGCACGATGATCGACAACGCATCGACCGGCTCGCCGGAGACGAGAATGTCTAGCTTGACCATGGGTGAGTCCCAGGTGTCAGACAAGTGGTAGTCGAGCGAAGCGTAGCCGCGAGAGATGGATTTCAGGCGATCGTAGAAATCCAGCACGATCTCATTGAGCGGCAGTTCATAGGTCAGCATTACGCGGGTGGGGCTGACATACTCAAAATTCTTCTGGCGCCCACGTTTATCTTCCACCAGTTTCAGGATGCCGCCGACGTATTCCTCGTTGGTCAGGATGGTAGCGGTGATCACCGGTTCCTGAATTCTTTCAATGCTGGTGGGATTCGGCCAGCGCGAAGGATTATCGACTTCGACGACGCTGCCGTCGGTGAGCGTGATGCGATAACGCACGCCAGGCGCCGTGGTAATCAAATCGAGATTGAATTCGCGCTCCAGCCGCTCCTGGATAATTTCCATGTGCAGCAATCCGAGAAAGCCGCAGCGGAAGCCGAAGCCGAGCGCGACCGAACTTTCCGGCTCAAAGAAAAACGAGGAATCGTTGAGCCGCAATTTTTCAAGCGCCTCGCGCAACAGGGTATGCTCGTGGGCGTCCACCGTGTACAGGCCGGCAAACACCATCGGCTTGATGTCTTCAAAGCCGGGGAGCGCTGTGGCGCAAGGGTTAGCGTCGTGGGTAATGGTATCGCCGATCTTGGCGTCCGCGACGTTCTTGATGGTGGCGACAAAAAATCCGACTTCTCCGGCGGAAAGTTCCTGCACCACAACTGGTTTCGGAGTTTGAACGCCGATGGATTCCACCTCAAACGATCGGCCATTCGACATGAGACGAATTTTTTCTCCGCGCTTCAGTCGTCCGTTGATGACGCGTGTCAGCACGATGACGCCGCGATAGGAGTCGAACCAGGAATCGAAGATGAGCGCCTGCAAGGGAGCTTCCGCGTCGCCGGTCGGAGGCGGCAGGCGATGCACCACGGCTTCCAGCACAGCCTCCACACCGAGACCGGTCTTGGCGCTGATGGGCAGCGCGTCAGTGGCGTCGAGCCCGATGGTCTGCTCGATCATTTCCTTGCTGCGCTCCACGTCGGCGCTGGGCAGGTCAATCTTGTTGATGATGGGGATAATGTCGAGGCCGTTGTTGATGGCGATGTGTGCGTTGGCCAGGGTCTGTGCTTCCACGCCCTGGGTGGCATCGACCACCAGTAGTGCGCCTTCACACGAAGCAAGCGAGCGTGAAACTTCATAGGAAAAATCGACGTGGCCCGGAGTGTCGATCAGATTCAGCTGGTAGGTCTCGCCATTTTCCGCTTTGTAAGCCATGCGCACTGCGTGGGCCTTGATGGTGATGCCGCGTTCGCGTTCCAGGTCCATGGCATCCAGCACCTGGGCCTGCATCTCGCGCGCAGTCAGCGAGCCGGTCAGCTCCAGCAGGCGATCGGAAAGCGTGGATTTGCCGTGGTCGATATGGGCAATGATGGCGAAATTGCGGATGTGTTCTCGATCCATGAAGGAAAGCCGACTGGCAGAAAAGAAAGGTTCCACACGCCGATTCCCATGGCGATTGGAAGCCAGTCTCTTCAGCTGAGTTTACCATCACGGCACGCTGCCTTCGCAGATGACCGGCGCAGTTCTGTACCGGCTTCCCGGCGATGGCCATACAATGGGAAGCGAACGCCCCTGATATCTATTGATGAAATATTTCCTCCTCCCGATTGCGAGCGGCATGCTGCTCTTGCTATGCGGATGTCCGGCGCAACAGCCGGGCGCACCCGCAAGCGCATCGTCGCACGCGACCGCGCCGACGCTGAGCAGCGGAGCGACTCCAGCAACGACAGACAAAACCTCTGCAGCGGCAGCCCAGGCGGCGACACCGGAAGATCATGCGCAGCAGGACCGGACGCTGATCGCTGCCTCCAAGCAGGCCTACGACACAGGGATGTCGCTCTATCAAGCCGGGGAGTACCAGGCAGCCCGCGAAGATTTTGATCGCGCGGTCGATATCTTTTTGACGAGCGGCCGCGACCTGAAGAGCGACAGCGTGCTGAACGATGCGTTTGAGCAGCGAGTGGATGCGATCAACGCGCTAGAACTCGATTCCCTGCAGCAGAGCAACGGATTCAGTCAGCAGGATCAGACGCCGGTTGGTGTGGCGAACGATGTGACTTTCCCTGTGGACCCAAATCTTTTGGCGCGGGCGCAGGCGGATTTGAAGGTCACCCATTCTGATCTTCCGCTGGTGGTGAATGATTACGTCGCGGGATACATCAACTACTTCACCAATACGAAAAAGGGTCACAACACCATTGAAAATTCGCTGGCGCGGGAGGGGCTGTATCGCTCCATGGTGGAGCAGGTGCTTGCGGACGAAGGCGTGCCAAAAGATCTGATCTATCTCGCCATCGCGGAATCCGGCTTTCGGCCGAGAGCGGTGAACGGGCGCAGCGGTGCGGGCGGCATGTGGCAGTTTATGCCGTATGGCGATTATGGGTTAGTGCGCAATGCCTGGGTGGATGAACGCTTTGACCCCGAGAAATCAACCCACGCATATGCGCGCTACATCAAGGAACTACATGAGCAGTTCGGCGACTGGTATCTGGCGATGGCGGCCTACGACTGGGGAGCGGGCAAAGTGCAGCGTGCTGTGCAACGCACCGGCTATGCGGACTTCTGGGAGCTATATCAGCGCAACGTGCTGCCTGCGGAGACAAAGAACTACGTCCCGATCATTGTGGCGGCTGCGATCATGGCGAAGAACCCAAGCCAGTATGGGCTCTCCGATATTCCCGTCGATCCGCCGCTGCAGTCCGACACAGTGACGACAGATTCCAGCATTAATCTTCGGCTGGTCGCGGACCTGGTGGGAACGACGACCGAGCAGATTCAGGAACTGAATCCTAGCCTGTTGCAGATGACCACGCCGAATGATTTCCCCTTCGATCTGCATCTTCCACCGGGAACTGCTCCGTTGTTTCAGCAGCGCCTGGCGCTTGTACCGGAAGAACATCGCAACGCATGGCGCTTCCACATCGCCACGCAGGATGACACGCTAGCGAGCATCGCGCAATCGTTTCACGTGACTACGAAGGAGTTGGCCGCAGCCAACGGCTTACACACAGACGACTCACTTGTCGCGAACCAGACGCTGATGATTCCGGTGCCGCCCCCACCTATTTCTTCCGCGCATATGCGCTATCGTGTGCGTCGCGGCGACAACATGGTGAAGCTGGCGGACCGATTCGGCGTGACCACCAGCCAGTTGCGCCGCTGGAATGGATTGCGCGGAAATCGACTGCCGGTGGGGAGAACGATCTATGTATCGGAGCCGGTGAGGACCCATCATCGCCGCAGTCGAAATCAGCATGGCGCCAGCGCCCATCGCAGCTCCAAGAGCCTATCCGGAACACATTTGGCCGGCGCGAGCAAGGCGCGCCATAGCGGAAATTCCAGCCATGCCAAGACTTCTTCCACCAACCATCATAAGAAAAAGAACGATTGATGCGGGTTTGCTTCGAGATCAAGTAACCTGCGGGACAAACTTCGCGCTTGTGTTTCCGGCGAACTCGTAGCATTCTTATGCAGGTATGCATTGCATTGCCTGATACGGCTGCATTGTCGAAGATGTAAGATACGTCCATGCGCGGTATTGGCAAAGGGAGATGAGCATGATCGACGATCAATTCAAGCGAATGTCCGATGACAGTGACAACGAACCGGAGACGAATGAGTTTGGCGACGATGCCAGCGACGGGTTTGAAGAGGAAGAAGAAGTGACCATATCCATCACGTCGGACGACGATGAAGACTCAATGGATGAAGATGAGACTATCGTGATTGCGGCGATTCCGGTGGCCGAAGATCAGCAGCCAGCGGCGCCAGCGAAACCGGCGAGTGCGGTTGCCAGGCCCGCGGTGAAGAAGCCCGCCGCAAAGAAAGCTGCTGCGAAGAAAGCTGTAGCCAAGAAACCAGCTAAGAAAGCTCCGGTGAAGAAAGCCGCCAAGAAAGCTCCGGCGAAGAAGGCTGTGAAGAAATCGGCGAACAAGGCAGCAAAAAAAGTTTCGGCGAAACCGGCCGTAAAGAAGTCCGCAAAGAAAGCGGTCAAGCAGCACCGTAAATCTACTACAACAAGGGGTACTAAATTGGCAGTTAAAAAGGCAACCAAAAAGGCAGCAAAGAAGGCTCCAGCCAAGAAGGCTGCAGCAAAGAAGTCACCAGCAAAGAAAACAGCCAAGAAAGCCGCAAAAAAGAAGTAACGTAGTCCAAGGCAAGCAAAAGGGCCCGGCAATTTGCCGGGCATTTTTGCGTCTGGAGTACGCTTCGGAAACGATGTTTACTCGGGGCACTTCATTAGGATCCAGAATGCCTATTCCGGCGACCCGGATTCGAGGGGCTGGTAGTAACGCGCCTCCGGGTCAGCGCAGCCGTGGCACACTTTCTTTCCGTCGCGCATCGTGCAGCGGTCGTAGTTGATGCCCTCGCCGCAGACGTCGCAGACCGCACGGTCTGCCTTGTAGCCGGGAAATTCTTTCTCGCTCAGCGGCACCCGGACCCATTCCTCGGTAAAGAGGACGTTCTCCGGCAGCTCGCGATAGGCCAGCATCTGCTGCTGATTCTTGTTGTCGATTTCCGGGTGCAATTGTCGCGCCGCCTCCCTGGAGGATTCGCGAGCGCAGATGCGCACCGCGCGGCCGCTTTCGACATCCACAAATGTGGCCGCCATCTTTCCCCAATCTCGAAATTTCAAGGCGCGTTTGCCCAGGCGGCAGCCGGTGACGACGGCAACGGCATCGGTGGCGCAGCGGTCAATTTCGACAAATGTGACCAGTCGCTTACGATCTCTTCCGCGCGGATCGGAGAGACCGAGCCGCGCGCATCCCAGCATTGCCATGCGCACGCCGAGCACCTGGCCCGCGCAGAGATGGCCGTGGGCAAGTTCGGCTTCCTTCAGCAATTCGTC
>JAJXZK010000274.1:0-17709 GCA_021780095.1 Acidobacteriota bacterium | reverse complement strand
ATATCCTGCATGTATCTAGAGTACGCAAGAATAGGCAAAAAGAATGAAAAGCACATTTTCTGAGTTTGGCATATGATGTGTGTCACATAAGGAGGAAACCGCCATGATTGGCTGTCTTCTTCTCGCGATATCGACCACGCTGCTTCCGCAAACGTCGCAACCGCAGCACGTGGCTCCGCTGATCCCGGCGCAGCATTTCGCGCCGGTCACTGTTCCTTTCGATTACTTCAATCGACACATCTTTGTCACACTCAAGTTGAATGGCGCTCCGGGGATGGTTTTTCTTCTGGATAGCGGAACCAATAGCAACATCTTGAACATGTACACCGCGGCGGCGATGGGATTGCAGCCGGTGAGCATCCAGCAGGAAAAAGGTCTCGGGCTGGGAGCGGGAAAGGTACACGTCGCGGCGGCAAAAGATATTGATGCCAGGATTGGAGATATCCAGATCGCGAATCTGATGGCGGTGATCGATCTGAAAGACCTGGAGGTTCGCTTTGGACATCGCATCGATGGGATTCTGGGGTTTCCATTCCTACAAAATTTCGTTGTGGAGCTGGACTTTGACAAGCATTTCTTGACCTTGATGCCGTCGAAGAAATACTCCTATCGAGGGCCCGGAGACACGCTTTACCTGACCACCCGATCGAAGGCGACCTCGATTCCAGTGATGCTGAGCACGATAGACCACATGCAACGGCAGATCAGGGTGGAGGTCGATACCGGCAGTGACGTTACGTTATTGCTGTATCCACAGTTTGTCCATGGAGCTCACATGGAGGGGATTTTTCCGCCCGAGGCGCAGCAGCAGGCATACGGGTTGGGTGGATATTTTGCGATGCAGTACGGGGTCTTGAATTCTTTGCTGATGGGTCGAACGGAGGCCAGCAATCTGACAGTTTTTAAATTGCTGAGCGAGCCCATCGCGGCCCGAACGGGCTTTGCCGGATTGATCGGTACCTCGCTGCTCGATCAGTTCAGCAAGGTCGTATTTGATGTGCCGCGAGGCCACATTATTTTCGAGTTGAGTCCGGCTCGTCAGGTGTCGGCGAATCGACCCGCAGTTCCCTCCCTCCCCTGATCGCTAGAAATGGGGATGAGGGTGCAAATTTCTCCGCAATTCAGCACGGCAAGAATTGCCAGTCAACGACGGCAGGTGAATTTTGGGACGGCGCTCGATTCAATTGCAGCTGGAGGCGAAGGGCATGAGGGCACGAATATTTCTCACCCTGACGGCCATGCTGTGGGTGATGCCGCACCCCGCTCCGGCTCGGACAGCACAAGCAAAGTCAGCCGCAGGCACCGCCTGGGGTCAATCCCAACCTTCGATCGATGGGGTAACTGTTCCGTTTGAATATTTCAAGCAGCACATTTATGTGCCCGTAACTGTGCATGGCAAAACGGATTTCGTTTTTATGCTGGATAGCGGCGCCAGCAAGAACGTTCTGAATTTGCGGACAGCGCGACAACTAGGCATTCATCCCGGACCGATGGAGCCCGAGAAGAGCGTCGGTTTTGGTTACGAACGCATCTACGTTGCTCCCGAAGAAGAGCTGGATGTAGAAATGAGTGGTCTAACGGCGGCACATAAGCTGTCTGTCGTGGACTTGAGCAAATTCGAAACACATTTTAGCCATCCCACGGATGGAATGCTTGGATACCCTTTTTTTCTTCATTATGTGGTCAAGCTGGATTTCCAAACGAGACTGGTCAGCATTTACTCCGCGGACCACTATGTGTATCGCGGATTTGGAATGAAAATTCCACTGGCGGCGGGCAAAGGCTCCATTGTCATGCCGGTGACTCTGGGAAGCGAGCGGCATAAGCCGCACCCCTGTGCACGTCATTGTCGACACGGGTAGTAACGTGACGCTCCTGTTGTACGAGAACTTTCTGCGGGCGTTGGAACTGGAGAATGGCCTGCGTCAATCCATTCCCGACCGAGCTTATGGCCTGAACGGTTATTACCGCATCCAGCGAGGCACGGTTGACTCTCTGCAAATCGGCGACGTGGAGACGCACAACCCGACGGTCGATTACCTGGAAAAAGAGGAAGATCTGAGCCCGAACCGGACTGTGCCGGGGGCGATCGGGAATGGAGTCCTGCATGGGTTTCGAACCGTTATCTTTGACGTGCCTCATCACCGCATGATTTTCGAACTGCCCGCTGTGCCGCCGACCCTTACAGTCGTGCTGAAACAAACGATGTCGCCGTAGAGATGCACCCCTCCAAAACGACTGGCGGTGAAGATCATGGCTCGTCCGGGGACTCGCCTTCTTCAATCAACGCGGATGCCATGCCGAAGATCTGATAGCTGACGGTCGCGCTGTTGGTGGGATGGAAGACGACCTGTAGCGGCTGGCGCTGCCAGGTTGCCGCGGCGCAGGCGGGCGTGGGGTGATCGTCCACGGTCCATTGCGAAAGGGACTTGGCCACCAGTGGCCGGCGCACTCCTAATTGCGAAACCACAGCGTAGAGATGTTTGCCCGTGCTGTTGACGCCGCAGTAGGCCGCGTAGTCGCGAAACCAGACAATCTCCGACACGGCGGGATCGAAGTCCGGCAGATGCAGCACGCTGATGTGCGCCGAACTGCGATCGACCAGCAGCCAGGGGCCGAGAACCCAGAGCCAGTGAGCGCCAGCTTCGTCCGGTAATGCGTCATTCAGCTTGACGGCGCGGCGGGCGACAAACGTGCGATCGGTAATTTCGTGAATCTCGCCGGTGGTCCAATCCTTCACCTGACCATCGACGACCAGCGGACGCACGCGCAGGCTGGTGGGCTCGTCGGGGGATGGAGTGGACGCAGCGGCGGGAGCGGTGTAGGGAACCTTGCGCCATCCGCCTAAAGCGACCGAGTGAACCTTGGCGGCAACAGGCAGACAGAACAGCAAAAGAGTGGCGCAAGCGCCGAGCGACTTGGGGCAGGCCATGCGCATGAGGGTAATCCAGAACGTTCCATAGCACAACTAATTCTCGCGCAAGATCACCTTCTTCATTCGCTTGCCAACCCGAATCATCAAATGCAATTCTTTATTTCCATCCGTGGCTACCTTCAATTCTTTAGGGAGATATGGATACCGGGATGTATCGCGTACTATTTCGCGGTTCACCATGGTCGTATCCTCATCTTCAGTTCCTTTCACCCGAACGCTTTTCTCGCGAATTTTTATGTCAGCCAGCCTGGTTGAGTCCGCCAACCCTGCTGCGGATAGGATCTTATTCAACTTAAGCACCTGTACATTGGCTGCTTCCGAAGGCGATACAAAATACAGTTCACGGCGTCCAATCTCAGATTCCTTATAGCGGAGGATTTCCTCTTCCGAGGACTGGAAGTCTCGCAGAGGTAAAGTAACCATTTCCAGTCGGCTTGTCTCCTCTGTTGATGGCATTTCTTTCCGCTGGAATTGCTTCGCCCAGTTTTCGTCGGCCTGCTTTGCTGCGGCTTGGGAATGAAATCCTGCGGTGATCGTGCGCGCCAGCCGCTTTTTGGCTTCCATGGGGTGCAGCGCACCGCTCGACACATCGTTCTTCATCGCTTCAATTTCATGCGGGCGGAGATCGGTCAGCAGCGTCCAGTAACGCCACATCAGGTCGTCGGAAATGGACATCAGCTTGCCATACATTTCCTGCGGGGGCTCGTGCACGCCGATGGCGTTACCCAGCGACTTCGACATCTTCTGCACGCCGTCGAGCCCCTCGATAATCGGCATCATCAGGACAATCTGCGCCGGGGTGCCGGCCTGGCGCTGCAACTCGCGCCCAATCAGAAGATTGAATCGCTGATCGGTGCCGCCGAGCTCGACATCCGCATCGAGCATAACGGAGTCGTACCCCTGCGCCAGCGGGTAGAGCATTTCGTGCAGTGAGATGGGCTGTTCGGCCTGGAATCGCTTGTGGAAGTCGTCGCGTTCGAGCATTTGGGAGACGGTGAATTTTGCGGCCAGGCGGATCATTCCTTCAAAGCCCAGCTTGCCCAGCCACTCGGAGTTGTAGCGAACCTCTGTCTTTTCACGATCGAGAATCTTGAAGACCTGATCGGTGTAGGTCTGGGAGTTCTTATCGATTTCCTCACGCGTCAGCGGCTTGCGAGTGACAGAGCGCCCAGTGGGGTCACCAATCAGGCTGGTGAAGTCACCGATCAGAAAGATGACAGTGTGGCCCAGGTCTTGAAAGTGCTTCAGCTTGCGAATCAGAACCGTGTGGCCCAGATGAAGATCGGGTGCGGTGGGATCAAAGCCAGCCTTGATGCGTAGGGGACGACCGGTGGCGCGCGATTGTTCCAGACGAGTGCGCAGCTCGGGTAGCGGAATGATTTCCGCAGTGCCTTTCTTCAGGTATTCGAGTTGTTCGTCGACAGGGGCGAACTCGCCACGGCGATCAAAATTGGACATGATGAAACCTAGTATAAAGAGTGCGTGACCCGCTGCGGCGGGATCCTGTGGAGTGGGGTGAGCTGTGGCGATTGATGTGGCGTTGGTTCGGGCGGATACGCCGGGCTGCCAGAACGTGCTGCATTTGAACAATGCCGGCGCCAGCCTGCCGCCAACGCCGGTGCTGGAGCGGGTGAAGACGCATCTGGATCTGGAAGCGGCGATGGGCGGCTATGAAGCCGAGGACAATGTTGCCGAGGAATACCAGGGTGTGTACGGCTCCATTGCGAGAATGCTGGGATGCGCGGCGGGCGAAATTGCGCTGGTTGAAAATGCGACGCGCGCGTGGGATGCGGCCTTCTATGCGCTGGCGGAAGGATTCCAGCCAGGCGACAAAGTCCTTACCGCCTCGAACGAATACGTCAGCAACTACCTGGCATTGTTGCAGGTGGCGCGCCGGCGACAGATCGAGATTGTCGTGGTGCCGAACGATCCCAGCGGAGAGATCTCTTTGACCGCGTTGGAGGCGGCGATTCGGCAGCATGGAGATCGGGTGAAGCTGATTGCCTTGACTCATGTGCCCACCAATGGCGGGCTGGTGCAGCCAGCGGCGGCGGTGGGTCGCATCGCGCGCCGAAATCAGATTCCATATTTGCTGGATGCCTGCCAGTCCGCCGGTCAGATGCCGCTGCGGGTGGAGCAGCTCGGCTGCGACATGCTGGCCGCGACGGGAAGGAAATATCTGCGCGGACCGCGCGGAACGGGGTTTCTGTATATTCGCCAATCGATGCTGGAACGGTTGGAGCCAACGCCAATCGATATGTGTTCCGCGGAGTGGAGTGCGCGGGAGGAATACAAATTGCGCAACGATGCGCGGCGATTTGAAATTTCAGGTGGCTCGGTGGCGTGCCAACTTGGCCTGGGAGCGGCCGTCGAGTATGCGCTGGCGGTGGGGCTCGACAACATTGCCGCGCGGGTCGTAATGCTGGCGGAGCAGTTGCGCCAGATGCTGGCCAATATTCCTGGAGTCACGGTGCGGGACCTTCCGGGAAGTGGCAGCCAACCTCGCTGTGGCATTGTGACTTTCACTCATGACGCGCTTGCCGCGGGAGCCATTGTCGCAGCCATGCACGAGCGGGGGATGAATGTGCGGGTGACCGGCATCGGTTCTACGCGGATTGATATGGAGCAGCGCGGATTGACCGCGATGGTGCGTGCCTCGGTGCATTACTACAACACGGAGGAGGAAATTGGGCGCTTTGTGGAGGCGGTGGCAGCGATGTAGAGCGTCGCCGTCGGGACGCACAGAATGCCGCAGATACCCGCGAATTCTTTCTTGTAATAGAGTCTCGGGAAGCTGGTATGCTTGGCGGAGAAAAAGTCTCCCCTTCGCTTTAGCCCAATTTGTCAGAGGAGTGTCTGATGGTTCTTATGCCCGACGGTCGTCGGCGGCCGTTTTGCACTTCGTCAGTTCGGACTCTTTGGCGAGCACTGTTGCTGGCCTGCCTGCTGATTCCTGCGATTCGCTCCCATGCCCAGGCGTTTCAAGCTCCCAATCCTGGAACCGGCTCCGTCGCGGTGGGGGGCAAATGGCAGTTTCATACTGGTGACAACCTTGCGTGGGCAAATCCCGCGTACAACGACTCCGGCTGGGAGCAGTTGCGCGGCGATGAGCCCTGGGGCGCGCAGACGCATCCCGGCTATACGGGAGTGGCGTGGTACCGCAAGCGGATTGAAGTTACCGGTTCGGCCGGCAAGCTTGCCATTCTTATTCCACCCGTAGACGATGCTTATGAAATTTACTGGAATGGCAAAAAGATAGGCAGCTACGGCAGCCTGCCGCCGCATGCCAGATGGTGGGCAGTAGGCCACAGCACCGTCTACGCGCTCGGAAACGCACCTGTAGATGGCGTGCTTGGGTTGCGGGTCTGGAAGTCCGCGCTCTCGTCGACTGATCCCTGGGAGATTGGCGGCTTGGAAGGAGCCCCCGTTCTCGGCGACCCGGCGGTGCTCGCTACGCAGGCGATGCTGCCGCGCTATCTGCAGGAACACCAGCAGCTTCCGCAACTGCTGATTGGGGCCGTTGTTCTGGTTGCGGGGCTGCTCACTCTGGTGCTGTTTTTGCGCGAGCGCAATCAATGGTTATTTCTGTGGCTGGCCATCTATCTGCTGGCGGAGGGGGTGTATTCGTTTCGAGTCTTTGACGCAGTCGAATACGGTCTACATTTCACCTCCTTCCAGCTTTACCTGCAGTTCGTGGGCTCATTTCAGGACATCTCGCTCTGGCTGCTGCTGCTCACGCTCTTCGGATTCAGCGGGGAGCGGCGCTGGCGACGCTGGACAGTGGTGCTGGCGACACTCTATCTGTCCGCGCAGGTCGTGGACATTGCCGTTCTCAGCAACTGGCAGCACACTGGTCTCGCCGGGCAATGGACCGATGCCATTACGACGGCTATCTACATACTGACCCCGCTCTACATTCTTTTCATTGTTGGATTTGGCCTGGCCCGCAGGAAGCAGATGGAGCTTTGGCCGGTGGCGATTGCGGCGTTTCTCTATGGCTTGTGGAATTCTGTGTACCAGATCTCCGGACAAGGCAGACGTTTTACCCATTGGATGCTCGCCGATACCCTGCGCTCCTGGGGCCTGCACGTTGGCAGCTATACTTTCAGCGCGACGTTTCTGCTGGACGCGCTACTTTTTGTTGTCCTGCTGTTTACCGTGACACGCCAGCAGTACTTGGAGCGCCGCCGCCAGGTGCAGGTCGAGATGGAAATCAAGTCCGCGCGGGAAGTGCAGCAAGTGTTGGTTCCGGAGGACGTCCCCCCCATTCCGGGCTTTTCCATCGCCAGTATCTACAAGCCCGCTACAGAACTTGGGGGTGATTTCTACCAGGTGATTCCGCTGGAAGCAGGAGCCGCGTTGGTTGTGGTGGGCGACGTCAGCGGCAAAGGGCTCAAAGCGGCCATGGTGGTGTCACTGATTGTTGGAACACTGCGCACGCTGGCCGACTATACGCGGGAACCCGCGGAAATTCTGCGGGGACTCAATCGCCGCCTGATTGGCCGCACCCAGGGCGGCTTTGCCACCTGTGTAGCGATGCGTATCGATGCCGATGGAAGCGCCGCGATCGCCACCGCCGGCCACTTTTCGCCTCTGCGCGACGGGAAGGAATTGCCGCTGGAAGGGGCCTTACCGCTGGGCATCATGCCGGATGCAACGTATGACGAGATTGTCTTCCGCATGGAGGAAAACGAGACGCTGACGTTCTATACGGATGGTATTGTCGAGGCGCGGAACGGGCAGGGCGAGTTATTTGGGTTCAATCGGGTGCGGGAGATGTCTCGGGCTGGATCCTCCGCCGTCCAGTTGGCGGAGGAGGCCAGCGCGTTCGGCCAGGACGACGACATTACGGTGCTGACATTGACGCGTCTGGCGACCAGTGAACCGGCGCGTGCCGCAACCGTCAATCTCACGACGCAGATTGCCACCGGCTGAAGAAATCCTATCGATTGCCGCGTCCTGGCCTCGATCTTTCCGTTCGTGAAACTATGAAGGGAGTCGGGTTGGGGGAGATTCGCTGCCCCGTGAACCGGAGGAGAGCTGTCGCGACGATCGATGATTTCGCTGGCCGCTGCCTGCTTGCTGGCAGCGGTATGGCTGGCTCCCGCGAGCCCGTCGCATTGCCAGAAGGGCTATACGGGGGCGGATCTGGAGCGTATGGGGCAGTGGCTGCAGTTCTATCAATTGGATCTGTATCGGCTGGAAATTCCTGCGTATGCATCACCGTATGCCGCGGCGCTCACCAGCGGCAAACATGGCTGGCGGATCGTAGTGTTTCTGCGCGACGGCGGCGTGACCAACGTGAACTGGGATTCTGGCTACCTGAAGCGGCCATTTCAGGCAGCCAGCAGCGATAAGTTTATTTTGACTCCCGGTACGGGAACCAACTTTGGCATCAGTTTCAGCGGATGCGATGCTGGGGATTGCGCCGGTAATTATGGTGCCCTGCTGTACCTGCCATGGAGCCATCAGTTTTTCCAGAAGGGAGTGGCGGGCCATTCTGTCGCGTGCTCTCAGACGCTGCTGGACCCGGCAAATGCGAAAGCGCTGCAGATGCTGGACGCCGCCCTGAAGCGCCAGCAGGCGAATGTTCCGCATTATGTGGTGCCACCGTGCCCGGGAATTACGAAGACAGCACATTGATCTGCTCGTACGGCCAAGGTTCGATCTCCGATAGAGAACGCGCCGGTGGGGTTGCACGATTGCGTGCCTTCTTTTAGCGTCAAGACTATGACAGAAAAGGGATCACATTCGGGAGTGATGCTCTCGCTCCAGGGAAAAGTTGCGCTGATCACCGGAGGCTCGCGTGGAATCGGCGCGGCCACGGTTCGGCTGTTTGTCGAAGCGGGTGCCAAGGTTGTGTTCAACTATCGCAGCGCGGCGAAAGAAGCCGAAGCGCTGGTGGCGGAATGCGGCGGTCCGGAGCGCTGCCTGGCGGTTCATCGTGAGCTGACCACTCCCGCCCATGGCCGGGAGCTGGTGGAAGATACGGTGCGCGCTTTTGGAAGGCTCGATTGCCTTGTGGGCAACCATGGCATTTGGCCGCCGGACGATGCGCCCATTGAGCGCATGGCAGACGCGCAATGGCATCGCACCATGCACATCAACCTGGATAGCATGTTTGGTGTGGTGCAGGCGGCGGTGGGCCAGTTCAAAAAGCAACGCAGACCGGAGAAGAACGCCGCAGCGGGATTCATCGTGCTGATTAGCTCGACCGCCGGGCAGCGCGGAGAAGCGATGCATTCCGATTATGCTGCGTCGAAAGGGGCGCTCATCAGCTTTACCAAGAGCTTGTCGAGCGAACTGATCCGCGAAGGCATTCACGTGAACTGTGTGGCGCCGGGATGGGTGGATACGGACATGTCGGCGGCGACATTGCGCGACCCCGAGAAATGCGAGCGCGTGGTTTCAGGGATTCCGCTAGGACGAGCAGCGACGGTGGCGGAGATTGCCGGACCTGTCCTGTTTCTATGTACTCCGTTCGCCGGCTTCGTCAGCGGAGAGGTATTTAATGTCAACGGCGGCGCCGTGCTCGTTGGGTAGGTCGACACGAAATCCGCGGCTGGGACTGGCGTTTGCGTTGATGATCGGCGCGCTGTCGCCAGTGTTGCTGATGGCACAGGCCACGGATGCTGCCGCGGTTGCGAGTCAGCGGCAAGCGCATGCGCTGCTCGCGGCGACGATCCAGGCGCTGGGCGGTCCGGCATGGGTCGGCCTGCGAACAACTCGCCAACAGGTTCGCATTGCATCGTTCTTTCAGGGCGCTCCGACTGGAGAGGTGGCCGACGCGGTGATCAGCCGCGAGCAGTCTGGCAACGAGCGCACCGAGCTGGACAAGGGAAAAGTAGTGCAGATTTTTTCCGGTTCGAGTGGCTGGGAGATCACCTACAAGGGAAAGAAAAATTTGGCAGCAGAAAAAGTGGAGGACCATAGGCGCTGGCAGAGTCACTCTCTGCGAAGGGTGCTGGGTTGGTGGATTGCCGATCCGGCCACCGTCGTTCTCGATGAGGGCACGGAACAGGTAGAGCGACACCTGGCGGAAAAATTCACGCTGATGAACGTCGCCCACAATTCGGTGACGCTCGACGTGGACACGGAGAGTCATCTGCCGTTGCGGCTGAGCTTCGAGTGGCGCGACCCCCGCTTTCACGATAAAAACGTGGATGCCGTCGAGTTCGATAATTATCACCGGATCGATGGCGTTGCGACGCCTTTTACCGTGACACGGACTCACAATGGCGAGATTGTGCAGCAGACGTTCCTCTTGCGGGCGCAAGTTAACATTGCGCTGCCGGAAAATTTGTTTGATCCGGACTATGCCGCAGCGCACCTGAAATGAACCCTGGAATGTCGATGGGAGGGATGATGAAAAATCCTTTTGCGCAGCGCGTGGAGCCACCGAAGGAGGAGCCGAATGAGTCGATTGCCTTGGTGGAGACGATCTATCGGCTCGACTGGGACCGTAGCTATCCGCAGAGCCTGGATCGAGTATGGCACGCCATTTCCAACGCGGAAGAGATTACGGCATGGATGAAGTTTCCGACCCAGCTGGAGCCGCACGTGGGCGGCAAAATTTACATCCAATTTTCCGCGGAAGGCTCGCTGGAAGGGATTGTGTGCAACTTCGAGCCGCCGCATTTATTGATCTATACGTGGGGAGATTCGCTGGTGAACTGGAAGCTGGAAGGCGAAGCGGCGGAGACAAAGCTGCACTTTTCTCATGTGGGAGTGCGTCCTGAATTGATGGCCGGACTAGGCGCGGGGTGGCACGCATTTCT
This sequence comes from Acidobacteriota bacterium, assembly GCA_021780095.1. The sequence continues at coordinate 6,996 of JAJXZK010000274.1, read as the reverse complement.
GGATCAACTGGACGACCATCTGTCGGGGACCACTCGGCCGGACCGTTACAAGGACCTGAAAGCCCGCTATGAAATCGCGGGCAAACGGTAGAAGATCAACGCGCCGTCGTCGCTGCGCTTTATAATCTGCTGGGTAGCTATGGAAAACAACGAGCACGCAAATCTCGAAGACACCTCGCTGAAGGCTCCGCTCGACGTTGTCGAGATCATGAAACTCCTGCCGCATCGCTATCCTTTCCTGCTGGTCGACCGCGTGGTCGAGATGGAGCGCAAGAAGCGGATTGTCGCCATCAAAAATGTCACCATCAACGAGCCTTTTTTCCCGGGCCATTTTCCCGGCTTTCCCATCATGCCCGGAGTATTGCTGCTGGAAGCATTGGCGCAGGCCGGCTGCATCCTGGTGATGGTGGAGCTGCCGGATCCAACTGAGAAGCTGATTGTCTTTACCGGGGTGGAACACGCGCGTTTTCGGCGTCCCGCGCTGCCGGGCGATCAGGTGCGGCTGGAAATCGACGTGCTGAACTGGCGCACCCGAATGATGCGGATGCAGGGGAAAGCGTACGTGGACGGCAAGCTGATTTGCGAGGGAACGGTGACGTCGCAGATGGTGCCGCGCAATCGCCCCGTCAAGTCGGACGCCGCAAGCGACGCGGCGAGCGCGCCGCAAGAGGCCGCTGTCGAAGCGTGAGTATTCATTCCACCGCGCGGATACACCCATCCAGCGTCGTCGCGGAGACTGCGAAGCTCGGCGCGCGCTGCATCGTTGGACCGTTCTGCACCATCGGCCCCCATGTCGAGATCGCGGAGGATTGTGAGCTGGTGTCGCACGTCGTTGTCGATGGCCACACGCGGCTGGGCGACGGAAATAAAATCTTCCCCTTCACTGCGGTCGGCATTCCTCCGCAGGATCTGAAATATCAGAACGAACCCACCCAGCTTGAAATTGGCGACCGCAATGTGATTCGCGAATACGTCACCATTTCGCGGGGAACCAAGGGTGGCGGCGGCATCACCCGGCTAGGCAGTGATTGCCTGGTGATGGCCTATGTTCACATCGGCCACGACAGCCAAGTGGGGAGCCACTGCATTCTGGCCAATGGGGCCACGCTGGCAGGTCACGTCACCATTGAGGATTATGCGACGCTGGGGGCGCTGTCTGCGGCGCACCAATTTTGCCGCATCGGCCGCTACGCCTTTGTCGGCGGCGGGTCGATCATTATTCAGGACGTGCTGCCGTTTTCGCTGACCTCCGCGAAACGTGATGCGCATGCGTTCGGGTTGAATCGCGTAGGCTTGCAGCGACGTGGATTTTCTTCTGAGCAGATGCGCGACCTGCACCGTGCCTACAAAACATTGCGAGGGGCGAAGCTGAACACAACGCAGGCAGTAGAGAAATTGAAGGCGGAAAAAATCACGTCGGAAGATGTGCGCTACCTGATCGACTTTATCGAAAGTTCCACCCGCGGCGTTCTGAAATAATCCGACATCCAACAAAGCATGTCCACACCTGTCCAAGCCGCTGCTCGACCCGCAAAGCTGGGGCTGATCGCGGGGAACGGGCGATTCCCATTTTTATTGTTGGAAGCGGCCCGGGCGCATGGCAGTGAAGTGATTGTCGCCGCGATCCGCGAGGAGACGGAGCCGGAGATGGACGCACGCGCCGCCCGCGACGCCGGAGTGCGTATCCACTGGTTTTCATTGGGCGAACTGGCGCGCCTGATCGCCATGTTTCATGCGGAAGGCGTCACAAAAGCGGTGATGGCCGGGCAGGTGAAGCATAAGCAGATCTTCTCCAGCATTCGACCGGACTGGTTGCTGGCAAAGCTGCTGCTTTCGCTGTCGACGCGGAATACCGATGGACTGCTGGGAGCGATTGCGAAGGTGCTGCAGGATGAAGGAATCGAACTGATCTCCTCAACGACGTTCCTGGAGCCCTTGCTGGCGCGACAGGGTGTTCTGACGGCACGCAGCCCGAATGCGACGGAGCAGCGCGACATCGCTTATGGGTGTAGCGTGGCGCAGGCATTGGCTGCATATGACATTGGCCAGACGGTTGTGATCGCGGCGCACGCCTGCGTTGCCGTGGAAGCGATGGAAGGCACGGATGCGGTAATTGCGCGTGCCGGGGAGATTCTTCGATCGCTGGCTGAAACCGGCGACGCGTCCACGCTGGAGCGGTCGCTAACGGTGGTCAAGGTTGCCAAGCCCAAGCAGGACATGCGGTTCGATGTCCCGGTGATCGGCATTGGGACCATTACCGCGATGCAGCAGGCAGGGGCCACTTGCCTGGCGATTGAGGCGGGACGGACACTGATTTTCGATCTGGAGGCGGTGACGGCTGCCGCCGATCAGGCTGGCATTACCCTTGTGGCGGACGCCGTCCAGCCAGCCGGCGAAAAGAAATAGCTGCCGAGAGGCGACCTCCCGTCGCCAGTGTAATGGGCGCATCCGTATAATCGAGGCCGGAGATTCCTTATGAACCTGACCCGTGTTTCGCTAATCGCGTTGCTTGCAGTTGTGGTTCTATATATGGGAGCGCGCGTGTTCGCCGCTTCCGATCCGATTCCTCAAGTCGGGCAGACCGCGCCGACCTTCACGCTGCCTTCGCAGGAGGGCACCCACGTTAGCCTGGACCACTATCGCGGCAAGTGGGTGGTGCTGTATTTCTATCCCAAGGACATGACTTCCGGCTGCACCATTGAAGCCAAGAATTTCCAGCGGGACATGAGCAAGTTCGACGCGGTGAACGCCGTAGTGCTAGGCGTCAGCGTCGACACAGTGAAGAGCCATCAGGAATTCTGCACCAAGGATGGGCTGCACTTTAAGTTGCTGGCCGATCCGGACAAGAAAGTGGTCGCGCAGTACGGTTCGCTGGGCGACTACATGGGCTTTAAGATAGCAAAGCGCAATACGTTCCTCATCAATCCTCAAGGCAAGATCGCGAAGGAATGGATTGGCGTCGATCCCAGCCACCACAGCGAAGAGGTGCTCGCGGCGATCAATCAATTGCAGCAATCGAACTCGGACCATGCCGAGCTCCGCGACGATACTCGGCCGTAATTGTTGACTCTTCGGATGTCCGCTTCCGAGTGCTGCTACCGGAGGTGGACCGGTCTCGTTTATGGATCGTTGCCCCCCTCGACTTTTGCAGCGAGCCGTGTATCTCGCTCTATGGCAATGTATCGAGCTGGGCGCAGGAGATTGCGCACCGCGCTGCACTGCTTTCCAGCGCCAATTCCAGCAGGCGAATGGTTCGCCAGCCTTGTTCCGCAGTGACGGCGAGAGGCGCGATTCCCCAGATGGCGTCGCGAACATTCTCGTAATATTTGCGATAGTCGCCGGGCAACGTCGGAACGCGACGCTCGACAGGCTGGCCATCGCGCGTGGTCGCGAGCGTACCCCAGTTGGCCTCAGGATCTTCGCCCCAATGCGGACCGCCTAAGATTGCGCCGCCTTGCAGCGCGCGTTCCTGCGGATCGAGGCCGTACTTCACATACGATCCCAGCGTGCCATGGGCGACGAACCGCGGCCCGGCGGTGCGAGCCAGCATCGTCGAGCAAAGCCAAACGCGCAGGCGCGGATACTGCAGGCAGATACTGAACGCATCGTTGACCACGGCCAGATCGCGCTCCAGGCGGACGTCGGCGACGATGGCCTCCGGTGTGCCAAAAAGCACCAGCGCCTGATCGACCAGGTGTGCTCCCAGGTCATGCAGCACGCCGTTGCCGGGACTCGCCTTCTCCTGCCAGGGCTTCGTGCGTGGACCGGGCCGGTAGCGGTCGTATCGCGATTCGAACGTGACCAGGCGGCCAAGTTCACCAGAGGCCAGAATCTGTTGCAGCGTCTTGAAATCTCCATCCCAGCGGCAATTCTGATAGACGGAGAGGATGCGCTTGCGCGCCCGGGCGAGTTCGATGAGCTGGCGCGCTTCATCGCTGGTGGCGACGAAGGGCTTATCCAGAACCACATGCTTGCCGGCTTCAAGGGCCTGGACGGCCAGCTCAAAATGAGTGGAAGGAGGCGTGCTGATGACGATCAAATCGAGGTCCGGCAGCACCAGCAACTCTTGCATGCTGCGCGCAATAGCCACACCGGGATACGCTTGCGCGGCTGAATCTCCATGTCGCTGCAGGATGGCAGCCAACTCCAGGCCATTGATGGCCTGCAGAAACGGCGCATGAAAAATGGTGCCGCCGTGTCCAAATCCAACCAACCCAGCGCGAATGGTGCGATGCATTAGCTCTCCCCCTGAAAGAAAGTATCACGCACTGGAGGGCTGTTGAATTCTGGCCAATGTCTTCATCGATCGTATGAACGCGGCCCTGAAGACGAAAATTGCCGACGTCGATGTCAGCGCCGTCGCAGCGGCCGATCCGCTATTCCCGCCGAACCTTCCGAAATCTGCGTGCAGGACATTTATTCCAGCCACAGCCGCACATTCGCTGGACTGGATGCTGAAGGCTCACGCGAGAAACCGATAAGGTCTGAGGAAGCGGGTCCACGGCAAAAGCCGCACGATGTAGATGTGGAGACCTACCATCGCACGGCTTTTCCGCTCAGTGGACTTACAAAGAAGAGCCAGCCCCGCTCAAGCCTGGGCGGCGGGGGTCTGTTCCGGCTCCGCGGCTTCGACAGGCTTGGCTGCGGCGGCTTTTCTGTTGTCGGGCTTGGGAACGTCCGGTTTCTTGGCCAATTCGACCTTTTTCCCGGGGGCCAGAATGGCGTGCAGCGTGGTTCCTTCCATGCGCGGATGAAACTCAACGACGCCACTTTCGCCGACATCTTGAATCAGGCGATTGATGATCTGATACCCGAGCTCGCGGTGCGCCATTTGGCGGCCACGAAAACGCAGCGAGGCTTTCACCTTATCGCCATCGTGCAGAAAACGGATGGCCTGATTCTTCTTGGTCTGGTAGTCATGCTCGTCGACGGTGACTGAGAGCTTGACCTCCTTGATGGTGATCACCTTCTGCTTTTTGCGCGCAGCCCGTTCGCTCTTATCTTTTTCGTACAGAAATTTGCCGTAATCCTGAATGCGGCAAACGGGCGGCACGGCGTTGGGAGAGATCTCTACCAGGTCGAGGCCGCGTTCGCGCGCAATTTTGAGAGCTTCAAAGGGTGGGAGAACGCCAAGCTGTTCTCCATTTTCGTCAATGACGCGAATTTCACGCGCACGTATCCGATCATTGATGCGGATAAACTGTTTCGCCGAACGCTTATCGATGTGCCGCCTCCAAGTGCGCGAGGATATACCTCGCCTCGTGAGTATACCATTGCCGTCCGAACAGGCGGCCGACCGCGTGGCGAACTGCACCCTGGCCTGGCCGCTAAGGCAGCAGATGATGGGCGCGGGCGCGCGGTTGCCAAATTTTCATGCGATGGAAGGCATTTCACCGGCGATAGTTCCGGATAAGCCGTGCGGGACGAGGCCAGTGATCTGCACGGAAATCAGCAGATTGGGCGGCAGCTTGGCCGCGATCTCGACGGAAATAAAGTTATCTGTGATGGCCGGGATTTGCGGGGCGTCACTGGCCATGGACGAGGGATTTCCTATGGGGGCGACGAGTGTGACCGCACTGAGCCGTTCCCCCACAAAGCTGGAACGGAAGGCGAGATTCTTCTGCCGGATCAGCTCGCTCAGGGCCGCCATGCGTTCGCGGACGGCGGACCCGGGGACGGGATCGAGGCGGTGGAGGTCCCAACCAGGCGTGCCGGGGCGGGCGGAAAACGGAAAGATGTGTAAATACGTGAGCGGCTGCGCGGCGATGAATTCGTAACTCTCGCGGAATTCTTCGTCAGTTTCGCCGGGAAACCCGACCATGACGTCGGCCCCAATGGCGGCGTCTGGACAGGCTGCGCGAACTTTGGCCAGCCGGTCGGCATAATGCCAGGGGCGATAGCGACGGTGCATCCGGCGCAGGACGCGGTCCGACCCGGATTGCAATGGCACGTGGACGTGGCGGGCTAAACGCGGGTGCTGTCCGTGAGCGTAACCGTGTAGCAGCGCGATCAGGCCGTCGGTCCAGTCCATCGGCTCGACCGAGCTGATGCGCAGGCGCGGGAGCGCTGTGGTCTCGAAGATCTCAGTCACCAGGTCTTCAAAGCGGAGTTGCGGAGCCAGATCGCGACCCCAGCGTCCGAGGTTGATACCGGAGAGGACGAGTTCCTGGCCACCGGCGGCGACAAAGCGTTCGACGGAATCTAGCACCTGCGGTTTCGACAGGGACCGGCTGTTGCCGCGAGTGGAAGGAATGATGCAGAACGTGCAGCGATTGCCGCAGCCATCCTGAATTTTGAGCGTGGGCCGCGTGCGATGCGCCGCGGTGGGTTGTTTCAGGCGCTCGATCGCGGAGAATGGCAGCGACGGGAGTTCAAAGTCGCTGTGTGCGAATATGTCTCCAGCGAGGACAAATGCAGGAGCGCCCGCCAGCCGCGCTGAACCCGAATCTCCGGCGGAGTGGAGCAACGAAACGGGCACAAAATGCTCGGTCGAGGTCGCGATCGTAACCGGGGAATTTTCAATCGTCGAGGACGCGCGATTCCGTTCAGGAGAAGACTCAAGTTGCAAATTGGATAGAGCCATCGCAATGGAGGCGACCTGGCTTTTGTGGCTGTTGCCGACCACGGCATACACTCCGGGGAGAGCGGCAACTTCATCCGGCGCACGCTGCGCATAGCAGCCGGTGACCACGATGCGAACCTGCGGATTGCCGCGCTGGACGCGCCGAATGTACGCGCGGGCGTCGCGATCGGCTTCCGCGGTGACGGTGCAGGTGTTGACCACCACGACATCGGACGCTCTGGAGGCATCTGCCGGAGAGGCGCCGAGGGCTTCCAGCCCCGCGCAGATGGCATCTCCGTCGGCCTGGCTGGCACGGCAGCCGAAGTTTTCCACGTGGTATCCCGTCACCCTGCCAGTGTAACAATCGGGCGACAAGCAACCGCGATACCACCGGCGGAATCTATTGACTTGCCAATCGACAACCCTGCCTGACT
>JAJXZK010000152.1:4451-5623 GCA_021780095.1 Acidobacteriota bacterium | reverse complement strand
GCCCAACCGCTGCCGCCGCAGATCCATCGGAGCATCCGCAACCTCCGGCGCATCCGGCACATACTCCGTCGCATACCGATTGATCTTCGCCGCCGTCCGTGACGCGGCCGCCAACGCCACCCGCGCGGCTTCGGCTTTCGTCACCGGCTTGCCATCTTTTTTCGTTGGCGCCGCCGCGGCTTTCTTCGCAATCTTCGCGGTCTTTTTCGCAGCTTTCTTCTTCTCCGTCGACTTCTTGCTGATGTCGACCACGCCCGGCAACACCACCGGAAACAGCACCAGAATCCGCGTCGACTCCGGAAGATTCAGCACCGCTTCCGCAATTTCATCCACACTGTCGCGCTTTACGATGTTGCCGCAGGTCAGGCAATACATGGTCCCGCAGCGCGCATACAGCAGCCGCAAATAATCGTAAATTTCCGTCGCCGTCGCCACCGTGGAGCGAGGATTTCGTGTGGAATTTTTCTGCTTGATCGCGATCGCAGGAGCCAGTCCGTCAATCTGGTCGACGTCCGGCTTCTCCATGCGCTCCAGAAACTGCCGCGCGTACGCCGACAACGACTCCACATACCGGCGCTGGCCCTCGGCATAAATCGTGTCGAACGCGAGCGAAGATTTCCCCGAGCCTGAAACGCCGGTCACGACCGTCAACTGGCCATGCGGTATCTCAGAGTCGATATTCTTCAGGTTGTGAACGCGCGCGCCGCGAACGACGATTGAATCCATCGGGTCACAAGTCCCTGCAGAGGGTTGGCAGCGCACAAAAAGCACAATGCCGCATCTTTTTAGTCTACAGCCTCGCTGGGCGCGGCCTTGATACCGTCTAGGATGAGATAGTTCAAAAGATTCGAGGTTTTGGTGAACCGAAACCTTGCGTCCCGAACGCCTATAAATCTGTCATTAGGAGCGTCATGAAAAATCCTGCGACTACCAACTTCCTGCTGCTGGTCATTGCCGTGGCACTCATCGCCATCGCCCTCAAACCCTTGCGGCAACCGAGTCCCGCGCAAGCCCAGGCGCAGGTAACGCTGCCGCAAGCCACGGCATCCGACCCGCTCTACATCGAGCCCGGCACCGTGATGCTGCGGTCGTTGGACGGCAACACTCAAGTGTTTGGAAAAATGGTTGTCGACCTGAACACAGGAAGCATCTGGGGATTTCCCACGCTGACC
>JAJXZK010000152.1:0-4441 GCA_021780095.1 Acidobacteriota bacterium | reverse complement strand
CCAGCCCTATCCGGTTGATATTTCCAGCACCAAACCGCCGGTCTCCCATCCAATGTTTCTGGGGACCTTCGCTTTTGGAGACATCAATCGTTAGAGAATGACGTCCGCGATTCTACCGCGCGCGGCATGAATTGGATTCACAATCCGCCTTACTTCGCCTTCAGCGCCTCGGCGATCGCCGCCTCGGCCAGCGGAGTCATCACCTTGTAGCCTTCGGCGTTGGGATGTACGCCGTCGATGGTCAACTCTTTCTTCATACCCTGTTCTGGATTCACCATCGCCGAATAGTAATCGAGGTAGACGTGTCCCTCCCGCGCGCAAGTTTCGCGAATCCAGTCATTCAGCGCAACAATTTCCGTTCTCGGATCGATTCCTGGTTTCCAGGGATACGCAGCCGCCGGCAAAATCGAAGCCATCACCACGCGAATCCCATTCGCCTTGGCCAGGTCCGCCATCGCCATCAAATTATCTTCGATCATGGTCGGCGTCGATGGGCCGGTATTGCCGGCGATGTCGTTCGTACCCGCCAGAATCACGACCACCTTGGGCTGCAGCGCGATGACATCATGCCAAAACCGAATCAGCATTTGCGGAGTAGTTTGGCCGCTGATGCCGCGGCTAATGTAAGGCTCGCCCGGGAAAAACACACCGGTCGGATTTCCCCACGCGTCGGTGATGGAGTCGCCCATGAACACAACCCGCTTCTCATCAGGCGCGGGCGCTGGCAGCGCTGCGTTGGCTGCCCGATAGCGCTCCAGATCTGGCCAGTCCTGCAGCATCTGTTCCATGTGTGAGATTTGCTGAGGCGTGGGTGGCGCGGTTACGGTTGGGGGCGTGGCAGGAGTCTGGGCTGCAGTAGAAGTTTGGGCGGGAGGTGCAACCGCCGCATTGTTTTGCGCAGAAGCGAACGGAACCAGCAAGAGTATATAGCAGAAGATTTTCATCTCACCCCATTTTCGCTTCGCATTCAGTCCGAAAAGGCAGACTTCGGCGCGCGAAATACCTCAATCAACAATAAACCCGCGCCAATAACTATGCAGGAATCGGCGACGTTGAAATCGGGATAATGATAGGTGGAAAAATTGAACGCCAGAAAATCGATCACGTACCGATACGCCAGCCGGTCGTACAGATTTCCAATCGCACCGCCCAGCACCAGCGCCAACGCAACGCTGGTCATATTGACGCGACGCCCGGCCTTCATAAATACAACCAGCACAATCGCGATCGCCACCAGAGAAAAGCCGATTAACATCCAGCGCACTTTTTCCGGAGAGGGCGTGTCAGAAAACAGACTGAATGCCGCGCCGTTGTTGTACACGTGCGACAGATGAAAAAAGTGCGGAATGATCGTGATTTCCTGGCCGGAAATAATGTGATGAAGAATCCACAGCTTGCTCAGCCGGTCGGCGACGAAGACTGCGGCGGAAATCAGAAGAAGTTTCAAACGTGGATCGCGCGTACCTGTAAATCGTGAAGCTCCGCTCACTGCCCATCCTTTTTCGGATTTCCCGCGGCTGCCACCGGCTCACCGCCCATGGCGGGCGCGCCAATCGCTTCCAGTGCTTTCACACAACGTTCGCACACGGTCGGCCATTTCTGGCTCTCACCTACATGCACGGAGTAATTCCAGCAGCGCTCACATTTTTCGCCATCAGCTGGCAGCGTCGTTATCTGCAGCGCTCCCGATCCATTCGGCTCGGATGCTGCGACCAACTCCACCTGCGACACGTTGAATAATTCTTTCAAGCTCGACTCATACTTGCGCAGCAACGGATTCAGTCCGGCTGGAACTTGCAGCCGCACCTTGGCTTCCAGTGCTTTGCCGATGCGCTTCTCTTTCCGTGCTTCTTCCAGGCTTTTCAGCACGTCATCGCGCACGGCTAAAAGTTGTTTCCAGTCACCCAGCAATTCTGCCGCGGAGGCAGGTGCGATATCTTGCGGCCGCGGAAAGAGCGCTAAATGAACACTCGGTACGCGGCCGCTTTTTGTTGGGGGACCCGGGTAATGCTGCCGTGAATGGAGTGCCTGCTGCACACTCGGCTCACGGCTTTTCACTGAGGTGGGTAGATATTGCCATACCTCCTCGGCAGTGAAACTTAGGTAGGGCGCGGTCAACAGAACCAGCGCCTCTGCAATGCGTCCAATCGCGGTCTGCGCAGAACGGCGCGCGGCATCATTGGGCGCAAAGGTGTACATCCGATCCTTCAGCAAATCAAGATACATCGCGCTCAGGTCGGCTGTACAGAATTCGTTGATGGCCTGGTACACGCGATGAAACTCCATCTCGTCATACCAGCGAAGAACCTTCGTCGTCAGCTCCGCCGTCCGCGCCAGCATGTATTGATCGATCGGCAGCAGAAGCTCAAACGGCAACGCGTCAGTGTCCGGATGAAAATCTCCCAGGTTCCCCAGCAGAAAGCGGAACGTGTTGCGCAGCTTCCGATAAATATCCTCCGCCAGCCGCTTCAGTAGCGGAATCGTCGCCACCACATCTTCGCGAAAGTCGACCGACGCTACCCACAGGCGGATAATGTCCGCGCCAAGTTCCGCGGCCACTTCCGTGGGGCCAATGTCATTGCCGCGCGACTTCGACAACGCGCGACCCTGATCGTCCAGCGTCCATCCGCAGGTGGCGACGCGCCGATACGGTGCCGCATTCTTGGTGCCCACGCTGCACAGCAGGGAGGTGTGGAACCATCCGCGATGCTGGTCGCCCCCCTCCAGATACAGGTCCGCAGGCCACGTCAATCCAAACCCGGCCTTTTCGCCCAGCACGGCGGCCTGGCTTGATCCGGACTCGAACCACACATCCAGAATGTCCATCTCTTTTTCGAACTTTTGACTGCCGCAGCCTGCAGTCTGGCAGGCTGTCCCCGGCGGAAGAATTTCTTCCGGCGTATGCGTATGCCACGCCTCCACGCCTTCCTCTTCAAACAACTCCACCACTCGGCGAAAAATAGCAGAATCCGTCAGCGGCGCACGGCACTTCTCGCATAGGAACACCGCGATCGGCACGCCCCAGATGCGCTGGCGAGAAATGCACCAGTCTGGCCGCGTAGCAATCATGTTGGCGATGCGCTCTTCGCCCCAGCTTGGATCCCAGCGTACTTTCTTGATCTCATCCAGCGCTCGAGCGCGAAATGTCGCTGCCGATCCATCCGGGTTTTCCATCGGCGTTTCCATCCCGATGAACCACTGCTCCGTGGCACGAAAGATCACCGGATTATGGCAGCGCCAGCAGTGCGGGTAGGAGTGATTGATGTCCACCCGCGCCAGCAGGGCGCCGCGCTCCTTCAGCAATTCGATGATCGGCTCATTCGCCGCGAAAACTTTTTTGCCCTCATACTCCGGCAATCCATTGTGCAGCCGTCCCGCGCCGTCCACGTTGCAGGTTGGATCCAATCCGTACCGCACGCCAGTATAAAAGTCATCCGCGCCGTGCGATGGAGCCGTATGGACCGCGCCCGTGCCGGTATCCGCCGTCACGTAGTCCGCAAGCACGCCCAGAATGCTTCGCTCCAAAAATGGATGCTGAAATGTCGTACGTTCCAACTTTCGTCCCGGGAAGCGAGCGATTTCTTTCGCATCCTTAAACCCAACTGCCTCGGCCACAGATTTTGCCAGCGATTCCGCGACGATATACACGTGTCCGTCGGCTTCCAGTGCGACATACTCAAAATCCGGATGAAATGCCACCGCCAGCGACGCCGGCAGCGTCCACGGAGTCGTCGTCCAGATGATGGTGTTCACCTGCTTGCTGGCCAACGCCTCATCCACGGCTCCGGGATCACTCGTCATCCGGTAGCGCACGTACACGCTGGGGCTGGTGTGCATTTCATATTCCACTTCCGCCTCAGCCAGCGCCGTGCGATCGTGGATGCACCAGTACACCGGCTTCAATCCCTTATAGACAAAGCCCGCTTCCAAAAATTCAAAGAACGTTTCCAGTACCCGCGCTTCATACGATCTCGACATGGTCGAATACGGGTGGTCGAATTGGCCCAGTACCCCCAGGCGCAAAAATTGTTCGCGCTGCAGATCGACATATTTTCCGGCATATTCCCGGCAGGCCCGCAATACATCGACTGCGGGGATTTCCAGCTTTTTGCGGCCCAGCTGCTCATCGACTTTGATTTCGATCGGCAACCCATGGCAATCCCATCCCGGAACATACGGGGCATCAAAGCCCGCCATAGTCTTCGACTTCACCACAAAATCTTTCAGGCACTTGTTCATCGCGTGACCCAGGTGAATGGGTCCATTCGCGTACGGCGGCCCGTCGTGTAACAGATACACAGGGGCGCCTTTACGTGCCGCACGAATCTGCGTGTATAACTCGGATTCCTCCCACGCAGCCAGCCGTTTCGGCTCATTCTGGGGAAGATTGGCCTTCATCGGGAAATCGGTGTGCGGCAGGTTCAGGGTCGCCTTTAAATCA
>JAJXZK010000093.1 GCA_021780095.1 Acidobacteriota bacterium | reverse complement strand
GTATTGTCCTTGTAACGCTGCTGCTCTCGCTCGATTATTTTGAGTGGCAGACCAGTTATGTCGGCGAATACTACGCACTGATCCTCTTCGGCGCGACTGGCATGATGTTGATGACCTGCTCAGTCGAGTTGTTGATGGTTTTCATCAGCCTGGAGATTTCCTCCATCTCCACCTATATCCTGGCAGGCTATCGTAAGCGCAGCGCAACCAGCCCGGAAGCCTCCATCAAATATTTTTTGCTGGGTTCCTTTGCCACCGCATTTTTCCTGTACGGCATCGCCTTGTGCTTCGGCGCCACCGGTTCGACGAACCTTTATGAGATCGCCAAAGGGGTTGCCGGCGGAGCATCGCCTCTGCTGTTGACGATCGCCTTCGGCATGATGCTGATCGGTCTCGGCTTTAAAGTATCGCTGGCCCCGTTCCATGTGTGGACACCGGATGTCTACGAGGGCGCGCCCGTTCCGGTGGTCGGCTTGATGTCGACTGCGCCGAAAGCCGCGGCCTTCGCTGTACTCTTGCGCATCACGTACGGTGCCTTCGGATCGGCAACGCACGTATGGATGCCCCTGGTCTGGATCCTCGCGGTGCTGTCGATGACCATTGGCAACCTGGGAGCGCTTACCCAGCGCAATGTGAAGCGGATGCTGGCCTATTCTTCCATTGCCCATGCGGGATATCTGCTAGTCGCCTTTACTGCGCTGGCGCCCATGGGCATTGCCGCCGCCAGCTTCTACACTGCTGCTTATGCCGCCATGAATGTTGGCGCTTTCGGCATCATCAGTTATCTTTCCGGCTACAACGAAGCCCGAACCAATCTCAGCGATTTTGCGGGCGTGGCGCGACGTCACCCTGTCGCAGCTGCGGCTTTCGCCGTCTTCTTGATTTCCTTGATTGGCATTCCCTTCACGGCCGGCTTCTTCGGAAAGTTTTACGTGTTCACTGCAGCGGTCAATTCCGGCAACGCCTGGCTAGCGATCCTGGGCCTCCTGAACAGCGGCGTAGCCGCTTTCTACTACCTGCGCTTGTTGGCCCAGATGTATATGGTGCCCGTGGAGCCTCCTCGCGAAGCCGACACCGCACACGCGCGACCCTCATTTGTGCTCGCGATGGCAATCCTGGTGCTGGCGGTATTTGCCTTGGGAATTTTTCCGGGACGTTTGCTCGACCTGGCGCGCGCGGGAGCCGCCACGTTAACCGCGCCCCCTTCACTGGCAACAGGTTCGCTAAGCCGATAGTTGACGAGAGTCTCACCCGCGGTGAGGCTTCGGCCGGGCTTCTGCTTGACCGATCGATTTAACCGCCTTAGCCCTCGCCTAAAGAACGAGACAGGCGGCTATTGAGCGGGCGCTTTTGTGATGTTGAGTTTTCCGCCTCGATCATCGACGTAAACCTCCGTCCCGTCACCCACCTCGATCTTGTCCGCAAGCCAATCGGGGATGGAAATCACCAGATCGTTGCCGTTGATCCCCGAGATCGCCTCACAAACTAGACGCAACTGCTCTCCACCTGCATCCAGCGGAATGCGGAACACCAAACCAGATTTCTCTTGCTCGATTGGGCCGCGTAGCGATACGTAATCTTCTTTCGTGGGAATCGTGCCTGCGGTATGCATTCCATCGACAAACACAAACGGCCTCCGTGGCCGGAGGCTGTTTGCGTGAAACTTGAAGTTACTTACTTTACCTTGATGAAAATAATGGCGAAGGTGAACAGCGCCAGCGACTCAATAAAGGCCAGGCCGAGCACGAGGAACAGGAAAATCGCTGGCCGCGCTCCCGGGTTGCGGGCGATCGCCAGTGAGGAAGATCCCACCGCGTAACCCTCACCCAATCCGCAAAGCCCGGAGGCAATGGCCATCGAGATGCCGGCGGCAATCGCCACCATACTGGCATGGGAGGAATCGCCGCCACCGGCTTGCGCAAAGGCTGGAACGGCCAGGCAAAGCACCGATAGCGTCATAAAAACATTTTGCATGGTACGCATGTATGTAACTCCGATAAGTTTCTTAAGATCTCCCTGGAGTGAGACTCGGACGCCTGCCCTGCTGCGTCCCCTGCCACACCTTCGGGGGTACTACCGCTGGAGTGGAATGCAACTCCAGCAAAACTTAAATGCTAGTGCTCGTGGGCAATCGCCTGTCCAATGTAAATGGAGGCCAGCATCATGAACACATACGCCTGAATCAGCGAAACCAGAAGGTGAAGCATAATAAACGCGACTGGCAGGAAGACGGGAATCAGCATAAATGAAATCAAAATCAACAGGTCGCTGGCGAACATGTTGGCAAACAGACGAACTGTCAACGAAAGTACGCGCGCCATGTGAGAGACCGGCTCAATCAAAATCATCAGCGGTGAAAGCCACCATACTGGCCCGACAAATTGCTTGACGTACTTCGCCTTATTCTCTTTCAGCCCTTGCAGATGATAGTAGACAAAGGTTACCAAGGCCAGCCCCAGCGGCACCACAGGGCTCGAGGTAGGCGTTTGAACATCCGGGACCAAGCCCAGGAGATTGTTGGTTAGCACAAACATGACCAATGCCGCCAAAAATGGCAAATAAACTTTGTACTTGTGTCCAATGATTGGCTCAGTCTGGTTGGTGACAAAATCCTCGACCATCTCCGCCAGCCGTTGCGGAACGCTTGGCTTTTCCACACTCAGCGTCAGCCGAACCAGAATGAAGAAGACCAACAGGATCAGGAACGCGACCACTTCCATGGTGAACACGCCGCTGATTGGGGCGGCAGGATTGAGCGGCGGATGGCCGATCCAGTTCATCATGGCCGTTACCGGCCCGGCAAACAACTGGTTCAGTATGTAGGCAAGGAAATGTTGAAGGGGCATCGTTCGTACTTTCTATCCAGGTTCATCAAGCTTTGGTGCTTCAGGTCAACGGTAGATGGATAGGCAGAATCAACCGGTGCGAAACACCAGCCGGATGGATTCCACCGTCAGGGCAAGCAAAGATACAGCTAGCCCAGCCAACAACGCATAAACAGAGCCATGCAAACTGTTTAGACTAGCATATAAGAGCACGCCCGCGACTGCCAAACGAAGGAAAAACATTATCAAAACGCGGCCCATGGGAACCGGGGTACGCCCCTCTTCCATCCGGGACATCATCGCCGAGAGCAACTGCAGCCATTCCACAATCCCGGTGGCAGAAATCGCTACACCGATGACAAATGTCAGGCAAGTCCGCCAGCCTAGCCATGCCCATAAAATGGGCGATGCCACCAGGACGGCAGCTCCGGCGAGGATAAGGGCTCGGCGAAGCGTGCGGCGAATATCCTCTTCATTAAACTGAATCACCCCGCCTGGAGACGTGGATGGCTCGGTCTCCGGCGGCTTGGATTCATTTGTGGGTACTGGCATGGTGGTTTCGGGAGTCATCGGTTGTCGTCGCTACGATTGGCGTGGTTGGCCATACGAATCACCTGAACAAATCCGGCGGCAATTCCTACTGCCAGGCCAGCGATTCCAATCCAGGATTGGTGCAGTTTATGGTCGAGAAAATCCCCGATTGCCCAGCCGATAATGCAGGAAAGCGGCAGCACCAGCGCAATCTGGATCATCGATTCCGCTTGCACGAACTCTCGTAGCGCGAGCTTGCGTTGATTTTCAGGCTTCTCTGGTGTCGGCATAGGATTCAGGATGAGACAGCCGATTACGCCGTCCTTGCCAAGCCTACAACAATCACCCACGAAGACGGAAACGATTGTTCGCCTCTATTTTGGCCGGGCTGCCTTTGCCTCACTATTGTCTGCCGGTTGGCGTAGTACGATTACCGCACAAGAGAAATCCCCCACAAATTTTCACCGAAACATTTTCCACCATCGGGGAGGAAACTTTGCGCCACACCACCCTATTGCTGTCCGCCCTCTTTCTCATACCGGGTATTGCCCTTTCGCCTTCTGGACAGGCGCAACAACAAGAAGTGCCGGCTATGCTGGGATTCTCTTCCGCTCACGCGAAAATCGAATCCGATCTGGAGAAGCGTTTTGCCGCCATCCCTGACCCGCAGCGCATGCGCGACAATATGAAGCTGCTGAGCGCTCATCCGCATCATGTTGGGTCGCCCTACGACAAGCAGAACGCGGAGTGGATCCTGGCGCAATACAAACACTGGGGCTGGGATGCCCATATCGAGACCTTCCAGGTTCTCTTCCCCACGCCGAAAACGCGTCTGTTGGAGATGGGGAATTTTCGAGCCACACTTGAGGAGCCTGCCATTGCCGTCGATCCAACGAGCGGTCAGAAAGACGAGCAGCTGCCGACGTACAACGCCTACTCGCCCGATGGAGACGTGACAGCGCCGCTGATCTACGTAAACTACGGGCTGGTCGAGGACTACGAGCAATTGGCGCGTTACGGTATCTCCGTCAAAGGTGCAATCGTCATCGCACGCTATGGCGCTTCCTGGCGAGGGATCAAGCCGAAGATTGCCGCTGAACATGGAGCGATCGGCTGCATCATATATTCCGATCCTGCCGACGATGGATACGCGGTCAATCAGGTTTTTCCGGATGGTCCGATGCGCCCCTCAGAAGGTGTCCAACGTGGAAGTGTGCTGGATGCGCCGTCCTATCCCGGCGACCCCCTCACGCCTGGAATCGGCGCGACCGCTGACGCGAAACGTTTGAGGCGGGAGGATGCACCTTCCCTGCCAAAGATTTCTGTCATTCCCATTTCGCATCAAGATGCCCAGCCATTGCTGGCGGCGATGCAAGGGCCTCCCGTTCCCGCCAATTGGCGCGGTGGTCTTCCCATCACCTACCGCATCGGTCCATCGCGCACCAAAGTGCATCTGAAGCTCGCATTCAATTGGGACCTGAAGCCGGTCTATGACGTGGTTGCGACCCTGCGCGGTTCAGAAGAACCGGATGTCTGGGTGCTGCGCGGCAACCACCACGATGCGTGGGTCAATGGAGCCGACGATCCAACCTCCGGACAAGTGGCGCTGCTGGAAGAAGCGCGGGCCATCGGCCAGCTGGCTGCAACCGGATGGAAGCCGAAACGTACGATTATGTACTTCTCCTGGGATGGCGAAGAGCCCATGCTGTTGGGCTCAACCGAGTGGGCGGAGCAACATGCCGACGAGCTTCGCAAGCATGCCGCGGTCTACATCAACAGCGACGGCAATGAGCGCGGCTACCTGGCCGCGCAGGGTTCACATTCACTGGAGCCGCTGGTCAATCAAGTCGCTCAGTCGGTCACCGATCCAGAGACAAAC
This sequence comes from Acidobacteriota bacterium, assembly GCA_021780095.1. The sequence goes on along the minus strand of JAJXZK010000093.1, from coordinate 423 downwards.
GTCTCCTCATGGCAGCGGCTGCGCGCGTGGGAGGCCCTAAACGGTTCGCCGGAGGTGCGTAAAGAGATTTCTACGCGCAGCGATTTTCGCATCGGCCCGCTCGGCACCGGTTCCGACTTCACCGCATTCATCGATCACCTTGGCGTCGCCTCACTCAACGTCAGCTACGGCGGAGAAGATGACGGCGCGGGCGTTTATCATTCCATCTACGACGATTTTTACTGGTACTCGCACTATGCGGACTCAACCTATGTTTATGGTCGTGCACTAGCGCAGACAGACGGTGCTCTGGTGCTGCGTATGGCCCAGGCGGATGTGTTGCCGTACGACTTCACTGCCCTCGCGGATACGCTGCATATCTACGATCGTGAAGTAAAAGATCTGCTTGCAACCCGCCAAAAAGAGGCGAAGGAGCGTGCCGCC
>JAJXZK010000314.1 GCA_021780095.1 Acidobacteriota bacterium | reverse complement strand
AACCTGGCGGAAGGATTCCTCGGCCTGGTCGTAGTAGCCGTGCTGAAACATAGCCACACCATAGGTGAAATCATTGCGAACGAAGGCGTCCTGAATGAGCTCTCCAGGGAATGGAAGCGCCCTTTGCATGCGTTCCGACGGAGTAGCGGGGATGGATATTACATCTTTGCGAATCTGCTGTGGCGAGGCCATGCCCTGATAGACCTTCACGATAAATCCGTCCTTGTCGACGAGGAACGATGCGGGGATGGGAAGATCGCGGTGACGGTCGAAGAGATAGCGATAGATGATGTTGTAAACACCGGCGATCTCTCGCGATGCAAGGAGGACGGGGAAAGGGAAATCTGCACTGCCTGCAAAGGATCGCGCGGCGGAGAGAGTGCCCGCATCGTCGAGATTGACGGCAATGATTTGCAGACCGGTTTGGCGCAATGCAGAAGTGTGCAGCTTGAGGCGATGGAGTTGCTGCAGGCTGGTGTGAGATGGCGTAGACCAAAACGTGAGAAGAATGTTGCTCCCTCTGTACTGTTGGAGCGTATGCGGAGTCCCGTTAAGAGCGGGGAGGGAGAATGCCGGGGCTTTCAGCGGCTCGATAAGCCATGTTTCGACCTGCGTGGGCAGGGGTTCTGGCATGAATGGCGGGCCAGGATTGGTGAAGGAGTGCGGCGTTGCAGCGAATGGCTTTGCCTTGCATTTCGGCTGGCCCTCTTCTAACTCGATACGGTGGTTGGCGGGTAGATCGCGAAAGTGCTGGACGAGGCCATTGGGCCAGCGCACGGTGGCGTGGATGCCAGATGCGGCTTCTCCAAGGCCGAAGAAAACTTCCTTCGAGTGTTGCGACAGGAATCCCGAACCTGCCTGGAGATATTTTGTCTGACGAAGCATGCCAACTTCGATGGTGATGGCAGTACCGATTGCATCGCGATTGCTGGTATGACCGCGAAGTCGGAAGGCAATAGAGTTGCCAATATCGCCGAGCACATTGTGGAGCACGCGCAGCTGCGGCGCATTTCTGTTCTTGAGGATGACTTCGAGCCGCCCGTCATGATCGATGTCGGCGAGCGCAAAGGCTCGTCCATCGTCGCGGAAGTCGAGCCCGGAAGGGCCGGAGAATTCGGCGAAGCTGCCATCGCGATTATTTACGAAGGCGACGTTGCGCGCGTAGCCGTGCCAACTGTTGTCAGAGCGGATGAGCTCGTTGATAGCGTTCCATGCGTGTTCGTAGGCCGGTGAGGAGCGGGCGTCGTCTGGAGACTTGGCCACGACCTGCCTCCAGAAGAAGCTGGCGAGATCGTCGCGATTGGGACCGGATATGTAGCCGTTGGTGACGAAAAGCTCGGGATAGCCGTCGTGGTCGAAGTCCCAGAAGTCGGCGCTCCATGACCAGCGGCCCATCTCGACTCCGGATTGATGGCCGATGTTCTCAAACTCGCCGCTGCCGAGGTTACGATAGAGGGCGTTGCCTTTTGCGTGGCGCTGATAGAGCTTGCGGATCGATTGCGGCGCTTCCGAATGAAATTGTTTCTGCTCAGACACACGCTGACCGGCGGCCTCCCACATGCTGGGCACGTAGACATCCTGTAGTCCGTCGTTATCAATGTCGGACCAGCTGCAGCCCATTCCGGCGCCGACGCCCTCGACGTGGGCCTGTTTGGAGACAACGGTGAAGGTGCCGTTGCCATTATTGCGATAGAGCTGCGAGGTTCCGAAGTCGTTGGCGACGAAGAGGTCAGGATGGCCGTCGCCATTGTAATCGCCCCAGGCGCAAGCAAAGCCATAGCGATCATTGCTGACGTTCATTCCAGATGCCTGTGTGGTCTCGACGAAGTTCCCGTCACCCTCGTTGTGGAAAAGGCAATTTGGCGGACCGTTGCGTGCGTCGTAGTAGGGAACCGGGTAGTGATATTGGTCGAGCCCGAGGTAGTACATGTACGTGCAGAAGTAAATGTCCACGCGGCCGTCGCGGTCGTAGTCAGCGACAGCGGCATGTGTGAACGAGCCCTGGGGCTGCTTCGCGAAGCGAAATGCGTCGGGCTTTCGCCGGAAGGTTCCGTCGCCCTGATTGAGAAAGAGGATCGGCCCGGTACCGCAGACAACGAGAAGGTCCTGAAGGCCGACGTTACGGAAGTCTGCGAACAGTGCACAGGCCGTGTTGTCGAGAACAGCCACGCCGGCTTTCTCGGTAACGTCCTCGAAGGTGCCATCGCCGCGGTTGCGGTAGAGTCGGTTGGGCAGACCAGATGGTTGGCAGATGTAAAGATCGTCGAAGCCGTCGTTGTCGAAGTCGCCGGCGGCAATGCCGGTGTTGTTGTAGAGATCGACGCCACATGCTCCGTCGAGCACAGTGCGCCAGTAGTCAGCCCCGTGGAGCATCTGGTCTTTGTAGGAGGGAATTGCGCCGAAGGCCTGCTGAGTAGTGTCGAGAAAGACTGGCCCATGCGCGGTAGCGACGGTTTCCTCCTCTGCCAGCCAGCTGCGTGCCATCCACGAACCGGCACCCTCGCGGGTCCAGTCGGACTTCCATGTGCCGACACGTTCCTCGCTGTGACCGCTGCGGGTGCGAATTACGAAGTCGTACCGTGTCTCGGTGTGAACGGTCAGCGGCAAATCGCTGGTCTGCTCGATGCTGTAGATTTCGAACTCAGCTGTCTCGACTTGCGCAGAATGGCCGAGCCACGCCGCGACTTCGCGGAGGAAGCGATCGCGGCCCATGACTGGAGTGGATTCGAATTGCCGGTGGACGACCTCGATCCCATAACCCTTTCGGGGGGAGGTCTCTTTGAAACGAGAGATTGGCGAGGCTGTGACGGATGGGCTTAGGAGCTTTTCCAGGCTCTCGGTGCTGCGCGCGGAAGCAATAAGGCTCTGTCCCCAGGCGCGCAGTTGCGCTTCGATCTCGGCGGCGAACTTTTCCGTGGGGTAGTCGTCGGAGCCTGGAGCCACTCGGCGCAGGACGTCGGCGAGGGGTGATGGCTGCGGATAATGCGGAGTCAGGCGGAAGTCCGAGTAGTGGAGCGCAGCCCGTCGTTCCTCAGGATAATGTGGCTGGCCGAAGAGCAGGGAATCACAAAACAGCGGTGCCGGGGTCAACAGGACAGGCGCCAACCCCATGGCTTTGAGGAGCGCCCGGCGAGAGATGCTTTTGTCGTGGTTACCAGGCATGATTCCCAAAAAGCATACAGCCCTGCACGGCGCGATTGCCTGTGGAGCCGGTGCAGTGCCTGAAGAATAGCACGAGGGGACGGAGGACATCGTAGGGTTCCATCCAAGCAACTGGAAACAAGCGGGTTGCAGGATGCCTGCAAAGGGTTGGTAAGGAATCTACAACTTTTGGTTGACAAGCGCTTCTCGGATGTACTAAGTTGATCGCGCTTGCAGTGTAACCGTTTACGTGGCGGCTGTCACGAAGCGGAGTTCAAGCGAAGAGCGCTTGGGAAGTTAAGAAAAGTTCAACATGTAAACGGTTTCGCGGGCGCTCTTGTTGTTTCCACCGCAGTAATTGTCTGAGGAAAAACAAGCTCTCGGATTAGAAAAATAGAACCGTAGTCGGAGGAATTCCAAGAATGGCCAGAAAACGCAACTCCTTCGGTTGGATCAGAGGATTGAGCTTCGCCCTGGTCGCCTGCATGTGCATGGCAGTTTCCGCGCAGTATGTATTCGCGCAGGTGGACGAAGGCACAATTACCGGAACAGTGGAAGATACCACGGGCGCAGTTGTTCCGGGCGCACAGGTGGTCCTGCTCAACACGGACATCGGACTTAAGCTGCAGACGAAGACAGACAGCTCCGGCGCCTACACATTCTCACCTGTTAGGATCGGGCACTACACGGTGACTGTGACCTCGAAAGGCTTTGCCAAAACCGCGCAGTCAAACATTACACTGCAAGTCGGTGAGGTGCTTCAGGTCAATGTTCGGCTGAAGCCAGGTGCCGCTACGGAGACGGTTGAGGTAACGAGCGCGCCGCCACTATTGCAAACACAAAATGCCTCGGTCGGTCAGGTCATCGGAACCCGCACGGTCAACGATCTGCCGCTGAACGGGCGTAACTTTACCTTTCTGGCGCAGTTGGCTCCGGGCGCACAAAGCGCGCAGGCCGATACGCGCGGCAACGCGGCCAGCGGCGCATTTTCGGCCAACGGGTTGCGCCCAGCCCAAAACAACTACCTGTTGGACGGCATTGACAACAACTCAGACACGGTCGACTTCCTGAATGGAACCAACTTCGTAGTCCTGCCGCCACTGGATGCTGTGCAGGAATTCAAGGTGGAAACAGCGGACTTCAGCGCACAGTACGGCCGCGTGGGCGGCGCAGTTCTGAATGCAACGATCAAGTCCGGTACGAATCAGATCCACGGGGCAATCTGGGAGTTTTTCCGCAACCGCGTTTTGGATTCGGCTGACTGGTTTGAAAACTACAATCACATTCCCAAAGGGGCGTTGCAGCAGAACCAGTTCGGTGTTTCGATGGGTGGTCCTTTCATCAAGAACAAGCTTTTCTTCTTCGGCGACTATGAGGGTCTGCGCCGGGTGCTTGGCACTGCTTTGACAGGCGCGGTCCCAAGCACGCTGGAAAAAAACAGTGGGTTCACCAACATGTCGGACCTGATCGCGGCGCAGACGAGTTCTGCGCCACTAACAGACAACTTGGGCCGCACGATTCCTCAGGGCACGGTGATGGATCCTGCGACGACGCGCCTGGTCACGGCGGGACAGGTGGATCCAGTATCGGGCATCACGGCGCAGTCGACCGGCTACGTCCGCGATCCTTTCAGCCAGATGTGCGGAGCGCATCCTCCAAGTGGCGTCTATTCGCTTGCGGCTTGTCCGGATCTCAACCAGATTCCGGCGAACCGGCTAGATCAGAATGCCATCGACCTGATGAAGCTGTATCCGTCTCCGACGTCGTCGAGCATCAACTCGCTGTTCTCTAACTTCGGCTCGAATCCCAACCTTTTCGAGCATCGCAATGCGTTCGATATCCGTATCGATTACGATCCATCGTCCAAGAACCAAGTATTCTATCGCGTCAGCTATGTGGATGATCCGCAGTACATTCCTGGAATTTTTGGTGGCATTGCTGACGGCGGTGGATTCCAGCAGGGTATTCAAACGGCAAAAGCCTACCAGCATGCGTTTGGGTGGACCCATGTCTTTAATCCTTCGGCGATCAACGTGGCCCGTATTGGTTTGAACCATCTCCACACAACTCGATTTGGCCCGGTGGGCTCGCAAATGGGAATACCGGCGCAATTCGGAATTCAGGGCATCCCGCAGGTTCCGGAGAACGGCGGTCTGCCGTCTTACGGCATTGCCGGTTTGTCGACCCTGGGTAGCAACGCCTTCCTGCCCTCGGATGAAATCAGCCAAACGCTCCAGCTTACGGATGATTTCACCAAGATTTGGGGCAATCATAGCTTCAAGATGGGCATTGAGTCGCAGCACATCAAGTTCGATACGCTGCAACCGGCCTTCTCGCGCGGCAACTTTGATTACAACGGCCAATATGCGGATGTTCCAAATACAAATAGCGGCAACCTGGGCCGCGCCCAGTTCCTGCTGACTCCGATTGCGGCAACCGTGCCCAATGGTGTCGATTACTCAGGTGGTGCGGATGGAGTGAACGCTTCCAACATCAACACGACCTACGATTACAAAACCTACACGG
>JAJXZK010000268.1 GCA_021780095.1 Acidobacteriota bacterium | reverse complement strand
CTACGGGAGAGGCGGTGGAAGCACGGCGAAAATTATGTCTGTGATTCCCACCGAGCCCGTGCAATTGCACACCACCTTGCATGCGCCGCCGAACACAACGCGGGTTTCGGTGCATCTGGTGGATTCTCACGGTCTGGATCGAGGACCTCTGGGGGAAGTTCGGGTTCATCCGGCTCCTTCGAGTGATGGGACGAATGCGAGATAGAAAATATTGGTCAGGAACAAAACCTGGTACCTATGGCACATGCCTTAGTTCTTCTATGGCGAGAGATTTGATGCCATGATACGCAATCGGTTTGCAGTGATGCTGGTGTGCTCCTTTCTCATCCTCGGTGAGGGGACGTCAGTCTACGGGCAAGACGAGCCGAAAAGCGGTCCCGATCAGCATCAGGGCCCGCAGCTATATGCATCGAACTGCGCGTATTGCCATGGTGCGGATGGCAGAGGCGCCCGGGGGCCGGCGATTGCAACGCTCCCAAAAGTGATTGCGATGTCGAACCAGGACTTGATGGGCATCGTTCACAAGGGCGAACCCGATCAAGGTATGCCCGGATTTCCGGATCTGGGCGATCAGGGTACAAAGGCGGTAGTGCAGTATTTGCGCACGCTGCAAGGGGTGACCGCAGATAGTGCTCCAGCTAAGCTGACAGGTGATCAAGATGCGGGTCGACAACTTTTCTTCGGCGAGGGGGGGTGTTCGACATGCCACATGATCCTTGGCCACGGTGGATTTATGGCGGGGGATCTGACCTCCTACGCCAAGAATCGAACGGCGGACGAAATCCTGCGGGCGATCGTGAATCCGAATGCGGATTTAGAGCCGACATCGCGCTTGGTAAACGTGCGGACTAGGGAAGGACAAAGCCTGACGGGCGTGGTGCGCGCTGAAGACAATCTGAACATAGCCTTGCAGACTGAGGATGGGCGGTATCACTTTCTGTCAAGGGGCAGTCTGGCTGCGGTGAACTACTCCGATCACTCTCTGATGCCGCGCGATTACGGAACCCGGTTGACGCCCAGAGAACTGGCTGATCTAGTGGCCTTCCTGATTGTGACGGGCAGGAATGCTCCAACGGAGTCAGCGCCCCCACAACGCAGATGGCCCCAATGATAACTAGATGTCAGCAGAATTTCGATACGACGGAAAGAATTTGACGATGACAAGATTCTGCAGGCGCGCGTTTGGGCTTACCGCTGTCGCGATGATGATGATCGTCGTCGCCCGGGAGGGGCGGTCTGCGGCGAATTCGACCAGGACGCCACGCGTCGGAGTAAACGGATCGGAACCCGCGCTGCGAGAGGGAGCCGCACTGGGGGAGATCAATGTGCGGCAGAGCGATCTGTTGCAAAAGACAATCACGAACAATTGGGTGTCCTACAACGGGGACTATACTGGCCGACGCTTCAGCAGCCTGTCCCAGGTTACTCCGCAAAATGTGAGCCACCTGGCGGCCAAATGGGTCTTCCACACCAGAAATGCCGGAGTCCTTGAGGTGACTCCGGTGGTGGTGGCGGGGGTCATGTTCATCACTGGCTCCAATGACGCCTATGCTCTGGATGCGGGAACGGGGGCGCTGCTCTGGCACCATGCTCGCGGCGTTTCGTCGGGTTTGATTGACGATGCGTCCGGTCATATTAACCGTGGCGTGGCGGTGCTCGGAACCCGTGTCTATATGGAAACGGATAATGCGCACCTGCTGTGCCTGGATGCGCGCTCGGGCAACCTGATCTGGGATGTAGCCTATGCGGACAATACTCAGAGCTACGGCGCGACAAGTGCTCCCCTGATTGTGAAAGACAAAGTGCTGGTGGGCACCTCGGGCGGGGATGACGGCGTGCGCGGCTTCGTTGCCGCCTTCGACGTTCAGACGGGCAAAGAGGTGTGGCGCTTCTGGACGATTCCGGCTCCCGGGGAGAAAGGATCGGAAACCTGGCCGGTTGGTGAAGATTATCTGCGCGGGGGCGGCACTGCGTGGATGCCGGGCACCTATGATCCTGAACTGAACACGATCTACTGGGGAACGGGCAATGCCGCGCCGGACTACGACGGAAGCGTGCGACCGGGCGACAACCTCTACACGAGCTCACTGGTGGCGCTCGATCCCGACACCGGGAAAATGAAATGGTATTTCCAGTTCAACCCGCATGAACTCTACGACTATGACTCTGTGCAGACGCCGGTACTGGTGGATGCAAAGTTCAAGGGCAAACCGCGCAAATTGGTCGTGACGGCAAACCGCAATGGCTTTCTCTATATCCTGGACCGCACAACAGGAGAGTATCTCTACTCAAAACAGTTCATGAAACGGATGAATTGGGCCAAAGGCATCGACAAGAACGGACGACCCATTTCCAACAACCTCATTCCCGGCGAAAAGGGAGTTCTGGTTTGTCCCGGCATAGAAGGTGCGACCAACTGGTATTCCCCCAGCTACGACCCGCGCACAAACATGTTCTACTTCCGTTCATTGGAGGCATGCGATGTGTTGCAAGCGAAGAACGAACCTTTTCAGCCGGGACGTCCGTATTATTCAACCGGCGCGCGAACGCCTCCGGGCGACGCTGCAAGCGAGAGCTATATCAACGCCTTCGACCTGACCAAGCTGGATTTCTCATGGCGCGACAAGCAGTTTGGCGAAGGTCCGACCTATGCCGGTGTGATGACGACGGCGGGCGGCCTGGTAGCTTTCGGAAATAACGCGAGCGAGTTCGAGGTGGATGACGCCCGCACCGGTAAGCCACTCTGGGCGTTCAAGCTAGGACAGCCAATGCACGCCTCGCCCATGTCATACGGTATCGACGGAAAACAGTACTTTGCCGTGGCGGCTGGAGACGATGTATTTGCCTTCGCTTTGCCGTAGGCAATATCCAGCGAAAGACGCGTCCCTCCCATCGCGCTATTGCTTGGCGTAGCCCAGGATCCCGCGCGCCTTGGTTTGCAGGATGTAAACAGTGTCGCTGGCTGTGATGTAGAGTTTCGAGTTATCCGGTCCGCCCCATGTCAGGTTGGCCATGTCCCTGGGAATTTGCACGGTTCCGATGTGCACACCCTTGCTGTTCCATACCCAGATGCCGGTTGGCCCCGAGACAAACAATCGGCCCTTCTTGTCGACTTTCATTCCGTCCGGAACGCCACGTTTCAGTGGGTCGGTCATGTCGGCAAAATCCATGCCATCGGAGATCGTTCCATCTTTGTGAACCTTGTAGCGCCGGATTTTCATGCTATCGTCGTCATCGATGTAAAGGTATTTTCCATTCGGTGAGAACGCCAGACCGTTTGGCGCTTTGAGGTCCGTGGTCAGGAGCGACATCTTGTTGTCGGTCCCAATCCGGTAGACGGAAGGAGGCAGCTCCTCGTGCTGGTCTTTCGTCATGTCGATAGTTGGATCAGTGAAATAGATTGCGCCATCCGGACCGATAATGATGTCATTGGGCGTGTTCAGCTTCTTGCCCTGGTAGTGATCGACGACTGTCTCGAAGCTTTTGCCGTCTGCTGAGAGTCGAATGATCGCACGCAAACCGCTGGCGGTGCTCAACAGCCGCTGCTCCCGGTCATACGTACTGCCGTCGGGGTCCACCAGCGAGACCATATGTTCGACGCGGCCGTCCTCATAGAGTTTGTCGATGCTATTCTTCGACTCGTCACTCACCCAAAGAAATCCAGCCGGATCCCACACCGGACCCTCGGTAAATCCGAAGCCCGTCCCCATCGTCGTAAGAGTGACGTTCTTGTCGAACACCTCCCAGAATTCTGGCGTCAGTGCATTCAGTTCGAAGAGTCTGGGAGTCTTTTGTTGATCCGCGTTTCCCGGAGACACTGGAATCGCGGGCGTGACCGGCTGCTGTGCCAGTGCCGTGCAACCGCCAACACCGACAAACACTGCGAGCGCGGAGAGAAAGGAACGAGAAGCTTTCATCATTGTTCGGTGGCCACCAATTTCTAGATATATTGAAAATTCCGAAATGCACAAGAATAACGTCTCCGATATTAGCAGCCTGGCAAACTGCCCAACAAAATAGATTGCAGCGTAGTGATGTGTATGCAAGATGTACGCCGCTTGCACCGCGCTTACCGCCCATCGATGCAATTCTTCGTATTCGTGGCCCCGGCAACGCTCGACAGTTTACCGACATTGCCATTAAATCAATCGATTCAATACACATCTGTCGGAATTCGAGCCGAGTCCAAGCAGGCAGAGGACGGCGAGCAAAGGCCATCTCCCCTTAACCGTGCCGCAAATACATGCCTCCCATCCTGGAGATCGTGTGCTCTGGATGGAATGGAATATCGCACGATAAGTCGGGTACTTCCCAAGTGTCGACAATCCGATAGCCAAAGCTCTCGAAGTAGCCTAGAAATTCCTTGCGATTGTAGATGCGGTAGGGAGAAATCGAAGCGCCGAAATTCTGAATGGTCCAGAACGATGGGGTTTTGTCGATCAGAGGCACCTTGTTGATGATGATGTGTTTGGGAAGGAAACTAAGCTTTTCCATGAACCCCGGAACGCCGTCGCGAATGTATTGCAGGGCGCCAGCAGAAAAAAACAGCGTTGAAGGCGGCGCTTTTCGCAAATCATCGAAAAATATTAACCCGGTTGCGTGATTCTTCATGGCGAGCGCTGTTCCGGCTTCTGCGACGGTCGGAACTTCAACGACGTTCCAGGTAACTCCATTGGGTAATGCTGTTCGCTCCGTGTACCCGTAATAACTAAGGCCAATGCTTCCACCATAGTCCACTAACGTGTCATTCTCCTTTAGTATTTCCTGGATCCAAAAGAACGTGGAATAGGCGGTCGGTTGAATCATGTCGTAGTGGTGAAGCCATAGTCTTGACGACTCCTCGTTATTCCAGCCCACCTTATAGCTTTGTGGAATGTGTTCCTGGGCCAAATCGTAAGTAGCAAACACCCCAGAAAACAGTCCCTCCTGATGTTTTCTTGTAAGTGTGTACTTCTCAAAAATGCGTTCCGCCGCAGGTATCTTTCCGAAGGCTGTCCCCGCGGATGTCCTGCATAGGATAATTTTCATGAAAGTTCTCAGAATCACTTCAAGGCCTTACCTTCAGATGTTGTGATAGTCCAGCACAGCCACAATTCTCAGGGTTCATATAAACGCAAGTTTCGTCAGGTTCGATTCTTTCTGATTTAAAGAAAGTAACATTCCCGTGAACTCTTTTACCGTATTGTCTGGATGAAAAGGTATATAGCACGCAACATCCGGATTACTCCATTGATCAACGACGCAGTAGCCAAGCGATTCCATTTCACGATGGAATTCGTCGACATTGAATATGCGATACGGGGCGATCGCAGGTCCCATGTTCTGCAACGTCACAAACGAAGGTCCGGAAAACAGGGGTAGCTTACTTAACAGAAGGTATCGCGGTCGTACGGATAGGCATTGGATATAGTCCGACAGATGTTTTTTGCAATAATGCAATGAGCCTGAGGCCAGAAACACGTCACTGCCGCTGCCATCCTCGATTCTGTCGGTAAATTTCAGGTGGCGCTCCGCAGGCAGCGCCTCGCTCTGATGTTTTTTTCCTGCGACAACAACTGCAGGTACGTCGTACACCGTCCATTCCATCCCGGTCGGATAGTGCAGGTAGGGCGCATACGCACGATAGGAGATGCCGCTGTAACCGCCAAAGTCCAAAATGCGGGTGGTCGGTCCAATCAATTCCCGGAGCCAGTACATCACGGGATAGTCGGATGGCAGCAGTTTTGTCTTTAGACCTAGAAATGCCGCGGTCTCCAAGTGGTCGAAGCCCACGATCTTCCCGGCCGAAATAGCTCGCTCCGCAGCTTCAAAGTTGGGGTACACCCCCGAAAACATGCGTTCCCATTGGGCGACACGGTCGAAGTGCTGGTCATACTCGAGCCGGTGCCACTTTCGTAGCAGGGGAACATGATCTTCCAGCCAATCCACGCTCGCCTTGCATTGTGGGGAAAGCAAGATCGACTTTGCGAGGTGCCCCATGAACGTTCCCTCCGCGGATCTCGACTGAATCCGCGCTGTCGCGGACAGTTTTGCTCCAGATTATGGAATGAAACAAGCTGGAGCTATGGACACTGCAGACAAAATAGCAGCCGAGGCACAAGAGCGAGATTTTTCGTTTCTGACTCTACCACAGCATCGGGGCGTGTCAAGCCGACAGCGAGTGGAGCAAGGGAGTTGTATTGATGAGGGGAAAAAGACGGGAATCAGCAGGGGCTCCCGGGACAATGCGATTCCCTCCGCTTTTGCGCTGCCTCGACAGCCGCGATCTCCGCTACACCTGAACCTTTTGAAGCATTTGCTTAATGCCGCGCAAAGCCTGGCGTGTTCGTTCTTCATTTTCAATTAGGGAGAAACGGACGTGGCCATCTCCGTGTTCGCCGAAGCCAATACCCGGACTCACGGCAACTTTGGCTTCTGTCAGCAGTTGCTTCGAAAACTCGAAGGAACCCAGTTTTCGATAGGTCTCTGGAATTTGCGCCCACACGAACATGGTTGCCTTCGGCATGTCGACCTGCCAGCCAGCCTGATTCAGGCCCTGAACCAGAACATCGCGTCGCCTGCGATAGTTATCGCAGATCTGCTGCACGCATTCTTGTGGGCCTTCCAACGCCTGGATGGACGCGACCTGAATAGGCGTGAATGTTCCATAATCAAAATAACTTTTGATCCGGCCAAGCGCCGCAACCAAGGTTGGATTGCCAACCATGAAGCCGACCCGCCAGCCAGGCATGTTGTAGCTTTTTGAGAGCGTGAAGAACTCAACCGCAATATCTTTTGCTCCTGGGACTTGCAGGATGGAAGGTGCGCGATAGCCGTCGAAAACCAGGTCGGCATACGCCAGATCGTGGACGACGTACACGCCGTACTCTTTGCACAGCGCAACCACCTGCTCAAAGAAAGCAAGATCGACGCACTGGGTCGTGGGGTTGGACGGAAAATTGAGAATCAGCATTTTCGGCCGCGGAGACATGGATGGAAGCGCTGCGCGCAGGTCCGCAAGAAAGGCCGCGGCGCTCGTAATCTCAATGTAGCGCACGTCGGCTCCGGCGATGATGGGGCCGAAGATGTGGATCGGGTAGCTGGGATTGGGCACAAGAACGGAATCTCCGCGATCCAGAGTGGCGAGGCACAGGTGGGCGATGCCTTCTTTGGAGCCGATGGTCACGATGGCTTCCGTGAGCGGGTCCAAGTCTACATCGTAGCGTCGCTTGTACCAGTTGCAGATAGCCTTTCGCAGGCGAGGAATGCCTTTCGACAGCGAATAACGATGCGTGGCGGTCTTCTGCGCGGCCTCAATCATCTTGTCAACAATGTGCTTCGGGGTTGCGCCGTCCGGATTTCCCATTCCGAAGTCAATGATGTCTTCACCGCGTTGCCGCGCCGCAGCTTTCAAATCGTTGGTGATGTTGAATACATAGGCGGGCAGCCGAGTCAGTCGAGAAAATTCTTCCATAAAGTAAGGGTCACTTGTCGTATTCGTTGTGGGTTGAAGCCGTGGTCTGGTCGGGAACGGTCGAAACCGTCCGCGGAGTCCAGCATATTCTGAAGCCAAAAAGCACTGGCCGAGATTCGGAATCGTATCTCGATCAAACTTGGAGAAGGCCTCAGCAGTCGCAAACACTCATTCTATTCTCATTATCAGCGATCTTGGCGGTCCTCGCCGCCCGTTCCTTCCACTCCCTCACGAACGAAGCAGTCGACAGCGCGCGGATGGAGTTCGATCCCCCCTGCTGGGTCTGCCGGAGCTAGAGAATTCTGCACAGCCTACCCGATAAACTGAAGAGGTTGGTATAAAATAAGACTCTTCAGCCCCGGTTGTCCCAGCAGATCAGCGCCTCTCGCTCGTGAGACGCTGCCTTGTGATCCGCGCCACGCGCAGGACTCTAAAAAGTGAATATGTAGCACGAGGAATCAATGTCTAAATTCCATGCAGTTTCAGCCGTACCGTCTGCACAGGGTCTTTATCACCCAAGCCACGAACACGATGCATGCGGAATTGGGTTTGTCGCCAGCATTCGCGGGGAGAAAAGCCACGAAATTATATTGAAAGGGATTGAGGTCCTGATCAATTTGACGCATCGCGGCGCGTGTGGATGCGACGCTGAAACGGGTGATGGCGCTGGAATCCTGATCCAGATCCCTCACCGATTCTTTGTCCGCGAATGCGCAACGCTTGGCTTCAAATTGCCGGAGCCAGGTGCCTACGCAGCCGGTATGGTGTTTCTGCCGGTAGAGAAATTGAACCGCCTGCAGTGCGAAGGAATTTTCGAGCAAATCATCCGGGAAGAGGGCCTCACCATCCTGGGCTGGAGGGATACGCCATGCAATGGCAATGCAATTGGCCGGGTGGCTCGCGCCTCGCAACCGTATATTCAGCAGATATTTGTCGGAAAACCGGCCGGAATGGATGAAGACGCGTTCGAGCGGAAGCTTTATGTCGTTCGTAAGCTGGCCGAGCAGAAAATCGCCAATTCAAGCATTGAAGACAAGGAAATCTTCTATATACCTTCTCTGTCTTCCCGCACGATTATCTACAAGGGGCTGCTGCTTGCGCCGCAGATCGCCAGCTTTTATGGTGAGTTAGCCGACCCCGAAGTCGAAAGCGCACTGTGCCTGGTACACCAGCGTTTTTCGACGAATACGTTTCCAAGTTGGCGGCTGGCACATCCATTTCGCTATGTCGCGCACAACGGCGAAATCAATACATTACGGGGCAACGTGAATTGGATGCATGCGCGCCAGTCAATTCTGGAATCTCCGGCTTTTGGGCCGGACATAGAGAAGCTGTTTCCAATTGTGGAAGACGGCAGCAGCGACTCATCGGCATTCGACAATGCGGTGGAGCTGCTCTTTCAAGCAGGCCGTTCGATGCCGCATGTAATGGCCATGCTCATTCCGGAGGCGTGGGCCGGCAATCCGCATATGAAGCCAGAAAAACGGGCCTTCTACGAATATCACGCTTCGCTGATGGAGCCGTGGGACGGGCCTGCTGCGATCGCCTTTACGGATGGGCGCGTCATTGGGGCGACGCTGGATCGTAATGGCCTGCGGCCCGGTCGCTATGTCGTTACCAAGGACGATATCGTTGTTCTCGCTTCCGAGGCGGGCGTTCTGGATATTCCTGCAGGGAACATCAAGAAAAAGGGACGTCTGCAGCCTGGAAAAATGTTTCTGGTCGATACGGTGCAGCAGCGGATCATTTCCGACAAGGAAATTAAACAGCAACTGGTTTCTCGTCAACCATATGAAGAGTGGTTGAAAGAGAAGCAGATCACGCTCGATCAATTACCCGAGCCTTCAAGATTCTACGGCGCCAATCCCGACACTTTGCTTCGCCGGCAGCGCGCGTTTGGCTACTCCGAAGAAGACATGAAGATGATTCTGGAGCCAATGGCGAGTAAGGGGGAAGAACCCATCGGTTCGATGGGGACGGACACTCCGCTGGCTTGTCTTTCGGACCGGCCGCAAATGCTGTTCAGCTATTTCAAGCAGTTGTTCGCGCAGGTGACCAATCCGCCCATCGACGCCATCCGCGAAGAGATGGTGATGTCTCTCTCCAGTTTTATCGGGAGCGAGCGAAATATTCTGGCGGAGACGTCGCAAAACTGCCACACGTTAAAGCTGCCGCACGCGATCCTGACGAATCGCGAATTGGAAAAACTGCGGCGCGTGTCCACCGGAGACCTGCTGGCGACGACGCTGCCGACTCACTTCCGCTCAGAGGATGGAGAGGCTGGGTTGAAGAGAGCACTCGATGAGCTATGCCAGCGCGCATCTCTTGCGGTTCGGTCCGGATATACGTTGCTGATCCTTTCCGATCGGGGCGTGGATAAGCAATACGCTCCCATCCCCAGCTTGCTTGCCTTGGCGGCGGTTCACTATCTGTTGGTGCGCGAGGAAACTCGCACGCAAGTTGCCTTGATCCTGGAGTCTGGAGAGCCGCGCGAGGTGATGCATTTCGCATTGTTGATCGGCTTCGGCGCCAGCGCCATTAATCCTTACTTGGCGTTTGATTCGGTACGTGACCTGGCGCATCGCGGCTATCTTACGAATGGCATTACCCCGGATACGGCGGTGAAGAATTTCATCAAAGCCGTTAATAAGGGCTTGTTGAAGACCTTCTCAAAGATGGGTATTTCGACGCTGCAGAGCTATCGAGGAGCCCAGGTTTTCGAAGCGATCGGCTTGAACCGAAATCTGGTGGAAACATACTTCCAGGGAACCGCTTCACGAATTGAAGGAATCGGGCTCGATGTCCTGGCACGCGAAGCGCAGATGAAGCATGAGTATGCTTTCGCCCCATTGAACGATTCTGAAACCGATTTGGACGTTGGCGGTGCGTATCACTTTCGTGTCGGCGGGGAGGAGCACCTGCTGAATCCACTTACGATCAGCAAATTGCAGCACGCAGTGCAGCAGAGCAATCCGAAAACCTTCAAGGAATATACCGACCTTATTGACGAACAAAATCGCAACATGTGCACGCTTCGCAGCCTGATGAAAATCAAGGAATCGAAGACGCCAGTTCCCATTGAAGAAGTGGAGCCTGCGAAGGAAATCGTAAAACGATTCACAACCGGGGCAATGTCCTTCGGTTCGATTAGCAAAGAGGCGCATGAGACCCTGGCGGTTGCCATGAACCGCATCGGCGGCATGTCAAACACTGGCGAAGGCGGAGAAGACGCGGGTCGTTTCACGCCGGATGCCAACGGAGATTTGCGTCGCAGCGCCGTGAAGCAGATCGCTTCGGGACGTTTTGGTGTGACAACCAACTACTTGATGAACGCAGACGAACTGCAGATCAAGATGGCGCAAGGAGCGAAGCCTGGAGAAGGCGGACAGCTTCCGGGTTACAAAGTTGATGAAGTGATTGCCCGGCTGCGGCACTCCATTCCTGGAGTGGGGTTGATTTCCCCACCTCCGCATCATGATATTTACTCCATTGAAGACCTTGCACAGCTGATCTATGACTTGAAGAATGTCAATCCGCGAGCTCGCATCGCGGTGAAGTTGGTGTCGGAGGTTGGAGTCGGCACGGTCGCGGCTGGCGTTTCCAAGGCGCATGCCGATGTTGTGTTGATCAGTGGCGATAGTGGAGGCACGGGAGCAGCGCCGCTAAGTTCCATCAAACATGCTGGAATTCCATGGGAGCTTGGACTGGCGGAAACTCAGCAGGTTTTGCTGTTGAATGATTTGCGCAGCCGAATCCGCGTGCAGACCGATGGCAAACTGCAAACCGGACGAGACGTTGTGATTGCGGCGCTGCTGGGTGCGGAAGAATTTGGGTTTGCGACCACTCCGCTCATCACGATGGGTTGCATCATGATTCGCAAGTGTCACTTGAACACGTGCCCAGTCGGAATCGCGACGCAGGACCCGGAGCTTCGCAAGCGGTTCCAGGGTCAGCCGGAGCATGTCATCAATTTCTTCTTCTTCCTTGCCGAACAGGTTCGCGAGTATATGGCGAAACTTGGTTTCCGCACCGTGGATGAGATGGTAGGCCGCGTCGATATGCTGGATACCCAATTGCCCGTCGATCATTGGAAAGCAAAAGGAATTGATCTGTCGTCCATTTTGTACAGCCCGCCATTGCCAGGACGCGTGGCGCGACATTGTGTGCAGAAACAGGACCACGGGCTAGAGCAGGCACTCGATCATAGTTTGATAGAACTTGCAAAACCGGCGCTCGAACACCAGCAGCCCATGGAATTCTCGCTGCCGATTCGAAATATCCATCGTACTGTGGGCGCCATGCTGGGCGGCGAAGTCGTGCGGCGTTACGGACCGGCGGGATTGCCTGAGGAAACCATCCGCTTCAATTTCCAGGGATCTGCCGGACAGAGCTTTGGGGCGTTCTTGCCCAACGGCGTCACGCTAACGCTGGAAGGGGAAGCGAACGACTACGTCGGCAAAGGTCTTTCGGGCGGCAGGATTATTATTTTCCCGCCGCGCAACTCCAGTTTTCAACCGGAGGAAAGCATCCTTGCTGGCAATGTCATTCTCTACGGCGCAACCAGCGGAGAAGTCTTCCTGAATGGAATCGCAGGCGAGCGCTTTGCTGTCCGCAACTCCGGAGCTACGGCGGTCGTTGAAGGTGTGGGCGACCACGGATGTGAATACATGACGAACGGGCGCGTCGTCGTTCTGGGGGCATGTGGACGGAACTTTGCCGCCGGAATGAATGGAGGGATCGCCTACGTCTACGATGAGCGTGGCGATTTCATGCAGAAACGATGCAATCCGGCTTCTGTCGATCTTGAACCGCTGACCGATGCGCGCGAGATCGAGGAACTGCAAACGCTGATTACGCGCCATCGCGACCTGACGGGAAGCCCGCGTGCAGGTTGGATTCTTGCCAACTGGAATGATAGCCTGCCGAAGTTCATCAAGGTATTTCCGCAGGAATACAAGCGGGTGCTGCGCGAGCGTGGAGAGATAGCAATTCCGACTGGAGAACTTCCGACATTGACGATCGCCGAGCAGGTGCAACATGGGTAAATCGACAGGATTCATGGAATTTCCACGCGAGCTGCCCGAGCGGCGACCCGTTGTGGAACGCGTCAACGACTGGGTTGAAATCTACCGATCTTTTCCCGAAGAAAAGCAGCAGCAGCAGGCCGCGCGCTGCATGGATTGCGGTGTGCCGTTTTGTCACACCGGCTGTCCGGTTAACAACCTCATTCCCGATTGGAATGACCTGGTATATCGCGGTCGCTGGAAAGAAGCCGTGCGTCGTTTGCATGCGACCAATAATTTTCCGGAGATCACGGGAAGAATTTGTCCGGCACCTTGCGAGGCGGCATGCGTATTGGGCATCAATGCCCCTCCGGTGACGATTAAGCAGATTGAAAAAAATATCATCGACCACGCCTATGAAGAGGGCTGGGTCCATCCTGAGCCCCCCGCGTTCTCCACAGGCAAGGGAGTTGCCGTGGTTGGATCTGGGCCTGCGGGTTTAGCGGCTGCACAGCAACTGCGCCGCGCCGGGCACGCTGTCACCGTCTTCGAAAAGGCCGATCGCATCGGCGGATTGATGCGGTATGGAATCCCGAATTTCAAGCTTGAGAAAACTATCCTCGATCGCCGCTTGGAACAGATGCAATTGGAAGGAGTGACATTTGTTACCGGTGCCCATGTCGGCGAAAACGTGCCGGTTGAAGATCTTCAGCGTGACTTCGACGCCATTCTGCTCGCCGGTGGCGCGGAGCAGCCGCGGGATCTAAACGTTCCTGGACGTGAGCTGAACGGCATTCACTTCGCAATGGAATTTTTGCCGCAACAGAATCGTCGTTGCGAAGGCGATACTGTTTCGGAAGAAGGAGCCATTCTCGCTAACGGCAAGCGCGTCGTCATCATTGGAGGCGGAGATACGGGCGCGGACTGCCTGGGAACAAGTCATCGCCAGAAGGCGCTCTCGGTCGAACAATTTGAAATTATGCCGGTGCCTCCTTCCGATCGTTCGCCGCTGACACCGTGGCCATTGTGGCCGATGCAGCTACGCACTGAAGGGGCGCACGAAGAAGGCGGCAAACGAAATTGGAGCCTGGCAACGACCAAGTTTGTCGGCGACGAGCACGGCAATGTGAAACAGTTGCACGGTGTCCAAGTGGGTCCTCCGCCTAAATTCGAGCCGCAACCCGGCAGCGAATTTGTGCTTGAAGTGGATCTGGTATTGCTCGCTATGGGCTTCTCCGGTCCGGTGCGCAACGGCATGCTTGAGAAGATAGGTGTTGCCATTGATGCGCGCGGCAATGTCGCCACCAATAACAGCTACATGACTACAGTTGAGGGAGTTTTCGCTGCCGGCGATATGCGGCGTGGACAATCTCTGGTGGTGTGGGCCATTTCTGAAGGACGGAAAGCGGCCGCAGCCGTCGATGAATATTTGCGCGCTGCTTCGAATGCTCGCGACACGAGCTTGGTCGGCGTAGCGGGATAGTGAATCGCGCAGTTGATCAATACGGATCGCTGGCTGTCGCTAAGTGATCCGTTCGAATTTGTAGGCGGCTTCCTGCAGTGCCGACGAGATAATCTGGATATGCGCTGTTCCGCGCGTTTCCAGAGTTATATCAATGACAGTGTCCCCAAGATTCACGCCATAATGTGATCGGTTATGGATCGTTTCCACAATGTTGGCCTGCTGTTCCGCAAGAATTTTCGTGAGTTGATATAGCGCACCGGGGCGGTCTGAGAGATGCACTCGGATGCGAACTCTCCGTCCGTCCTTCACCAAACCACGTTCAATAATCCTCGCCAACAAACTGACATCGATATTGCCGCCACAAACCAGCACCACCGTCTTCTGATGTTTCAGGCTCGTCTTTTCGTTCAGGACTGCAGCCAATGCGACTGCGCCTGCTCCTTCGGCTAACGTCTTCTCTCGTTCCAGCAAAACTAGGATCGCATTAGCGATCTCCTCTTCATCGACGGTAACAATTTCGTCGACGTATTTCTGCACCAGAGGCAACGTCAGGTTGCCTGCTCTGCGAACCGCAATTCCGTCGGCGATGGTAGCTTCTGCGGGCAGTGTTACTGGGTGCCCCACTTCACAGGCCTTCAGCATAGATGGCAGGCGCTCCGTCTGCACACCAATGACACGGATTGCTGGATTCATTGCTTTCAGTGCGGCTGCCACTCCACTGATCAGTCCACCACCCCCGATCGGAACAATCACAGCCTCCAGGTCTGGGACCTGCTCAATCAACTCGACTCCGATTGTGCCTTGTCCGTGGATGACATGCATATCGTCAAAAGGATGAAGAAAGGTAATGCCCTCCGATTCGCTGCGGCGAATTGCCTCAGCGTAGGTTTCATCGTAGTTGGCGCCGTGCAGCACTACGTCGGCTCCGAAGCCGCGGGTGGCAGAGACTTTCACCAAAGGTGTCATCAGCGGCATTACGATCTGCGCCCGGATGCCGCGCTGGGTTGCATGGTAAGCAACGGCCTGGGCGTGGTTTCCTGCGCTGGCTGCGATGACTCCGCACTGCTTTTCTTCTGGGCTCAGCCGTAGAATTTTATTCAATGCGCCACGTTCTTTGAAAGCACCCGTGCGTTGCAAATTGTCCAGCTTTAAGTAAATTTGTTGGCCCGTTACAGCTGAAAGCTCCGCCGAATGTTGGCAGGGAGTTAACCAGATAAAATCGCGGATGCGTTCCCTTGCCGCGAGAATTTCGTTGAGTAAGCCGTCGGAGGTCGCCATGGTGGATTGGATTATTGTTTCACGATGGCAAAGTTGAATCTTCTAATCCTTTGCAGGAGTGATGACCAGATTTCTGAAAGAAAACCCGCCGTGAGCTTCGGCCCCCTGCAGATAAATCGGGCCCGGGAGTCCCTCGTGGCTATCGAGTGCATCCCCTGTAATCCCGGGAATTTCTTGCTTATCGACAACGGTTTGACCATCTTCAACGACCGTCACCGTTCGGCCAATCAGGGTGATATCGTACGAATGCCAGGTCCCGGGATCGAGAGGAATCAACGGCGACGGTGTAATAAATCCGTAGACAGAGCCGGTCTGTCGATTTGGCGGGTCCTGGCCAGCATTATCCGCGATCTGCACCTCATAACGACCGCGCAGGTACACACCCGTATTGCAATCCGGTTTGCAATTGAATTCAACGTGCAATTTAAAGTTGCGAAATTTGCGCTTCGTAATGATGTTGCTTCCATGGGCGGCGCTGACCAGCACGCCATCTTTCACGCTCCAGATATTCGCTGCCCTCGGATTGTCGAACCACCAGCCCGTCGTATCTTTTCCATTGAACAGGCGGATGGGCTTGCCCCACTTCGCGACTGTGGTGGGGTTCAATAACGGAGCTCGCTCGCCCGTCCACCTCCAGGTCGTTCCGTCGGGTCCAGATAATGTTCCATCCAGCTTGCCACCGACAAGCTTCGCCTGAAACGGCATGTCTTTCGGCGTATCTTCTTCATCTTTCGGCGACGAAAAAGTGAGCGCAGAGTTCTCAATCTTGACGTGCAATATCGGATGAGCGCTGCCCCAACGGCCTACCATCCGGCCTTGCAACTGACCTCCACTTTCGCTTACCTCTAGCCATGACGGGTACTGGTGGTCCGGGGCGTACAGAGTCAAATCCCATCGGCCAAGAAACGGCTTTATCTCGGCGGGTTTGGCAACGTCATTATTGGCTGTGGGCTGTTTGCTTTGTGACCAAACAAAGCCCGAAAGCAGAAGTATCGCAGCCATTGCAACGCATCCAGTTCTGTGCAATTTCATTGTTAAGGCTCTCTCTTCGCCCTTATCCAAGGACCCGATTGTTCCAATGCAGGTGAACGCGATGACTCTGATTTTCTTAGGTTCAAACGTTTTAAATACCAAGCAATTCTTATTGTCTGGAATGCGAGTGTCAAGCACCCTCGAGATCAACTCGATTTCATCGAGCGAAATGCCGATTGCGCCAGGCAGCACGTCAGAAAATTTTGCCGATAGCAAGCGATCACAGACAAGATGCTTGGATCACTGTGACGATCCTTTTTTGGGGGAATCGGTGGGGCGAAAAACCGGGCAGGAAGACTGAAATACGCCGAGCATAGTGAATTTTAGTTCTTTATTTATCTGATACTTATAGAGTTGTGCACCAAGTGTGAAGCAGATCGTGATTGACAGAGGTACACCCATATAGGCGAACATAAGGCGAAAGTGACATATGCCGACTGCAGCCACTCTTCGCGCCGAAATTGAAGCCACTCTGGCACACAGAATTCCGTCCGCGCTGACTCCTATGCAGCGGATCATTCGACTGGTTGTGGCTACGGGCATTCAAGCTCTTGACCAAGTGCTAGAGGGTGGCCTTCCTGTCGGCGCGATCACGGAGATTGTTGGCCCGGAGTGTTCCGGTCGAACTACGCTGGCGTTTTCATTTCTCGCGGGCATCACACGAGCGGCAAAGGTATGTGCCTGGATCGATGTCTCGGATGCCCTTCATCCTGAATCCGCAGCCGCATCCGGCGTCGATCTTGAACGGATGCTGTGGGTACGATGCGGCGTCGCAACTCAAAAAAAAGCGCGGCAAATTCCTCAAGATACATTTGTCCTTCCCGGGAAATACCTGGTTCCTTCGCCAATTATGAAAGGGTTACATGGCGGTGGTTTTGGTCCCCATCCGCGAGGAGAGGGGAAGGGACTGCCCGATGCCATCCATAATTTTTTCCAGCACAAGACAAATTTGTCAGTACCGGTAGATTCACCATCAAAACACATGGCAGGAAAATCCACGCCTATGTCTCATCCAGCCGTGTCTAAGTCAAGTCAAGGGACACGAACAAGCTCCGCTAAGCTATGGTCAAGAATCGAGCAGGCACTTCGAGTAACAGATCTTCTTTTGCAGGCGGGCGGCTTCAGCGCGATTGTGCTGGATATGGCCAGTCTTGCGCCAGAATTTGCATTAAGAGTGCCCTTGGCAACATGGTTTCGCTATCGTGCGGCGGCCGAACACAGCGAGACAAGCCTTCTCTTGCTGACGCAACGAGCTTGCGCGAAGAGTAGTGCAGGACTGGTGCTGCAGATGCAAACCGCCCTTCCACTGCAGAAAGAAGAAACTGTCTTTACCGGGGTGCAGCATGGGGTGGAAGTTACGCGAGAGCGTTTCCAGCCGGCGCCCGCCAAGGTAGTTCCTTTGCGTAAGCCGCCGCAAAGAGAGAGCGCCGCGCACTGGCAGTGTGAAACGACTTGGGCGGCGCAACGATGAGACCGCCAGAACTCTACGCCTGCCTGTACATAAAGGAATTTGCGACGCAGGCCTTGCTGCGACTCCGGCCATCGTTACAGGAGAAGCCGTGCGCGGTGATGGAAGGCGAACCTCCACTACGACAGGTTTGTTCGCTGAACTCAAAAGCGCGCCGCCTTAGCGTTCTTACCGGGATGACGCAGGTAGAGATGGAAACATTTCCTGCGGTCACCGTATTGCAGCGTTCCACGCAAGAAGAAGTTGCGACGAGAATGGCGTTGCTGGAATGCGCGGGGAGTTTCAGTCCCAGAGTGGAAGAAGCTAGCGCTGAGATGGCATTTCTCTGCGTTCTGGATATTGCGGGGACAAAGGAACTGTTTGGTCCTGCTTCTGTGCTGGCAGAAAAACTGCTTCAGCGCGTCCAGGCGTTGGGGATCGCGGCATCAGTTGCGGTCAGCCGGAACTTTCATGCGGCAATCTGTCTTGCGCGTGGCATGTCTTCCGACATTTCGACAACAGTGATCCCGATTGGGGAAGAAAGTGCTGCTCTGGCTCCCCTTCCTCTTTCCGTGCTGGCGCTTTCTGAAAAGCATGCTGAAAGGTTTGCGCTGTGGGGAATCCGTACGCTTGGAATGCTAGCGGCTCTGCCTGAAAAAGATCTGATTGCACGGATGGGGCAGGAGGGCAAACGTCTTCGCCATTTGGCACTGGGAAACCTGCCGCATCTGTTTCTGCCGATCGAACCTACGAGCACATTGGAAGAGTATCGCGAGCTGGATTCATCCGTAGAAATTCTGGATTCCCTGTTGTTTGTTTTGGGAGTGATGCTGGAGCAACTCATTTTGCGCGCCACTTCACGGATGTTGGCATTGGCTGCGCTAACAATTATTTTGCGACTTGAGGCGGGCGGGTTGCATACCCGAACAATACGACCAGCTTTGCCGACAAACGACCGCAAATTCTGGATCAAACTGCTGCATCTTGATCTCGAAACTCATCCACCACAGGCGCCCATTCTTTCATTGACGTTGACAGCGGAACCGGGAAGCACCAGCAAAGTGCAAATGGGATTGTTTTCTCCCCAGTTGCCTGAGCCCGGTCGGCTGGATGTCACGCTGGCACGTATCCGCGCTATTGTTGGCGAAGAATGCGTGGGACGAGCCATGCTGCGCGATACACATCAGCCGAATGAGTTTCGCATGGAGCCCTTCGCGGTTATCACAAAAAGTGTCGCCGAGACCTCCAGTACACCGCCACGAGTTGCATTGCGGCAGCTCCGTCCCCCGGAAAACATTTCCGTGACATTGCAGAATGAACGGCCGACTTCATTCTTCATGCAAAAGAAACGCTACATCATCGAAAAGGCTTACGGCCCCTGGCGCACAAGTGGGAATTGGTGGAATCCGGAATTGTGGCATGTGGAACAGTGGGACCTAGTGGCACATTCCGAGGATGGAAGCCTGCTGTGCGGCTGCATCGTCCGCGATGTGGCGCGGAATTGCTGGAATATGGTGGCGCTGTATGACTGAGCGATATGTAGAACTGCACGCTGCCAGCGCTTTCAGCTTTCTTGAAGGTGCATCGCAACCGGAAGGGTTGGTCGAGCGGGCGGTGGAATTGGAGATGCCTGCAATCGGACTGATGGACCGTAATGGTGTTTACGGCTCCGCGCGGTTCCACACCAGCGCCAAGCGGAATAGCATTCGAGCGCATATCGGAGCGGAGATTGCTGTTTCAAGTTTCGGGTCACGGCTGACGCATCCTGCATGGCTACCGCACCAGCACGTTCCAGAACCAGTGCGCCTGCCGGTGCTGTGCGAATCCCGTGCAGGCTATCAAAATCTTTGCCAACTCATCACGCAGTTCAAAATGCGGGAGCCCAACAAATGTGAGGGGGCCGCGACGATTGAAGATTTGCAACAGTACAACAGCGGTCTGGTATGCCTGACAGGAGGGGATGAAGGGCCATTGGCCGCTGCGCTAATTGCCGGCGGAGAAACGGAGGGCCGCAAGGTCGTCGAACAGCTCAGCGCAATTTTTGGTAAGGAGAATGTGTATGTCGAGCTCCAGCGACATCAGGAAAGGGAAGAGGAGTGGCGCAATCAAGCGGCAATCCGTATAGCGCGTGCTCTCCAGCTGCCTGTGCTGGCAACCAACGGCGTTCGCTACGCAACGGAATATGAGCGGGAGATTCTAGATGTCTTCACGGCCATTCGCCATCATACGGAACTTGATCAGGCGGGCCGGCTTTTAGCGCTGAACAATCAACGCTACCTGCGCACGACGAAGGAAATGACCTCGCTATTCCGGGACGTGCTTCATGCCGTGGAAAATTCTGTAGAACTTTCTTCACGCCTCACTTTTGCTCTGGATGATCTTGGGTATGAATTTCCGCGCTATCCAGTGCCCGAGGGCGACAACATGGATAGTTTTCTGCGAAAGCGTGTTGCGGAGGGCGTGGCGAGGCGATACCAACCTAAGAAAAATTGTCACCTGCTGGAACGAGCGAAAAAACAGGTCGAGCATGAGTTGACTTTGATTGCGAAGCTTGGGTTTGCCGGATATTTTTTGATTGTTTGGGACATCATCCAGTTTTGCAAGAGCCACGACATTCTGGTCCAGGGTCGCGGCAGTGCAGCCAACTCGGCTGTTTGCTATGCCCTCGAAATTACTGCCATCGATCCCGTGGGTATGGAGCTGCTCTTCGAACGCTTTTTGAGCGAGAGCCGCGGCGAGTGGCCAGACATCGATCTGGACCTACCTTCTGACGATAAGCGCGAACAGACGATTCAGTATATCTATCAGCGATACGGGGAGCTAGGTGCTGCCATGACGGCCAATGTCATTACGTATCGCGGCAAATCTGCGGCCCGCGAAGTGGGCAAAGCGCTGGGCTTCGATGTGGATACTCT
This sequence comes from Acidobacteriota bacterium, assembly GCA_021780095.1. The sequence goes on along the minus strand of JAJXZK010000268.1, from coordinate 2,427 downwards.
GGGGCGATTATCCAGTCTGGTCAGCAATTGGGAATGGCGCGGGAAAACAGACACCATGGCGCATTCATTCCACGATGCTGGCTTTGATCTTGCTCATCCGCGCATCGCCAAGTATCTCGACCTATCGATGCGGATTCAGGGTCTGCCACGCCATCTAGGCCAGCACTCGGGCGGCATGGTGATCTGCCAGGGACAACTGAATCATGTGGTGCCGTTGGAGCGAGCTTCGATGCGGGGGCGCATCGTTGTGCAATGGGACAAGGAGGACTGTGCCGATCTCGGCATCATCAAAGTCGACTTGCTTGGGCTTGGTATGATGGCCGTCCTGAAAGATTGTCTGGAACTGATTCCCCGGCATTATGGGGATTCCATCGATCTGGCCCAGCTGCCGGAAGACCCAGAGGTCTATCGAACCCTGCAACAGGCCGATACCGTGGGAATGTTTCAGGTGGAAAGCCGGGCGCAGATGGCGTCGCTGCCGCGGAACCATCCTAAACGGTTCTATGACATCGTGGTTCAGGTGGCGATTATTCGCCCGGGCCCGATCGTTGGCCAGATGATGCATCCATACATGCGACGTCGACAGCATAAGGAACCGGTCAGCTATCCGCATCCATTGTTGGAGCCAGTTTTAAAACGCACTCTCGGAGTGCCGCTGTTTCAGGAACAACTGTTACGAATGGCGATGGTGGTGGCCAACTTCTCCGGCGCTGAAGCCGAAGAGCTTCGACGGGCGGTCGGAATGCGCCGATCCTGGGAGCGAATGAAAAATCTTGAAGGCAAGCTGCGGTCCGGCATGACTGCGAACGGGCTTGATGTCACGACTCAAAACAATATTATTCAAAATATCAGTTCGTTTGCATTGTATGGATTTCCAGAATCGCACGCTGCCAGCTTTGCGCTTATCGCCTATGCCTCGGCTTATTTCAAGGTGAAATATCTGGCCGCGTTTACCTGTGCCATTTTGAACAATCAGCCGATGGGTTTTTATGCTCCAGCAGTCCTGGTAAAAGATGCACAACGTCATGGTCTACGAGTGCGGTCTATCGACACTCAGATTTCCAATTGGGCCTGCACGGTGGAACGAGAGCGCGATGGCAGCCTTTCTGTACGGATGGGACTGGGCTATGCGCGAGGGCTACGCAAGCAGGCGGCGGAGGCATTGGTGGCGTCTCGTTCGCATGATGGTCGATTCAGTTCGGCGGAAGATCTTGCGCAACGTGTTCCTTTGCTAAATCGAAAAGAATTGACGTTGCTGGCTCGCATCGGCGCCTTGAACCAACTCAATGGAGTTGAACACCGTCGCGACGCTCTTTGGCAGGTGGAACGTGCCGGGAAACCTGAAGGGCCGCTGTTTCGGCAGAACGTTGCATCCTTGCAGGATGATTCGGAGGGAAAGCCGCTGCTACAAATGAATATAGAGGAACGGCTGATTGCCGATTACGCCGGCACCGGGCTTACGGTTGGCAGACATCCCATGTATTATCGTCGCGCTGCCTTGCACCAACAACACGTACTCTCTGCAAAGGAATTGCGAGAAGAGAAGGATGGGAACTACGTTCGTACTGCGGGCTGCATCATTGCACGGCAACGTCCTGGCACGGCAAAGGGTTTCATCTTCCTTTCAATGGAAGATGAAACCGGCATTGCCAATGTCATCGTCACCCCCGACCTGTATGAGCGGGAGCGTCTAGTTGTAACGCGGAGCAAATTCCTGATTGTCGAAGGATACTTGCAAAATCAGGATGGTGTGATTCACGTGAAAGCAACACGACTGATGGCTTTTTCCGATGGCGCACTTGCGCTGCGCTCCCACGACTTTCACTAGTTCTTTCGCGTGGTCATATTCTGCCGAATCCTTCAAACCAGTCCCGCGGATGCCAATGTTGGCTTGGCGAAGAGCCGAGTAAATCCGCTGATCACCAGGCTGATACCGATTAAAGTTCCCAGTACCCATACAGAGCTGAATGGCCAGTGTGCCCATATCAGAATGCCTAACAGCAGCGTGATCAGACCGTCCCAGAGAAACCAGCCGGAACGGTGGGAGCGGCGCAAACGAAAATACAGCACAAGTTCAATGACGCCTTCTATAACAAAGTAGGAAGCCAATAGCAGTGTCAGCGTAACCAAGCCACGTGCTGGATGAAAAATCAGATAGAAGCCGACAAACAAATACAAAATTGCGATCAGCAGCTGCCAGATGACCCCGCCAGTACTGCGCGAATGCCAACAATAAATCAAGTGAACGATGCCGGCAAATAACAGCAGCCAGCCGATAAAGGCGGTCACCGCAATGCCTGTGATGAATGGCAGAAGAATGGCCAAAAGGCCGGTGATGATCAGTAGCACGCCAAGGATTGTGCGTCCGCCGCTTTTTGCACCTGGTGCTGTTGGAGCTAATGTAGAGCCGTTCACGATTCCCTCCTT
>JAJXZK010000197.1 GCA_021780095.1 Acidobacteriota bacterium | reverse complement strand
GTCGGCACTGTAAATGCCGTCCACCTTGGTTCCTTTTAACAGCACGTCGGCTTTGATCTCCATCGCCCGCAGCGATGCGGCAGTATCAGTCGAAAAATATGGATTTCCCGTACCGGCGGCGAAAATAACCACTCTTCCCTTTTCTAGATGCCGAATTGCGCGGCGACGGATATATGGCTCCGATACCTGGTTCATTTCAATGGCGCTCATCACCCGGCAAAAAACGTCCTGTTTCTCCAGCGCATCCTGCACTGCCAGTGCGTTGATAATGGTGGCCAGCATGCCCATGTGATCGGCGGATACGCGATCCATTTCCTGCGCCTGCTCTGCCACGCCGCGGAAAAAATTGCCGCCGCCAACCACAATTGCCAGTTCCACGCCCATGGAGTGCACATCGGCAATCTCCGCCGCAATTTCGTGAATGCGTGCAACGTCAACCCCGAAGCCGCGGTCCGCCGCCAACGCTTCGCCGGAAAGCTTGAGAAGAACTCGTTTGTACATGCCCTTTGAGTATCGCAGAAGTTGGGCAGAGTCGGGTATCTCCGCAGGTCGCTCAAAACGGCTGACGCGTCGACATACTTCTACGCAGTCGCTCCAGCGAATGGATCTCAAAAAGACACCAGCACAGAAAAAGCGCCGTCGGCAGCACCAGTACACTGGCGTGACGAGTAAGTGCGAATCCGACCAGATATGGCAACGCGATGCTGAACGTCAGTCCAAGAAAGACAAATGCCCCCCACCGAACCGTTGGCGGTCCGCGCCATAACAGCCATGCGGCCAGCCCGCAGGCACTCCATAACAGCAGGCGGAAGCAAAGCATACTCCCAGTCGTCACCCTGCCAAGCCAGCCGGAATACCGTTCCGATCCAACTTTATCAATGGCGAAAAAAAATACCTCTGCCTTCCAGAGAAGCGCATGCATTGTGCGCACCGGATGCGCCCGCATGTAATCCTCCGCCAGACGCATGTGATACGCATTGAATGTCCACTCATTGGTGAAAAAGCGCCCATGGCTGAGGCTCGCGTCATACAGGTCAATGGTGGTCACCGGCGGCCGCGGCGGATATCTCTCAAGAAATTCAAAGTAATTTCCCTTGTGCAGATCGATTCCATCGACGCTTGTGCCAATACTAAAATGGCCGGTTCGAAAGGTGTATAACCCCCAGCTCAAAGGACCGCACAGAAAAATCAGCGCGACTGCTGTTTGCTTGCGCTTGGCGCGCACCTGCCAGCAAAACGCCAGCACCAGAAACAAGGATGCGGCAATCATGGAACTCTTTGCGAGGTACAGGCAAAGTACGCTGATGGCAAACAGTAGCGTCGTCCGCCACGGCATCAATGTTCTCCCTGCCTCTCGGCGCATTCCGAACAGTAGAACCGCGAGGGCGTAAACCAGCAGGCAGAAACTATATCCTTCCTCGACCTGCATATTGATCACGTCGATCAATTGAGTCGGGAGCAGCAGACCTGAAAACAATACAACCGGAATCGCCATCCGAATGCGTTGGCGCGAAGCAGGCCATGGCGCAGTCCAGGCCAGCGCAAATGCTGCCGCAACGGGAAGCAGAACCAGCGCTATCTTCGCCACCTGCACGGATCGATAGTGATCCCCAAAAATGTGAACCAGTCCAGCCAGAAGGTAGGGCGACAATGGCATTCGATTGGCGTGGAAGCAGAGCACATTGCCGACCGCTGTCATGCCGCTTGAACATGTCACATACTCGCCGCGATGGACCAGGTTTTCCACCAGGGTGCCCGTGAAATTCGAGAGCGCTGCCAGTGTTGTCTGGTTGCCTTTATGCAGAAACAGCGCTGCGCATGTCGCAGTCAGAAATGTGCAGCAATAGAAATAGACCGGAACAAGCCATGTACGCGCCGCATTCGTTTTTCGAAGCTGCTGAGGCATCTGCGAATTTGCACTCCGACTTGTCCGATGTTGGCATCTCATATCGACGCCGCGACGAGCCCTCAAGACCTCGCCGCAAAGCTTGAGAAGAACTCGCTTGTACGTGCTTTTGAGTATCGCAGAAGTCGATCCGCGCGTAAAACCGGTCTCGGCTTCTTCTGTTGGCTTGAAAGTGGCATTGAACAGAGAATCCTGGCGTAGATTCCGTGCTCTGGAAAGTGACCTGTATTTTCGGCAGAAATCGTCTGTTCCGCTGACCATGGAAGGTCGGTCCGCCTCCTTCGTTGACGATCGAAGGGTATACTGCGGTTGCCATGCGCCCATCCATCCCGTTGTCGCTTGTCTTTTCCGGTATTTGCCTCCTCACGCTCTCCATACATGCCCAGACGGGAGACCAGACCGTGCCTCTTTTGATCGTCGTCAATCAGGGAGATAAAACCATCAGTCTGGTCGATACCGCCAGCCACCAGCAGATCGCGACCATCCCAGAGGGCGTCACGGCCATGCACGGTCATGAAGCCGCCGTATCTCCCGACGGCCGCACCGCCTACGTTCCTATCTATGGCAATGTCGGTGTCGGCCACCCTGGACTCAATGGGCACGAAATGCTGGTCATCGACCTACCCTCGCGCAAAATCACCGGCCGTGTCGACTTCGGCCACGGCGTCCGGCCCCATTGCGTGATCTATAACAAACACGACGGACTGCTCTATGTGACCACCGAACTTGATCAGGATGTCACCCTGGTCGACCCACGCACGCTGAAAATCGTCGGCACCATCCCAACCGGGCAGGAACAGTCGCACATGCTCGCCCTCTCTCCCGACGGAACCCGCGGCTACACCGCCAACGTCGGTCCGGGAACTGTCTCCGTCCTCGACATCAAGGCCCGCAAGACGCTCGCCGTCATTCCGATTTCCGGCGAGACGCAACGCATTTCTGTATCGAGAGACGGCAGCATGGCCTTCACTTCCGACCAGACGCAGCCCCGGCTGGCTGTCATCGATACCGCGACCGACAAAGTCAAGGCATGGGTTCCGTTGCCTGGAACCGGCTACGGCACCGCTCCCACGAAGGATGGCCGCTCGCTGCTGGTGGCGATTCCAGGGAGAAGTCTTGTGGCCGTGGTCGATTTGGCCACCTTGAAAGTGGTGAACACCATCCTTGTTCCCACCGCACCCCAGGAAATCCTTGTGCGCCCGGATGGCAAAGTTGCCTACGTCTCCTGCAATGTCAAAAACCAGGTGGCTGTGATTGACCTGACTGACTGGAAAGTACAAAAACTCATCAACGCCGGCGCTGGTGCCGACGGCCTCGCATGGGCCCAATAAATAGCCGCTAAAGCACACATGCTGCCGTGTTCAAACGGTTTTTACTTCACACGATAAATTTCCCTGCGGCACTCGACCACCAATTAATTAGGAGGCCGACTTGGAGACAACTGCTAAACTGCACGACATGCGAAGACGCAAAGAGGTGTGAGATGAAACGCTGGATTCTCATTTTGTTATGGTTCGCCGTTCAGTTTGCGTGGAATCTAGCCACCAAGAACACTCTGAGCCCAGATGGCACATTTCTACACAGGTGCCTCACGGCCCTCAGCTACATGACATCTCCCGTCCAGATCCTTACCTCGATTGTCGCAGTGGTTGTCATCTGGAAAAGGATTTGGAAGAGGAAGCCGCTAGCAGAGCGATGAGATCGATTCCCGTCGGAGTTGGTCTCTCCAATTTAGACTCAGGATCGCAGGAGTTTGCGGATCATCAATTCTGCGATGCTTTCGTCTGTGTCAGAGCGGGATTTTTCCATGCCGAACCAACTGGCCCTGTTGCTCTCCCGTTTGATCCTAAGCTCATAATCGCACTCCCACCCCTTGGAAGAATCGGAAAAATTAACTCGATGGAAGTCGTTCATATAGAAGATAGTTAGATCTGCACCGTCTTCCCTCCAGACACGGAGTGGGTTTGGATTGTCGTCCCACCGAAGGACTGGCCAGCCCGCCTTTTGGTTTAGTGCAATACAGAAGGCAACCAATTCCCCCCGAAGGTTGAGCCACCGACAGGCAGCCTGATCTCGGATTGGTACGTGATCCCCAGCTTCAAATCCGCGCAAATCCAAATCCATCGTGCTTCCCCTTTTCACTTAGTCATAGCAACGCTCACATGCACCTTGCAACGGTTGTGGAAAATTATTTTGCCGCAAAATAAAAAAGCCCGACACAATGTCGGGCTTTTCTTCGAACTAAATACTGATTATGCAGTCGCCTTGATCTGGGCCACAGTCCAATTGGCATCGCCGACCTTGAAGCGGGCGAAACGGCGCACCTGGATATTTTCTCCCAGCTTGCCGACTTTCTGCGCGATCAACTGCGCAATGGTCACCGTCTGCTCCTTGATGAAGGGCTGCTCCAGCAGGCAGACTTCCTCATAAAACTTCGACATTTTCCCCTCGACGATCTTCTCAATCACCGGAGCGGGCTTGCCGGTCTGCGCCGCCTGCGCGCGATAAATTTCCTTCTCGCGTTCCAGGTCTTCCGCGGTCACGTCTTCCTTGCGGATGTAGCGCGGATCGGTGGCTGCGATATGCATCGCAATGTCCTTCAGCAGTTCCTGAAAGTCTGGCGTGCGGGCCACAAAATCGCTCTCGCAGTTTACTTCCAGCAACACGCCAATCTTGCCGCCGGCGTGGATGTAGGTTCCCACCGCGCCTTCGCTGGCCGTGCGGCTGGCCTTCTTGGCTGCCGATGCCATGCCGCGCTTGCGCAGCACGACCACAGCTTCTTCCATGTCGCCCTTGGCTTCTGTCAGTGCATTACGGCAGTCCATCATAGGAGCGCCGGTCTTCTCGCGCAGCTCCTTCACCATTCCAGCTGAAATTGTTTCTGTCACAGTCGACATCCTCTTATACGTCCAATCTTAATCAAATAGGAGTCGTCATCCTGAGATCGCCGCGGCGACCTTAGAATGACGAACATGATGTTTGAAAATACGGTGCAAGAAAACTGAGCAGCGCGGGTTGTCAATTACCAGTGTCGCTGAACCGGTCTTAGACGCCGCTCTCTGCCGCAGCCGCTTCCGGCTCATCCGCGATCGCAGAAACCGCCGTGGGAGCTTTGCGAATCCCGCCGCCCAGCGCCTGCTCCAGGTCCACATCATCGTCGGCCAGCTCAGGATCGTACTTCGCGGCGTTAAAACCGTCCGGAGTCTCCGCAACACCCTCGACAGCCGCTTGGTCCGCGCTCGCTGTCACGCCGGCCAGTTCCGCCTGCTGCTTGTCGCCGCTCATCTGCACGCCTTCGACAATCGAATCGGCAACTTTGGAGGTGAACAACCGAATCGCGCGCAGCGCGTCATCGTTGCCCGGAATAATGTAGTCGACCAGCGTCGGGTCGCAATTCGTATCCACCACGGCCACCACCGGGATGCCCAGCTTGCGGGCTTCCTTCACCGCGATGGTTTCATTGTTCGAATCTACAACAAACAGCGCGTCCGGCAAGCGGCGCATGTTTTTAATACCGGCCAGGTTCGCCTGCAGGTGCTTGCGCTCGCGTTCCAGCTTGATGACTTCTTTCTTCGTCATCAGGTCATAGCGGCCGTCGGTGGCCATCTCATCCAGTTCCTGAAGGCGCTTCACAGACTTCTGCACGGTCGCCCAGTTCGTCAACAGACCGCCCAGCCAACGCTGGTTGATGTAGAACATGCCGCAACGGGTGGCTTCCTCGGCGATTGCATCCTGCGCCTGCCGCTTCGTGCCCACAAACAAAATCGTCTTA
>JAJXZK010000392.1 GCA_021780095.1 Acidobacteriota bacterium | reverse complement strand
AAACGCTGGGCGGCGTAGCGACACCGATGATTCCGCGCAACACGACGATTCCGACCAAAAAGACGGAGACGTTTTCGACGGCGGCGGACAATCAGACGGAAGTGGAAGTCCACGTCCTGCAGGGCGAGCGGCCGCTGGCAAGCCAGAACCGCACCTTGGGCAAGTTTAAGCTGAGCGGAATTCCTCCGGCGCAGCGCGGTATTCCGCAAATTGAGGTGACGTTCGACATCGATGCCAACGGCATCCTGAACGTGACAGCTAAGGACAATGCCACGGGCAAGGACCAGAAGATCACGATCACGTCTTCTTCTGGCCTGAGCAAAGAGGAAGTGGAGCGCATGGCCAAGGATGCCGACGCCCACGCCGCGGAAGACAAGGCGAAGCGCGAAGAAATCGACGCGCGGAACCAGTTGGACGGCTTGGTCTACAACATCGAAAAAATGTTGAAGGACAGCGGCGACAAGGTGCCTGCGGGAGACAAGGGCGAAGTGGAAAGCGCGCTGGCCGACGCCAAGAAGACGCTGGAAGGCACGCCGAGTCCGGCGGAACTAAACGCAGCGCGGGAGAAACTGACCGCCGCATCACATAAGCTGGCCGAGGCGATGTACAAGGCCAACGCGGCTGCACCTGAGACCGCAAACGCAGCTGAAGGTGCAACCGGCGGTGGCCAACCGGAAGCCGAGGCGAAGAAGGACGAGGGCGTGATCGACGCGGAATATGTCGACGTCGACGACAAGAAGTAGAGGTTGAGCCGGATCGAGTCACGCAGAATCCGGCAAGCCGTTATCGCACGTATGCAAGGCATGGATGCTAGCGCATTCCGTGATGGGAGGGTGTCCTGGGAATCAATGGGCACCCTCCGCTGCTTCTAGGGGGCTACAGAATTCGACAAGGAGTTTCGATGACCGATACTGTATGGCAGTGTGAGCAGCTTCGTGCGGGTCAGGTGTACAGCAAGGAAGTATTCCAGACGCGCGAAGAGGCTGAAGAGTTTGTGGCAAAGATGGCGCGTGTGGCGCCGGACATTTTCTGCCGCATTCAACCGATCGATGTGGACAAGGTGTGGAACTGAAGGGATCGATGAGCAGAGCTGACTGGGTGCAACGGATAATCCAGCCTTCCATTGAAGTCGGATATTCGTGATCCCTCAATATCCGGATGAAAAAGCATTACTGAACGAGATAAGCTTATAAATTAACCAATGGCGACACAGACGAAAGATTATTACGGCATTCTCGGGGTGAAGAAGACCGCGTCGGCGGACGATATTCGCAAGGCGTTTCGCAAGCTTGCGCGCAAATATCATCCCGATGTAAACCCGGGAGACAAGAAGGCTGAGGAGAAGTTCAAGGAGATGTCGGAGGCCAACGACATCCTGAGCGACCCCAAGAAGCGAAAGATCTACGACCAGCTGGGCTTCTACTCCGACAACATCGATCCGGCGGCTGCAGAAGCGGCGGCGCAAGGTGGCTACGGGTTCCGCGGAGCACAAGGAAGAGGACAGCAGCAGCGCGGCCCGGTCGGCTTTGAAGGATTTGATTTCTCGGATTTTGCCGCCGGAGCCGGACAGCGTTCCGCAGCAGGTCAGCGCGCTGGTGCGGGCGCCGGAGGGTCCACATCGTGGGGAGGATTTCGCGATATTTTTTCCGGCATGTTCCACGGCGACCAGCAGGAGGCTGGCCCGCAACCTGGCAGCGATCTGGAATACCAGGTGAATGTCGATTTCTGGACGGCGATTCGCGGCGGCTCCTTAAAGCTGCAAATCACGCGCCAGGTGGTTTGCCCGACGTGCCACGGAACGGCATCGAAGGGCGGCGAAACTGTTTGCCCGGAATGCGATGGCACCGGACAGGTGACGCAAATGGGCGGCCGGATGAAGTTCAATATCCAGTGCCCACGCTGCGGCGGCACCGGCCAAGTCCAGCAAAGCTGCGCAACTTGCCACGGACAGGGAACGGTTGCACGAACGGAGACGGCGGAATTTCGCATCAAGCCGGGGACACGCGACGGCCAGCGCATTCGCCTGGCAGGCAAGGGAAATGCCGGCGTCCACGGCGGTGCGGCCGGGGATTTGTACCTAATTGTTCGCGCCGGAACCAATCCCGTCTTCACCCGGAACGTAGACGACATATATGTAACAGTTCCGGTGACAGTTGCGGAAGCCGCGCTGGGCTCGAAGATTGACGTGCCGACCATTGACGGCCGCACGCAGCTAAAGATTCCTCCTGGAACGCAGACAGGCCAAAAACTGCGCCTGCGGGAAAAGGGCGTGCCTTCAGCATCGGTCGAAGGCAAGCGCGGCGATCAGATTGTGGAGGTGCAGATCGCGGTGCCGAAGGTACAGGATGAGCGATCGAAGGAAATTCTGCGTGAGCTGGCGCGATTAAATCCGGAAGATCCTCGGGCGGAGTTGTTCAGCCGGGTATAGTGCAATTCTTTATTGGCATTGGCCTGTGCGATGTGCCGTGGCATGCAGATGAACAGAGGTCTGCTTCGGTTGGACGCCCTGGTACAGGGTGTTGGTTGTGGTCGTTCCTTCCAGGGTGAAGCTGTTGCCGTGGTCAGAAAGGGTTTCGACTACTTCAGAGATGATGTCAGAGTGGAGGTTCTCGCCCTTGAATTCGCAGTGAACGTGGATGCGAACTTGATTGCCCGATTCGGGATGGCTTCTGGGTTTTTTGCAGGTTAGTCCGGCCTGCGCCACCTTCCAGAAATCCATTTGCTTCTTGGCGCAGAGAGAAGTCTGAGAGGTGATGGTTCGACCGTCGCTCTGAGTAGTTATGGAGTCGATTTGCCATTGGCCGGGATGGAACGCAGGAACTGGGTCGGTGGCTTGAAGCGGCAGACTGCAGAACGGCAGAAGAGCGAGAATCGCGGCGATGGTTTTTGCAGTTCGCATGGCACCGGCTTCTAGCATAGCCGATGCAGCGAAAGGTAAGGGAATTTCGAAGTGGGACGAGGGGCAGAGGAAGAGAGCTATGGCTACCAAGCGTAAATCGAAAGGCGCCTACATGATTTCCTCCGTTGCGGAGATGTATGGCATCCATCCTCAAACGCTGCGACTCTACGAGCGGGAGGGGTTGCTGAAGCCGTCGCGCACCGAAGGCAATACTCGCCTTTATACCGAAGAAGACCTGGAGCGGCTGGAGTTCATCCTGAACCTTGCGCGTGATCTCGGCGTTAACATTGCCGGAATCGCGATTGTTCTGCAGATGCGGGAGCGCATGGAAGAGATGAATCGGCAGATGCAAAGCTTCGTGGACTATGTGCGAACAGAAATGCTGACGCGCGTTTCCCCGGGAGGCGCCGCAGCGGAGCAGGGCCTGGTGCCGATGCGGCGTCCGGTGATTATCCCTGTGCCGCCACGCGACTCCAGAAAGCGTTCCTAGGTTCGAAGCCCCACTCAAGCCAACAGAAGGCTTGAATGGGGCACCCGGCCACACCCGGCGACTGCCGACGCGCAAATCCTTCGCAATCCTGCAGCCCATCTTCTATCATCTGTTCTGCTCTTCATGAAAAACCTGCTTGATTTCGTTTTGGGAGTCGGCCTGTTCGGCATGGTCACCTCCAGCGTTTACACGGCCCTGGCGCTGCTGGCCGTTCGCCGATTCGCGCGGCGGCACTGTTCTCCCGTGGTTTTCGAGCCGCGGGTCAGCCTGTTGAAGCCGCTGCACGGAGCGGAGCCCGACCTGGAAGCCCACCTCGCCACTTTTTTTCAGCAGAAATATCCCGCGTACGAAATTCTCTTTTGCGCGCGACAACCGGACGACGCCGGATTGCTCACCGCCCGGAAAGTCGCCGCGAGATTCCCGGATGTGCCGGTGCAGTTTCTTTCCAGCGGCGAGCCGACGGTGCCGAATGCGAAGATTCTGTCGCTGGAAAAGATGGCTGAGTCGGCGAAGTACGATTTGCTGATCATCAGCGATAGCGATGTCCGCGTCGACCCCAATTACGTCCGCGATGTGGTGGCGCCCTTTGCCGATGCAAAGGTGGGGGCCGTGACTTGCCTATACCGGGGTGTTGCCGCGCAAGGCGGGTTGTGGTCGCGGATCGAAGCCGCCGCCATGTCCATTGAAATGAGCGCCGGCGTGCTGGTGGCCGACATGATGGAAGGGATGAAGTTCGCACTCGGCCCCACCATGGCGATTCGCCGATCGTGCCTGAATGAGATCGGCGGATTTCTGCCGATGGGAGATTATTGCGCCGACGACTTTCTGCTGGGCAACTGGGTGGCGGAGCGTGGTCACGCGGTGGTCTTGTCGCAACACGTGATCGATCACGTTGTTTTGCACGCAGACTTCTGGCCCTCCATGCAGCACCAGGCCCGGTGGATGAAAAGCACCCGATTTTCACGGCCCAAAGGCCACCTGGGCACGGCGCTTACCTTTAGCGTGCCGTTTGGTCTGCTGACAGCCTTGGCGCTTTGCGGCCTGCGACCACCTCATTGGTTCGCTCTGGCAGCAGGCGCGCTGCTGTGGAGCGTGGGCACCCGGATACTGCTGGCCTTTGCTGTCAGCCATCGTGTTGTGCGGGAGAAATCCGCATTCCCAAGCGCCCTTCTGTATCCGGTTCGCGACATGCTGGGCATCCTGTTCTGGGTAGCCAGCTATTGCAGCCGCAAGGTGCTGTGGCGCAATGAAATCTATCGGCTTGAAACCGGCGGACGCATGCGTCGTATTTATCGATAAGTGGTACGGTTGCCTGTTCCCCTCCAGTCGACCACCCAACTCCTGCTGCTTAGTTTTTCCGCGTCCGGGCGACTCGCGACAGCATCTAACCAAGTGCGAACAAGGAGAGCCATTATGCCCACTGCAACGAGAAATTCTTCCTCGACCGATCACATCACTCCGCACGCCAATCAACATGGCGGAGAAATTCAAAAATTTGGAACCGTCATTCCACACCTTTCGATTGGGCTCAGCGCCGAGGTTCGGCAGCAAATGACAGAAGAGTTGAACCTGCTGCTCGCCGACACCATCACGCTGCGCGATCTGTATAAAAAGAGCCATTGGCAGGTGAGCGGACCTACCTTTTACCAGCTTCACCTTCTCTTCGATAAGCACTATGGCGAGCAGGCAGAGTTAGTGGACACGCTTGCCGAGCGCATTCAAACCCTGGGCGGCATCAGCGTGGCCATGGCCCATGACGTGGCTGAGCTAACCCGGTTGAAACGTCCGCCGCGTGGACGCCAGGAAGTTCCCATCCAGATCTCCGAACTGCTGGAAGCGCATGAGCAAATCATCGTGACCGCTCGCTCGCTGGCCCGCGAAGCCGCGGAAAGAGGAGACGATGGAACCAACGACCTGCTGGTGAGCGACGTTGTCCGCACCAACGAGCTGCAGGTGTGGTTCATCAGCGAACATCTGGTGAGTATGCCGCTGGTACATGCCGGGAGATAGGCGCTGCAGTTGACAATGTTTAGGGAAAACCACGCAGCGCAACCGGCTGCGTGGTTTTCTTTTTTTGTCGGCGAGAAGCGGCGTTCGCGTTGCCTCCTCATGGGACGCTGCGACAGTGTAGAAATGGAATATGCGGCGATGGTATCTCTCTCGTCTGGGGCGATTTGTTTTCCTGTCTCTTCTAGCCAGTGCGCCAGGGCTGGCCCGTGCGCAACAGGTCCCGACGTTACGTGCGCGCACCAACCTGGTGCTGGTTCCGACGCTGGTGGAAACCGAAACCGGCGA
>JAJXZK010000348.1 GCA_021780095.1 Acidobacteriota bacterium | reverse complement strand
CCGGGGCCAAGCCGTCGTGCGCAGCGGATATCGCGGGCTGTGTCGCGGGAGAATTTGGCGCCACGTACTCAACCGACCATGATGCGGTGGCTTGTCCAGCATCCAGAGCATGACCCACACGTCCTCATCATCTTTTCCGACACTGGATTGGACAAACTGGAGCCGTCCTCGCGGCCTTCGATGCCTGAGCTGGCAGGGCATGAAGGAGCGAGTGATCTATATCACAGACGGCCAGTAACAGCGATCGGAATCATGGGGTCACACAGATGAGGCGATTCGCCAAATTCGTCGCGGCTTTGCTCGTAGCTCTTACGGCGATGCCCGTGCTGGCTGTGGCGCCCTGCCGCCAGGCGATACACTCCATGAAGTGCTGCAGTTCGGAGTGTCCGATGATGGCGACGCCGGCAGGTGCGAAACTCGCTACCCGGACGGGGCCGGAAATTACGAGGCCGGCGTGCTGCACAACGTCTCATAGAACAATCCCGTTCGCTGTACAAACGGCGACAGAAAACCGGTCGAATATTGCGGCACTGCACAGCCAGTCCCTCAATGTATTCATCGTGGTTGAAGAGAACCGCGGACTGATGCCGCTGCCCAAGGGGCCACCGTTCTCCCTGTCATCTCGCGCTTCTCTCTGCACGTTTCTGATCTAGCTCCCTTCTTCCTGCCTCTGGGAGTCTCGTACCACCGTTCCGAGACTCTGACTCTGTTCTCTGCAAGTGAACCATAAGTGCTCGCACAAAAAACGTATCTTTTCTGCTCGCAATGAAGAGCGAAGTATCCTGAGCACGGAGATTCTGCTTATGCCTTCTAGAATTTGGACACAATACAAGAGCGTCATCATCTTGTCGGCAATCGCCATAACGCTGAGCGGGATTCCGATGGCCACGCAGGCAGCGCGACAGCCCGCTTCGCCGCCGGATCATCCCGTGGCGGCCTCGCTCCGTTGGGAAAGTCCCGCGCGAATACATCGCGCCGATCTCATGCCGGGCGATCACGGAGATATTCTGATCGACCAGAATGGAGTAGAGTTTCGCTCCAGCAATGGACGGAGCCGTCGATGGACTTTCGAGGAAATACACACTGTTTTCCTCGCACCTCATCGCCTTACGCTCAAAACCTATCTCAATCGCAGCCTGCATCGGCCTGGCCAGCGCACCTACCGGTTTATCCTGGCGCAGGCCGTACCCCCGGCCGTAGCGGCTGAGCTTGCGGAAGCTGTCGCGCAGCCCTCGCAGAATGCGGATCCCGATCCAGACGCTCCGGCGATCGCCACGATTCCGGTCCGTCACCGTGCGATCACCTCCGGCACGAACGGCGTGTTGCGCATCCGGCAGGATGGGATCGATTATTTGACCTCTTCGAAAGACGACAGCCGGAGCTGGCGCTGGACCGATCTTCAGACTCTTTCCAATCCAGACCCGTATCACCTGTTTGTTTTCGGATATCGGGATACCTATACCTTCGACCTCAAGGCGCCGCTTTCCAGCAAGCTGCTCGACTGGGCATCCGACGAGATCTTCACGCACAGCGAATCGGCGAACAGACCAACAGTCACCACGACGCGCGAAACTGAAGCCGGCGTGGCGGGAGGCCGCCATGAATAGCCGCTTGGGATCATTTTCGTGGCTCCTGGCTGGAGCAATGCTGCTGGGCGTCGCGTCAGCCGGAGCGCAGGCGCCTCCGAACGCCTCCGGGACCGTAGATGCTCCTGTCGCCAATTCAATTGCAACAAAGCCGTCTGTGCCGGCCAGCATCCCGTCCGGGCCAGCGGCTCAAGACAACACACTGACAGGCCAGGAGATCACGCTCCAGCAGTTGGTGGCGATTGCTCTGGCGCGGAATCCTGGCATCAAGAGCGCGGCAGAGCGATTTCAGGCGCAGCGGGCCCGCGCTCCCCAGGCCCGCTCGCTGCCGGATCCGATGGTTTCCGGCGGATGGATGGGGAACATTACTCCGTTCAGTGTCCAGCAGGGCGATCCATCGAGTTACCGGGGGCTGACCGTAAGCCAGGCATTGCCATTTCCCGGCAAGTTAAGCTTGCGTGGCAAGATCGCCGACCGGGAAGCTGAAGCGGGACGGTGGGAGTACGAGCAAACAGAACGCCAGGTCGTAGTCGAAGTGAAAACGGCCTATTACGCGTACTTCTATGACACCAAGGCGATCGAGATCACGCAAAAAAATAAAGATCTGCTCCAGAAACTGGAGAACATAGCAGAAGCGCGATATCGAGTCGGCAAGGGCATTCAGCAGGACGTGCTCCGCGCACAGATCGAGGTAGCACGGATCGATCAGAAGCTGATCGTCCTTGAGCAGGAACAAGACACGTCGCGTGCCCGTCTGAACACCCTGCTTTACCGCGACCCCGAATCTCCGCTGCCATCGCCCGCGCCAGTGAAGGCGGCAGACTTTCATGACACTCTCGATGACCTCTATGCGATGGCGCATGCAAATGATCCTGGCCTCGAACGCGACAAGCGCATGATCGAGAGCAATCAATACGCGGTGGATCTGGCGCAGAAGGCTTACAAGCCGGACTTCGATGTGGCTTACAGCTATGAACAGCGCCCCGATTTGCCGGACATGCACGGCGTCATGGTCGGCGTGAACATCCCAGTTTTCTTCCACAGCAAACAGCGCGAAGGAGTGATCGAGGCCAGTCACGGACTGAATGCCGCCCGCCGCGAACTCGACGATCGCTTGACCGAAGTCAACTTTGAAATCAAGCAGCAATATCTGGCGGCAACCGCGGCGCGGAATCTGATGAATCTTTACTCGAAAGCGATTGTCCCGCAATCGTCGCTGGCGCTGGAATCCTCGATGTCGGCGTATGAAGTGGGCAAAGTGGATTTCCTCTCCATGCTCGAGAACTTCGTATACGTACTGAACTACGAGGTCGGCTACTACCAGGAACTGAGCGACTACGAGACCGCGCTGGCACAGATGGAGCCGCTGGTCAACACCGATTTGACGGAATAGGAAGGAACAGTCATGAAACTTACTTTGACGGCACGCGCGCTGGTTATCGGAATTGGGTTGCTGGTTGCCGGAATCCTGCTTGGAGGCGGGGCCGCGTATTGGTATGCGGTTCGCAAACAGGCATTGGCCGCGTCTCAGAGCGCAGGACCGGCGCCGAGGCAGGCACCCTCGCAGTCCAGCAGCGTGGGCAACATGCCGGGTATGGACATGTCAGGCAAACAGCCTCAGGGAAACACCGCCGAGCCCAATCAGGGCGCGAGCAACATGCCCGGAATGACTATGCCGGGCAGCTCCGGCGGCCAGACGGCGGACATGCAGAACATGACTCCGGGAACGGTCGTGCTTGACGCGGCCACCCAGCAAAAGATCGGCGTGACCTATACGACGGTTCGCCGCGCTCATCTGAAGCGGACGATCCGCACGGTAGGACTACTGCAAATGGACGACGAAAAGATATCCCGCGTCCATGTAAAGGTCGCCGGCTGGATCGAGAACGTCTATCTCAATTATGTCGGCAAGCTGGTGAAGAAAGGCCAGCCACTGTTCACGCTGTATAGTCCGGATCTTGTCTCTACCGAGCAGGAGTATTTGATCGCCCGCAAGGGCCAGCAGTATCTGGCGAAGACTCCCTACACCGATGTCTCTTCCGAGGCGAACTCGCTCCTGAACGCGACCCGCGACAGATTGCGGCTGTGGGACATCAGCGACACGCAAATCCAACAGCTTGAAACCAGCGGAAAAGCTGCGCGGACGATGACACTTTATTCGCCGATCAACGGCTTCGTGATGACGCGGAACGCCTATGAGCAGGCTTATGTGACGCCGGAGACCGATCTTTACGATATCGCCGACCTTTCTACCATCTGGGTCTACGTGGACATCTTCGAGTACGAAGCGCCGTATGTCCATTTGGGGCAGACAGCACAAATGCAACTCAGCTACTTTCCTGGCAGAACATATCGCGGAAAGGTGACTTACATCTATCCGACCCTCGATCCAAAGACCCGGACCATCAAAGTCCGTCTTGAGTTCCCAAATCCCGGGTATGAG
Source organism: Acidobacteriota bacterium (assembly GCA_021780095.1). Next base: position 1,665 of record JAJXZK010000348.1, on the reverse strand, counting down.
TTGAAGCCCGACATGTACGCCGATGTACAACTCAACGTGGACTACGGAACCCAAACCCTTGTGCCGAGCGAAGCCGTGCTCAATTCCGGGACGCGGCAGGTGGTCTTCATCGCCAAGCCGAATGGCTATTTTGAGCCGAGGGACATCAAGATCGGCGATCAGTTCGACGGACAAACCGTGGTGCTGGCCGGCCTCAAACCCGGCGAGAAAATCGTCGCCTCCGGAAATTTCCTGATCGATTCGGAAAGCCGGCTGGGCGCAGCCATGCAACAGATGATGGCCTCCATGCCCGGAATGGATATGGGCAAAGGCAAAAAGTAGGTGTGTGATGCGAACAAGACTCAACCTCTTCGGCTTTATCGCTCTCCTAGTAGTTCTCTTTGTTCTAGGCGGCGCCTGGTATCTCGTTAGCCATCGGCAGCCGAAGGTTTGCCCTTTCTCGGGCCGCGAGATTCATCCCGAGACGCGGGCGGTGGTCACTGTCGGCGGAAAGAAATACGAGGTCTGCTGCGTACGCTGCGCCATGATCGAAGCCCAGCAGACAGGCAAACCGCTGAAAGTTCTAAAAGTCGCCGATTTTGAAACCCGCAAGCTGATCGATCCAGAAAGAGCCTGGTTTGTCGAGAGCAGCGACGTGAACCTCTGCATGCGTATGGCGCCGGCTGTGGAGAGTCGCGGCCGGGAGTCGACGTATGTTCGCACCTTCGACCGCTGCTCTCCGAGCGTACTGGCATTTTCGAGCGAACGACATGCGCGCGGCTTCATCGCGCAACACGGCGGCGCGCTGAAGCGCCTCAGTGACTTGGAAAGCGACGCTACATCCAAAACCGGGAAGGTGCAGACGCCATGATTGAGAAAATTATCGATTGGAGCAGCAGGAACAAGTTTTTCATCTTCCTGGGGTTGTTCTTTGTGGTTGCCTGGGGAATCTGGGCGCTCAAAAATACGCCGCTTGACGCTATTCCGGATCTTTCCGACAAACAGGTGATCGTGTTTACGGAGTGGGAGGGGCGCAGCCCCGATCTGGTAGAAGACCAGGTGACTTACCCCATTGTGACGGCGTTGATCTCCGCGCCTCACGTCAAGGTCGTACGCGGGTATTCCTTCTTCGGTCTCTCGTTCGTCTACGTCATCTTCGACGACAACACGGATCTCTATTGGGCGCGCTCGCGCGTCGTCGAATACATGCAGGGCGTGCGGGGCAACCTTCCGACGGGCGTCACGCCAACGCTCGGACCGGATGCAACAGGTGTCGGCTGGGTATATATGTACGCTCTGGTTGACAAGACCGGCCAGCACGATCTTTCCCAGTTGCGAAGTCTCCAGGATTGGACCGTGCGTTACGCGATAGACAGTGTGCCAGGGGTCTCTGAGGTGGCTGGCATCGGCGGCTTTGTCAAGCAATACCAGGTGGACATCAACCCCGATACGCTGCTGGCTTACCATCTCCCCATCAATCGCGTGATCGAGGCCATTCGCCAGAGCAACAACGATGTGGGTGGGCGTGTCGTGGAGTATACCGGCCGCGAGTACATGGTGCGGGGACGCGGTTATATCAAGTCGGTTGCCGACCTTCAAAAGGTGGTCGTCGGCACCAACGGAGACGGCACGCCCATCTGCCTGCGCGACGTGGCGGACGTCCATCTCGGTCCGGACATGCGGCGC
>JAJXZK010000276.1 GCA_021780095.1 Acidobacteriota bacterium | reverse complement strand
AATTGGAGATGTGGCAGGCAGCGACATTTAACCCCGAGGAGATCGACCAGGAACTAGGCTGGGCGCAAGCCATCGGAATGAACACCATGCGTGTATTCCTGCACGATTTGCTATGGCAGCAGGACCCCGCCGGATTTCAGCAGCGCATCAACACATTTCTGACGATCTCGAATAAGCACAAGATTCGACCTATCTTTGTGCTGTTCGATTCGTGCTGGGAGGCGGAGCCGAAGCTAGGGCCTCAGCATCCTCCGATTCCGGGCGTACATAACTCCGGATGGGTACAGGGTCCCGGCATGACGGCACTCGCAGACCCGACGCAGTACCCGCGACTAGAAGCCTATGTGAAAGGCGTGGTAGGGGCGTTCGCGAATGATCCACGCATTCTGGCGTGGGACCTCTGGAACGAACCCGACAACGGTGGCGACGAGAGTTACGACAAACCTCAAAAGGAAAAAGGAAAGAACGGTTTAGTGGCGGAGCTACTGCCGCAGGTATTTGCATGGGCACGCTTGCAGCATCCGATTCAACCATTGACCAGCGGAGTTTTCTACGGCGACTGGGAAGATTTCTCTAAGCTGAAGCCAGTACAGAAGATCCAAATCGGCGAGTCGGATATCTTGTCGTTCCACAATTACAGCTGGCCTGAGGATTTCGAGAATCACATAGTTCAGTTGCAAACCTACCATCGGCCCATCTTCTGCACGGAATATATGGCGCGCAGCGTGGGCAGCACCTTCGACACGATTCTTCCCATTGCGATGAAGTATAACGCCGCGGCGATCAACTGGGGTCTGGTCAATGGCAAGACGCAGACGAATCTGCCGTGGGATTCCTGGCAGCGCCCGTATGTCCTGGAAAAGCCGCCCATCTGGTTTCACGATGTGTTCTATCCGGACGGAAAGCCTTATCGCCAACATGAAGTGGACCTGATCCGGCGGTTGACCAGCGAAACCAACGGAACGCCCCACTAACTTTCTGCAAGTGCAACGCTGCCGGATGCTATAACCAAAACGTATGGTTCGCCTGAAAAGACTCTCTGCCGCGCTGCAGTCCACTGGATCAGACGCGGATTCGATGCTGATTACCCATCCTATCGACGTGCGATATCTGACTGGCTTTATGGGGTCGAACGCAGCGGTAGTCTTACCCTTGCAGCACCCCGGCGGGAAGCGGCGACATTCGCTGGTTCGCAAACCGGTGCTCTTTACCGACGGACGCTACATTCAACAAGCCAAGCAGGAAACCAAACATGCGGGCGTGGTGATCGCGCAGGGCCCGATCCTGCGGGAGGCCTGCGCCTCGATGATCGCAGCTGGCGTACGCCACTGCGCGATTGATGGTGAGCACACCACGGTCGCCACAGTGGACGCGATGCGTCCATGGATTCCTTCCAAACTGCGGCGAAGCTTCTTCCAACCCGTGCCGCCTTTGAACGCCGAGCTCCGCCAGATCAAGGACGCCGAGGAAATTGGACGACTTCGGGGAGCAGCCTTGCTAGGCTGCCGGCTTTTCGAACATTTGCTGACGCAAATTGAACCCGGCAAGCGTGAAGTTGAGGTCGCGGCACATCTCGAGTTTGCGGCACGCATGGCAGGTGCAGAGGGCATGTCGTTCGAAACCATTGTCGCCAGCGGCGCGCGTTCTGCGTTACCCCACGGGCATGCGACGGAGCAGCGGATGTCTCGGCGGGGATTTGTCGTGCTCGACTTTGGTGTGTTGCTGCACGGATACTGTTCCGACATGACACGCACTGTACACCTGGGACCGGCAACGGCCGCAGAGCGCGACGCCTATGAAGCGGTTCTGGAAGCGCAGCTCGCCGCGATTGCCGCCGTGAGGCCTGGGGTGCAATGTGGCGAGGTCGACGAAGCCGCGCGTAGCGTTCTTCGGCGCGCGAAACTGGCCGATTTCTTTACCCATTCGACCGGCCATGGTGTCGGGATGGAAATTCACGAAGGTCCGCGCATCGCTGCCAAACAGCAGCAAAAACTGAAAGCTGGAATGGTGATTACAATTGAACCCGGCATCTATTTGCCCGGTCGTTTTGGCGTCCGGATCGAGGATATGGTGCTGGTGACTCGAGGCGGGGCGGAGGTCCTGACTCCCGCGACAAAAGCCTGGATTGAGCTTTAGAGTCTGCGGCTACCATGATCTTGATCTCGCCCATTGCTATTTTGGAGTCCTGGACGCGACCATGGCTCGCCGGAACCACTATACTTGCAAGGACGCTACAGAATTGTAGGAGTGCCTGTTAAGGAGCACGTGAAACATATGAATGCCGGACAGTTGCAATCGTTGAAAGACCTCATCGAGTTTCTCAAACAGCAGGAAGTGGGCGAATTCGAGCTGGAACAGGACGGCTTGAAAGTTCACCTTAGCTTTGCCGGCCAGGGCCGCTCTGCAGGCAACGTGGATCTGAGCCAACTGAGCCATCTGCTGCAGCACGCACCCGCAGCCCCAGTTCATGCGGTGGCTGCGCCCGCGCATCTTCCCAGCGTAACCGCCGGAGCGGCAGCGGCACACCATGCCCCCGCCGCAAGTGAGGAGGATGGGCTGCACATCGTCAAGTCTCCGATTGTGGGGACGTTTTACGAGGCGTCTGCCCCCGGCGCCGAACCGTATATCAAGGTGGGCGACCAGGTGGAGTCCGGACAGGTCGTGTGCATCGTGGAAGCGATGAAGCTGATGAATGAGATCGAATCGGATATAGCCGGCGAAGTGGTCAAACGCATGGTCGCGAGCGGGCAGCCCGTGGAATACGGGCAGCCACTTTTTGCGATTCGCCCGCGCTAAGCTTTGATCGGCACGCGCGGCTTATGATTCGCAAAACCCCCGGAGTGCATCACTTTCACTGAGTCGAGGTTTATGTTCCGAAAAGTTCTTATCGCCAATCGCGGCGAAATCGCTTTGCGCATCATCAGCGCCTGCAAAGAAATGGGCATTCGCACGGTCGCGATTTACAGCGAGGCCGATCGAAATTCTCTTCACGTACGCTTTGCCGATGAAGCGATCTGCATTGGACCGCCGCGCTCCGCCGACAGCTACCTGAACGTTCCTGCCGTCATCAGCGCTGCGGAAATTACCGACGTGGACGCCATTCATCCCGGCTATGGCTTGTTAAGCGAGAACGCGAATTTCGCTGAAGTGTGTCGCGCCTCCAACATCAAATTCATTGGACCACCGCCGGAAGTCACGCGCCTGATGGGTGAAAAAGAAAAGGCGCGCATGTCCATGAAGCGGGCCAAAGTTCCCATTCTTCCTGGCTCCGAAGGCGTGATCCAGAGCGAAGAAGAGGCCCTCGATTGGGCCAAGCAGATTGGCTATCCGGTCATTTTGAAGGCTTCTGCGGGCGGCGGCGGCCGCGGCATGCGTGTTGTGCGAAGTGCCGAAGAACTGCCGAACTTTTTTCGCGCGGCTCGGACTGAAGCGCAGAATGCGTTTGGCAACGGCGATCTGTACATGGAGAAATTTATCGAGAGGCCACGCCACATTGAATTTCAGGTGCTGGCGGACGAGCACGGAAACGTGATGTCTCTTGGTGAAAGAGAATGCTCCATTCAAAGGCGCCATCAGAAGTTGATTGAAGAGTCTCCTTCGTTGCAGGTTACGCCGAAGATGCGCGAGGAGATCGGGGCCACGCTGAAGCGATGCCTGGAAACCATCGGATACATGAATGCCGGCACTGTTGAATTTCTGATGGATGAAGATGGCAAGCTGTACTTCATCGAAATGAACACTCGAATTCAGGTGGAACATCCGGTCACCGAATTGGTTACGGGGGTGGACCTGGTGAAAGCACAATTCCGCATCGCTGCTGGAGAAAAACTCAGCCAGATCATAACAAAGCCCATCGAGATGCGCGGTCACGCCATTGAATGCCGCATCAATGCAGAACACCCAGAGAAATTCACTCCGTCGGCTGGGAAAATTACCGTATTTAATCTGCCTGGTGGTAACGGTGTGCGCGTCGATACCGCGCAATATGCCGAAGGAATTGTACCGCCCTATTACGATTCGCTGATCGCGAAACTGATTGTGCACGGAACGGATCGCGCAGACGCAGTGGCTCGTATGGAGCGCGCGCTGAGCATGTTTGTCGTGGAGGGCATCTACACCACGATTCCGTTGCATCAGCGCATTTTTGCGGATGAAGACTTCCGGAGCGGCGCATTCGATACCAAATTCATGGAACGTTTCTTTGAGCGCGAGAAGTCGCGCAAGGAATCTTTGCAGTAGTCGATATGCTAGCCCCCCTCTACCCCATCCTGGACATCGACTTGCTGACTGCTCGCTCGCTGGACTTGTCATCTATTGCCACCGTCTGGCAAGCCGCCGGAGTGACGCTGGTGCAGTACCGCAACAAGCGGGGGAGCGCGCGGAAGATGCTGCGCGATGCCGCGCGGATACGCGAGATATTCCCGACAAACAGCGGGGCGCGCCTGATCTTCAATGATCGGCCGGATCTGGCGCTGCTCGCCCGTTTTGATGGCGTCCATGTTGGCCAGGAAGATGTATCGGCAGAAGACGCGCGCAGCATTATCGGCACAACTCCGTGGATTGGCGTGTCCACAAACTCCGCAGAACAAGTGATGGAAGCCGACAAGACAAGTTGCGATTACATTGCGTATGGTCCGATTTTTCCGACCGCATCCAAAATCAATCCCGATTCGACGGTGGGGCTTGCTGGATTGAGGGCCGCACGTGCTCTTACCGCTAAGCCGCTAGTCGCGATTGGCGGAATTACAAGGCGAAATTGCAGCAGCGTGATCGACGCGGGTGCGGATTCTCTGGCTGTGATTTCAGACTTGTTACCGGATGATAACAATGGAAATGCGCATGGCAAAACCGCCCGGCAAATCATCGAGGAATTTCTCGCGGTACTTACTAAGGCTTAAGGTCGTTTTCTGCTAGGAAATCGCTGCTTACGGTAGTATCGAGCTACGCAAATGTTGCTGTCTAGACCGACCTTCATTCGGACTGTATAGAGATACTGGGAGAAACCTCTCAATATGGTAAAACTCGGGGCAATCAAGCCTATGTCTGCGCTTCTTTCAGAGGCGCACAAAGAAGGCGAACACGAACTGAAGCGGGCGCTGGGTCCCCTGAACCTGATCACGCTTGGTATTGGCGCTGTCATCGGCGCAGGCATCTTTGTCTTGACGGGCCAGGCGGCAGCGATTCACGCAGGCCCCGCCGTCACACTCAGTTTCATTGTGGCTGGCATCACGTGCGCATTTGCCGGTCTTTGTTACGCCGAGTTTGCGGCCTTGATCCCCATTGCCGGCTCAGCCTATACCTACGGATATGCGACGCTGGGCGAATTTGTTGCGTGGATGATCGGTTGGGACCTGGTGCTGGAATATGCATTCGGCGCGGCTTCCGTGGGTTCCGGATGGAGCGGGTATCTGGTCAGCTTACTGCAGGATTTTCATATCTATATTCCGCCGCAGCTGACGACGACGCCTGGCGATATTTTGTACTTGTACAAAGACCACTGGCTACCGATGGGATCGCTGCCCATGGGCATCAACACCATGGGTATGCAGCATGTCACCGGGGCCTTCAATCTGGTCGCCTTTCTTGCCATTCTGGTTGTCACCCTGATCCTGGTCGTGGGGATTGAGGAATCGGCTAACCTGAACACGGCCATGGTTCTAATCAAATTGGCTGCGGTCGGCGTCTTTCTCGTGATCGGCGCAGGATTTCTGTTGCATCATCCCCATCTGGCCAAGTTGAACTGGCATCCGTATATCCCACCCTCGCAAGGTCCGGGACGCTTCGGAATCGGCGGCATCACGGCTGGAGCCGCGTCCATTTTCTTTGCCTATATCGGCTTCGATGCCGTGTCCACGGCGGCGCAGGAAGCGAAGAATCCGCAGCGCGATATGCCGATCGGAATTCTGGGCACGTTGGTGATTTGCACCCTGCTTTACATTCTCGTCTCCGGCGTAATGACGGGTATGGTGAGTTATAAATCATTGAACGTGGCCGACCCCATGGCGGTCGCTATCGACGTGACTGGAATCGAATGGGGAAGCATCCTGGTGAAAGTGGGAGCCGTGTTTGGACTCGCCACCGTAATGCTGGTCATGTTGCTGGCGCAAAGCCGGATTTTCTTTTCCATGTCCCGCGATGGACTTCTGTGGAAGTGGGCCGGCAAGATTCACCCACGATTCAGGACCCCGTACATTTCAAACATTGTCGTCGGCGTCATTGTGGCTTTCTTGCCCGCTCTGCTACCCATCGGCAAGCTGGCGGAGTTGGTGAATATGGGAACACTGCTGGCCTTCGCCATCGTCTGCGCCGGCGTTTGGATTCTCCGGCGACGCATGCCCGATCTTCCGCGCCCTTTCAAAACTCCATGGGTACCACTGGTGCCTATCTGTGGCATCGTAACCGCTCTCTACCTGGTATGGACGCTTCCGGCACTGACGAAAGAAGTCGTCATCGCATGGCTGCTGGTCGGCTTGATGATCTACTTCACCTACAGTGTGAAGCACAGCAAGGTGCAAAAGGCATTAGGCACTGAACGGAAGTAAGTCGCGTGGCGCGCCTGTTTCCGTCGGTCCAGTTGGGCTGGTTGTTGGCCATCTGTGTAGAATTCCTTGCATGACCGACACCGCTTGGACGGCCCCCGCCGCAGACTACGACCGCCTGAGTATCCAGCAAGGAATACGGACAGCTCTGGCTGCAGCCTTGGCCTACTGGATCACAGGCATGCTTCAATTGCCCAGCGGTTACTGGGCTGCCATCAGCGCAATCGTAGTCATGCAGTCGGAAGTCGGCGCCACCGTCATGGCTTCTCGCGACCGCCTTGCAGGAACGGCCATGGGTGCGGTGGTCGGCTGGGTGGTCTCGCAGGTCTGGCATGACTCCATCCTTATATTCGCCGTGGGCGTACTGATAGTGATGGTGTTATGCACCGCGCTCAAATACAAAAATGCAGGCCGTCTAGGCGGCGTCACTGTCGCTATCATTGTCCTGATTCCCTACCCAGGCCCACTATGGCAGATCGCCCTGCAGCGATTTCTGGAAGTCTCCTTCGGAATTGTGATATCGCTGTTGGTTGCGGTCTTGTGGACCTACGTGAGCAACAAAGTCCGTCGAAAACAGGCGTAGAAGGTCACCGGTTCTCTGTCGCCTTATCTTGCTCCCGTTGCAGATGGCGCCGGAAAGCTCCGGCTGCAGCCCAGAGGCCGCGGGTCGATTGATCATTTGTTTTGCAAAAATACGATAGCTGGAGGTTCCGGGACGCAGTGTTGCCCAGTATCATTTGCTCGATAACAGCGGCCGGTGCAGGTCGATGATTTGGTTCTTCAGAACGGTCCGCTATTGGGAGCTGATCGTACCGTTTATTTCCAGATTGCCTCGTAATACAACGATCGAAGCTGGGGGTATCTCGTACTCGGTTGACTTATCGCCGCGCACTGTCGACGCCTGAATCGGTCCGTCTGGATCTGCGTAGCCATCCGTGTATAACAGGGGAATCTTATCCAGAGCTTCCGGAATGTGTGAGGTATCGGCGTGTCGAAATGCCGGATGCCACTTATATTGCTGGCTTCCAAAAATAGAAACAGCAACATCTCCGGAAAAATATTTGGTAGTTTTATCTTGCGAATTATCGAACACAACCTGTACCTTGTGCGCCTGCTCCTGATCGCGATTCACTAACATCACTGACCATTCACGATCCGGCCGCAACACAGAGTATGCGGTGACCATCGTGTGGTGCGCGCCGTCGTCATAGGTTCCGGTCGCGGGATAGATTGTATGTTCCCCGCCATCGTGTTGCAGCCACTCAAAATTGACCATGCGGCTGGCAAAGTACTGCGACAGCGGCTGCTGAATTTGGTAGTCCGCATTCACCGTAAACATACCAAACGTTCCCGGAGAGTTGTTGCAGCCGTTCTCCATTTGCAAGGGCAGATAGTGGAAGTAGTAGAGACCTTTTCCTCCCGCATTCAAAAAAGAGCCAACATAGTCGGCAAGCCAGATGCCGCCGAAGATATCCATGTAATTTTCGGATGCAGCGGAGGAGAGATTTGACTCCGTAATCAGCATGGGAACATTGGCTGGAAGCCCATCGTTGCGCCAGGTCTGCATAATATTGGCGACTAACTGCGGCTCATCGTACAAACTGCTCCATGCAATCTCGCAGGGACCCAGGGGATAATGCTCAAAGGAAAAGAACGCCAGGTCTTGCAAATGCCCGTGTTGCCGCAAATAATCTAGAAATCGCCCGAGCCACGAAGCCTTTCCGTCTGCGTTGGGCCAGTACAGGATGTCGCGATTCACACCTTCAAAAGAAGGACCACCGAGCTTTATGTTGGGATCGACGCGGTGAATCGCAATCGCAAATTGAATGTACAAAGCCGCAACATCTTCTGGCGGGATGTATTGCCCATCCGCCTCCTCTCCCATTTCCACATAGGAGATGGGATAGTGACGGGCCTCAAGGTATTTAATTTCAGCGGCCGCGTTGTCTGGATTGTCATAGATCAGTGCGATGGGAATAATGGCCGGCAAGCCCTGGGTGGCGCCGCTGGTATAGAACAAATCGAATCCCATCTGAGATTCTTTGGTTGTCAACATATCTTTTGCCGTGTGCCACGAATCCACGGAGGAAGCCTCGGTGACCGTCTGTTCTTGATCCGCCGTGTGGCGTACCACGTCATGAAACTTTCCGTCGGCACTCGTTGTTCCTGCATAAAGCTCGTCGATCGCATATCCAACGCAATTGCGCGGGTCGGAGGAGCCATGCGTATCGCATGTATTGGAAGAACGCATCATCACGATCCGCAGATATCGTGCGGGAATCAGTTGTTCGGAGAGGTGGAGTGTTTCGACTCCGCCTTTTCCCGCGCTGATTACGCCGTGCGGAAATGTTTGCCAGACTCCGCTGGTCGGAAAGTCGAGTGGACTGTCATATGGAATGGTTCCAGTCCAATACTGAACCGTGTATTGGGTTGCGTAAGGATTCGTCCAGGCGATCTTGATGCTGTCGATGAACTGCACGCTGCTAAGATCCATCATCACCCATTGGGGATGGAGTGCATCGGCTTCACCCGTAAATCGACTCGTGAGGTAGGGATTACTTTTCCAATATGTCGAGATATCGCCATCCGTCAATCGCGAATAGCCGGTAACTGAACCTCCGTCCCGCGTAATCCCGCGATGCGGCAACGCATATCCGAACGAGTGTCGAATGAAACCTGTCGGGGCGGCTGACCCCGTGAAATATCCCTCTTGATCTTTCGGGTTACTCCACGTGCCGTCAGGATTCCAGTGCCAGGCCTCGATGGCAAGCTCGGTATTCTGTCGATAGGTCACAGGCTGCCAGCCTGCGGTGAACACTCGATCCAGAATCGTCTTGTTCATCAACTTATCAATGGCTACCGTTTGAATGCGATCGATACCGGCGCCCAGCGTCTGCTTCGGAACAAAGTGGTTGGTGGCATGGGCGGGCGTTATATCCACCTTCACAACTTGTGCCGTCACCGGCAGGGCAGACAGGCAACAACCAACGAGCAGCAACGATACACGCTTCGACATAGTCACAACGTTCCTCCTCAGTCACGGGCACAAGTATATGACTGATATCGGCGTTCTATTTACTCTGCTCCCGTGCTTACGTTAGCCGCGAGCTTCGCGCCTAACGTAAGCGTGTTCGTATTCCAGCCACTAACGATGACCGAGGCTTGATTGGCAGCCGTTGTTTTGGGAAGCTCGGCACTCAAATCACGATGCTCGCCGGGCATCAATTCCACAAAATCATCGCTCCAGAGCAGAGGAAGAATCGGTTTGCCATCGGCGGTAAAGCCTCGGACCTCCACTTGAAACGCCAGCGCATGCGATGGATTTTCAAGATGGACATGCAAGGTGTGGTTGGCGGAAGTTAGAGTGGCGCGGATCTGGCTCTTCGGCAACGTGCGCAGCGCCTGCATATTGGCGTAGCTGATCGCGGGAGTGTACGTATATTCCGTCTTTGGCCAGTCGAATACGGTGAGCCTGGAGGGAATCCAATAGAAATTCCGGCTGACGATTTTGCCCGCTGCGTTCTTCATTTCGAGACGGACAAAATGTGTTGACTGCTCCGGCTGGAAAATATTGGCAGGAATATCTAGGACGCGTTCCGATCCGTCCGCAGCCAGGTTCACCGCCTTTGTTTGATGGAAAACCGGCTTCAGATCGAGATCGTAGACATCCGCCTGAACCTGCAGCGACGGGGTCGCGACTGGCAGACTGCTAACCGCATAAATGCTGTGATCGTCGTACGAATACTGCACGTGCAGCGGCTCGCAGGCTTTCTTGGTACCGAAATATCCCCCGCCGGTTTGCAGATAGTAATCGTACAGATGCCAGATGACAGACGGCCACGCATTGTTCAACATCCACTGGACCACTCCGGTAGATGTGTACTTATTCCTTGTGTAGGCCTCAAACATGGCCCGCTCGCCATCGTAGGTCATGGTCTGCGCAAGCTTGGAATACGCATCCATCGAGTCGGGCCAGCCGTAGGTAGCACGCATGGCCGTGTTGAAGACGTCGACGTTCATAAAGTCGCCGCCACCCGCGTGATAGCCCCACACTTCTCCAATGGGCCATCGGTCTTGCGGAGGCAGAAATTTCACCAGGCTGTCTGGCTGTGGAATAGCTGGGCCGGGACTGGTTTCTGTGTTGAAAGAGAAGGCCCCGCCATGCTTGGTATCGACATACCAATATGAAGGAGAAACATAGTTATATGGGCCCGACATTTTGACGCCGCTGGGGCCAGTGACTGTTGTCGGCTTGGCGGTAGCCGAGGAGATGGTTGGATTCGGCCATTGTGTAGCTTTCTCAACATTCCAATACGCCTGTTCAACGTCTGCTGGCGGTGGATTGTCGCTGCCATTCAACCAAACCATCAGCGAAGAATGATGCCGCAGCCGAAGCATCTGCGACCGAAGAGATGCGTTCGCCACCTGATGATTTTCAGGCGTCCAATCTTTCCAGTGTTCCCACTGGTCGCAGCAGCACCAACCAGCCATCACCAGGATGCCGTTCTCATCGGTCAAACGATAGAACTCGTCACCTTCCAGTTTGGCTTCCTGACGAATCGTATTCAGACGCATGTCCTTCACCATGCGAATTTGTTGCGGCAGATTTTCGTGATCTTCGCGCATTAGCATGTCCTGCGACCATCCACCGCCGCGAATCAGAATTGGCTTGCTGTTGATCCGGAACAGCCGCGCTCCCTTCGCGGTTAATTCCGAAGTCGCTTCGCGAATGCCGACGCGAGCTGAAGCGGTATCGGAAGTCTGGCCGCCGGCAACAAAGCGGACAGTCAAGCTTTCCAGCGGATGCGCACCCATTTCCGCAGGCCACCAGATAGCTGGATGCTTGAGTTTCAACTGCGGAAACTGCTCGGGAGAAAAGCTGACGCTTTTCGATTCGCCAGCGCTTAACTGAACAGGCTGCTGAAATCGCTGACCAGCAAAAGTGCCCATCAGCGTTCCCTGCACTGGCTGGTCGGTAGCATTTTGCAACTCGGCGGTCACCGTAATGTCCGCGGTCTTCAGGCTGGCATCTTCAAAATGCGTGGCGATGAAGGGATAGCGAACCGCCACCGGGCCGGTCGTTGCGAGACTGACGGGGCCCCAAAGGCCCATATCTTTGTCTGGCGGTGAGGGATTCCAGTCGACCCAGTTAATGCCAAGATCTTCAGGGCCAGGAGCAAATGTCTCGACGGCAATCGTCGTCGCCTTGCCGGGAGTGACGGCTTTGGTGATGTCGAGATTGTAGACGCGATAGGCTCCAGCAATCTGGTGATCGTTGGCCACCAGCTGGCCGTTTACCCACACGTTGGCGCGATAGTTAATTCCGCCAAAATGCAGCCACGTGGTTTTGCCGCGTGAAGTAGCTGGGATCTGAACTTGCTTGCGATACCACCAGGCACAGCGGTAGGGGCTATCCTGCGGCATCGGCATATTGGAAAATACCGCGCCTATTTTGTAATTGCTGCCGGGAAGTTTGCGCATATTCATTCCGTAATAAGGATCGGGGTAGATACCGGCAGCTACCTGGGCGGCAAGGACAGTTGTTGGCACCGTGGCCTTAATCCAACCCTGCGGTTGGTAATCCGCCGAAGACAGCTTGGCTCCGTCCGCCTTGATCTTGCAATCCGACTGAATTTCCCAGCCCTCACGGAGCGGAATGGTCTTGGCGTCCGGGGCTTTGCTTGCACTTTGCGCGAAACCAGGCAATGCGTGGGCAAGACCCAGAACCGCGATTAGAAATACGAATTGTGCTTCCAGACGAAGTTTCATTGCAAGGAGTCCTCCGGATAGATCTTCCACCGAATCGTGTGGCCGCTGGCTGGGTGCGACATTTGCTGCCTGCGAATATAGAATCGTTTGAATATGAGTCTTTCTAAGCATTTCCGATGACTCTGTCAAGGCTTTTACGCGTTTTCAGCTTTTTTGGGCGAAACTTTGCCATTGGGGCGGCGGGCGGCGGTCGATTCGCGCTGCACGACTTCCGGCGGCAACAGGTCGACCCGACCCCTGCCCTGACTGAGTTCTCCACCCTGCTGAATTTCATCGAGTATCCGTTCGACAGCGATCGATCCCATTCGCTCCATCGGTTGCCGTACCGTAGAGAGACTCGGGTTGAAGAGCGCTGCATAAGGGACATCGTCAAAACCCAAAACGGAGCAGTCTTCCGGAACCCGCCGGCCGAAATTGCGCAATGCCCGAACCGCGCCAAAAGCGGTGAGATCGTCAAAAGCCATGAGCGCGGTAAACCCTGGGTCCTGCTCCAGCATTGCGCGGGTCAGCGATCGACCTTCCTCAAAGCTAGAGTTGGACTCAGATGAACCTGTCAATTCCACAATCCACTTTTTAGGCATTTTCAGTCCGACCTCGGCGGCAAATCGAAGCACCCCATCCCAACGACGACTACTATCCCACAGCGGGCGAGGTCCGCGAATAAAAGCAATCTTCCTGTGTCCCAGTAAATACAGGTGCTGCAGCGCAAGATAGCCGCCTTGTTCATTGTTCACCAGAACAGAACCGAGCGGGCCGCTGCGCATCTCCGATCCGACTAAAACGGTCGGCACTCGATGCCGCTCCAATTCCGACAGCGTTTCAATGTCGATGAACAACCAGTTCGCCACGACGATCAAGCCCTCCACCCGGTATTCCAACAGCATCGCCAGGTAGCGTTCGAACTGCTCGCGCTGGTTATGCGCATCCACGATGAAGGGCAGGAACTCCGTGGGGTGAAGATTTTTTTCGATGCCCTGCAGGATCAGGGTGCAAAAGGGGTCGGAGATATCAAAAATCATTACCCCGATAGTGTGACTGCGCCGTTTACGCAGCGATCGTCCGAACGCATCGGGTCGATAATCCAGACGCTTGGCAACCGCGCGAATATGTTCCTTGGTCTTGGCCGCCACATATTTTGAAATGGGGGCTTCATTCAGAACGATCGAGATCGTTGAGGGAGAAAATCCACTTTCGCGTGCGACATCCGCCAGAGTGGTCCGCGAGAAATTATTTTGGCCGTCTTTTCGCATCGCCATACATCACTTGCGTATCCAGAAAATATCTCTACCTGCACCGATCCATTCTGCGACCGTCTCGAGCAGAAGACTGGGTCAGGCTGACATCGATACGCCGTCAAAGTCATCAAACAATCTATAATTTGCCCGTTCTGAAAGAGACCGATTTCCTGCGCCTGAAATCAGTGTCTATAAAATACAATATCTTTCAAACGATTCAATAAGAAAGATTTTTAACTCTTACAGGCGCAGGAATTCCTGGGTTGCAGAGGTTATACCCCTTGTTGCCCTCGGCAATGAGACGTCACCGAGGCGCGGAAGGCTGCCGGATGAAATTGCCAAGAGGCCCCAGGGCGAAGAATAATCACGCTAGGATCGAGGCAAGTTTCGGTCGGCCGTTATGACCAGGATCAATTCCGCCCAGGTTGAAAGGACGTTTGCCATGCCGTGGAACTTCTACCTGCTCGAGTTTCTTGGGGGGTTATTTCTCGCCAATGGAGTTCCACATTTCGTCCAGGGTGTCAGCGGCCATCGCTTTCAGTCTCCCTTCGCGAGTCCGCCGGGAGTAGGCGAGTCATCGCCGCTCATCAATGCGCTATGGGGCTATGCCAACCTGGCGGTCGGGGCAACCCTTCTTTGGTTCTTCCATCCTCGTGGAGGCGCCGCCTTCCTTGGCTGGATTCTGGTCGGCTTGGGCGTCCTGATGATGTCTGTCATGCTGTCAATCCATTTCGGAAAAGTACGGTCGCGGTCGTAGTAACCGAAAGAAGGAGAGAACCTGGAACTTCGGGATGGGTCCAGGAATCGCCATACATTCCGAAGGATTTCTCATAATCGTCCTAGAAAATCGCAGTTTATCCGGACACGGGCCTTCCAAGCCCGCCGAAGACACATCGTCTCCGGCTACGGCTGTTCCGGATCAGCGCTCACTCTATGCCAGGCGAGCGTATTCTGAACAGTACGTTTCGACAGTTGTGAAAGAATGCAGCTACACGCGCGGTATCCATTTCCTCTCTGAAGGTCGACCATGCTGGATATTCGAATCAAGATTCTCTGCCTGCTTCTTCTCTTCTTCCTGCCGCTTCGCCGCTCGCATGCGCAAGGCACCGTGCCCACGTTCACACGAGTGATCGGCGGAAGTTCGTATACGCTGGCCGGCCGCGACCCTGCCACCACCGGAACGACGACCATCCCCACGGTGCTGGTTCCCATCCATCTCACATTCGGGGGTGCGAAGCCCGCGCAAATGGATGCAACCACGGATGTGTCACGGATTCTGAAATCCCCCATCTTCACTCAATTTAGGTTTGCGCATGGCAGCAAAACGCAATATGCGGACGGATTGCTGCACGCCACATTTCCGTCGAATCCAAGCGGACATACCTACTTGGGCAAGCCGGACATCAAGCCACTCACTATCGCCATCCCTCCCGGTTACGGCTACATTCTGCATTCGAAGAAAACAGGGACGACCTTTGCCGTGGTGGATGTCCTGTTCGTCGAGAAGCAAATCTTTCAGCAGATTCCACGGCAAGATGGAAAGCTCGTCATCGCAGTGACGCGCAACACTACCTACTACACCGATAGCGACGCCACTGTGTGCTGCTCCTGGGGAATGCACGGTGTCGACGCGGCGACAGGAAACTCATTTGTGCTTGGGTCGTATCTCCAAGCCGCGCCGGCGATTGTCGAAGACCGCGACATCCAACCGCTCACCCAGCAATTGGCGGAATTTATCAACGACCCACTGCATGATCCGCAGACATATTTCCGCACGGACTCCGCCTCCGGAAACTTCTTCCCCGCATGGCTGCTTCCTGGAGGAGATCGTGACTGCGCCGGTTCAGGCATCGGTTCCAATTATTTTCTTCTGGAACCAACCAACACGAATCCTAAGAACAGCTTTCCGGTTTCGGCGCCGTATGCCGCCCACACTGCAGGCTTCACCTATCACCTTGCGAATGTAGCTACCTTGCACTGGTATACGGGAACCGCCGCGGATGCTGGCCAGCGTTTCAGCTTCCCGGATTCGCATGCACTCTCTGAACCGGCCCAACCATGTCGCAATCGCAGGCTTCGCGCAGTCGCCAACGCCGAACCCCCAGTCGTTCCGTTTCCATCGAATGAATCGGCGAATGGTCATGCATTAATCGGATATTGGACTGGCTCCAGGTTCAGCGGTGGCGTAGCATTCCCTCTGCGTGATGTCTCGCCGCAATGGGATGTCATTATCGTGGCTTTTGCTCCGCCTGATCCAAACGCAGCGGAAGGTACACTCGAATTTCGTCCGCCCGTCGGCATTACACCTGACCAACTGAAAACTGACATCGCCTATCTCAAGAGTCAGCGCAAGAAGGTCATGCTCTCGTTGGGCGGCGGGGGTAAGTATTTCAAGATGGACGACCCGCACGACATTCCGAATTTTGTCTCCTCCCTAACCAGCATCGTTTCCGAGTACGGCTTTGATGGAGTTGACATCGACTTCGAATCGCCATCCTTGGCGCTGGCACCGGGAGACACGGACTTTAAACATCCAATCACGCCTTCTGTCGTGAATTTGATTGCGGGCCTGCGCAAGCTGCACGATCATTTCGGACCCAAGTTCATGATCAGCCTGGTACCCGAGGGAACACAGATTCCTGGCGGTTATCCCAGCTATGGCGGCCAATTTGGATCGTATCTTCCGCTGGTCGCCGGACTGCGAGACATTCTTTCCTTCGTTGACGTGCAGGATTACAACACGCCCCCACTACAAGGCCTGGATGGAGAAATCTATCAGTCCCACTCGATCGACTATCACGCCGCCATGACCGAGCTGCTGTTGCGCGGCTTCAATGTAGGAGGCAATCCGCGGCAGTTTTTTCCAGGACTGCCCGCGAACAAGGTCGCAGTTGGCTTCCTTACTGGGTACACAACACCGGCGGTTGTAAGCCAGTCGATGAGCTATATCATCACCGGTAAAACCCCTGAGGGCGCTACCTACAAACTGCATCAGCGCGGCGGATATCCGGATATGATTGGGGCGATGTTTTGGACGATCGACGCCGACGGGCGCGAGAACTACAGATATTCGAACCTGATTGGTCCGCAGCTTCACAACTATGCCAAAACGAAATAGCCACCACATGGGAACAGATACCGGCCTAAATATGTCATCGTCGCCCAGCGGAGCAGTTCCAGGTTTGGAGTCTATTCACCCGATTGAATAGACTCCTCCATGAGAGGCCTAATGAAACCGCATTCACGAGATAGCATCGGCTCCGACGATCAATCTGTAATTGCGACGCATCAATCTGCAGGCCACGGAGCGACCAACGGCAAAAGAGCAGTTGCGAACTTGTCTCTGCTTGCGCTATTTGTGATGTTTCTGGTGCCATTGATCTCAGCGGCGACAAAGCCCTCCAAACTTCCTGACGGAATGTTCAGCGCCGCGGGAAATCAAATCATCGATCAGAATCACGATCCGATTCGGCTCGCCTGCGTGTACTGGCCCGGATTGAATCATCAGGATGGACCTTTAGCCGGTCTGAAGGGACCGCTCAAAGGCATCGCCGCTAACGTCCAGGCTATTGCTGCGACCGGCTTTAATTGCATCCGCATCGATTTCAACAACATTTCGCTACATGATCCAGCTACGCCGGCATTTCTCTCTGTCCTAGACCAAGTGGTTGCGGCAGCGGGCAAAAATAATCTTCGAGTCATCATCGACGACCACGACAACGAAGGGAATTACGGGACCAACGTCAACTTCACGGATGACTGCGCCGCGCAACAGTCGAACGGAATCTGGTATGACCTCGGTGGAGCGTCCGACGGGACGGACGGCTGCAAGGATCCTGGACACACGACACAAGCAGCCTATCAAAGTGACTGGGTGACGATCGCTTCCCGCTATGCGGGCAACAACACCGTCATCGGATACGACCTTTGGAACGAGCCGGTGGCTCGAAAAGGCGGATCGGTATGGGGAGGTGGCTCGAATCGCGACATCCATCTTATGTATGAAACTGTCGGGTCAGCGATTCTTTCTCGAGATGCCTCAAAGCTAATTTTTGCTGAATGTCCGCTGGGTATCTACACTCCGACGACACTGTTTGACGGCGCCACCCATGGAACCGCTCCCTGGGGCGATTGCACCGGAGCAAAAGCTCTCCCGGTCGTGTTCACCGTCAATGGACAGGCCATCAAGGATAAGGTCGTGTATGACGTTCACCTCTACCCCAATTCCATCGCCGACATCTCCAAGATCTACGGGTCCAGCAGCAGCCCGAGCGCCATCCAGGCGATGAACTATTCCTTCGGATTTCTCGAACTGCAGAATATCGCGCCCGTCTGGGACGGCGAAAGTGGAACCGGCTTCAGAGAGAATCCGGATGATTTGAACTGGGCCACAATGCTCGACAAGTATCTAAACGGCCAGCTCGGATCGCAAGGCGGACCGACATTCTCCGGCAATCAACAAGGCATGGGCATCGCGTGGATGTCGTGGACAATACCCTATTCAGGGCCGGGCAGCGACAATCTTGGAATCATCAATAAGGACGGGTCGCGGATTGCGGAACAGCTCCGCATTGTCGAGCCGCTCTTGTACTATCCCAAGGAAAAAGCCACGGGAGCCGTCAAAACGGCTCCCTCTCAACACTGACCAGCGATCAACCACGATTCGATCTTGGCTTACAGCACAGCGGCCTAAGAACAGCCGCTTGTGCTGCCGCACTCGACGCACTTGTAACAGCTTCCGTTACGAACCATGATGGCGCCGCAGGTGTGGCACGTGGGGGCGTCCCCCATATCGACAAATCCGCGCATGGCATCGGCAGCATGGACCAAGCCGCGATCTTCCATGTGCAGACTGGTTTGGGTTTGAACGTGGCTGGCGTGCATCTCGGGCAGAATTCCGCCTTGAGGCGCCGTGGTTGCTCCCATTCCACGGGCCGGTTGATGCTGCTCTGGAACATAGGTCTTCTCAATTTCCGCGGCAGCCGCCTGCGCTGCCAGGCCTGCAAACAGCGGCAACTGCGTTCCCGACAGGAAACGCAACTGCAGCCAGCGGAAAATGTAATCCATGATGGACTTGGCAAAGCCGATTTCCTCGTTCCCAGTCCAGCCTGACGGTTCAAAGCGCAGGTGCGAAAACTTCTCGCAGAGCACCTTGAGCGGCACGCCATGTTGCAGCGACAGAGAAATCGCGGTGGCGAAAGCATCCATTAATCCGCTGACGGTCGAGCCTTCCTTCGCCATCTTGATGAAGATTTCTCCGGGCTGGCCGTTCGGATACAGGCCCACAGTAATGTAGCCCTCGTGTCCTGCGATGGAGAATTTGTGCGTCAACGACGGCCGTTCTTCCGGCAAACGATGGCGAACGGTGCGGGGTGGCGCGCTCGGGTCCTGCTGGGTCAACACGAGACCGGAAACATTCTGCATGGTGGCGCGCGCCAGCGTTTCCAGGCTGGACGCAGGCAATTGCACCCGCTCGGTGGAATGGGCAGCGAGCTGGGCTACCAGCGGCTCGATAGCAGCATTGTCCAGTGGCAGGGTGGCTATGGATTGCAGCAATTTCTCCGCCACCGCATCCAGCGCAGAGTTCCCTCCGCTGGCTACCGAATCTGTCACGTTCAGCGGCTGTGTGCCCTTCGAGCCATCGCGATACACCGCGACGGCCTTCAGACCTTGACGCCAGGACTCAATGTAGGCCTCCGCAATGTCTTCCACGCTAGCATTGTTGGGAAGGTTGACCGTTTTCGAAATGGCACCTGAAATA
This sequence comes from Acidobacteriota bacterium, assembly GCA_021780095.1. The sequence goes on along the minus strand of JAJXZK010000276.1, from coordinate 3,851 downwards.
AACGGCTGGGTCGCGGCCATCATCCGGACGTGGCCCATGTAGTGAATGCTGCGCGTGCCCTTCGATGCCTTGAAGCTGCAGTCGAAGACCGGAAGATGCTCCGGCTTCAGTCCTGGAGCGCCTTCAATGGTTCCAGTCGCATCAATATAGCTGACAATGGCATCTACATCTTCGTTGCTGTACCCCAGTTTGAACAGTGCGGCAGGAACGGTGTTGTTGACAATTTTGATCATGCCGCCGCCGACCAACTTCTTGTATTTAACCAGCGCCAAATCCGGCTCAACCCCGGTGGTGTCGCAGTCCATCATGAAGCCAATCGTTCCCGTGGGAGCCAAGACGGTGACCTGCGAATTGCGATAGCCGAATTTTTCGCCGTGGGCCAGCGCCTTATCCCAGCAATCGCGGCTGGCTTCGATCAACTCATCCAACTGCGGCACGCTAAAGGGCTCCGGACCATTGTGCGACCGGCCGATCTTGTTCACTTCCGCGCGATGCATGCGGATGACATCCAAAAACGGTTCGCGATTCACATAGAAACCGGGGCAAGCCCCTCCCTGTCGTTCAATCGACTGGGTCAACGGAGTGGCTGCAGATAGAGAGGCGCATTGCTCCGCAACCTTCGAAGATTGCAGATATGCCTGGCCGCACATGATAGCAGTGAGGCTTGCAGCGAAATCGCGACCCGCATCGGAATCGTAGGGCAGTCCAAAAGCCATCAGCAGCGCGCCCAGATTCGCGTATCCCAAACCCAGCGGGCGATAGTCGTGGGAGTTGCGTCCAATCGCTTCGGTTGGATAGCCGGAATTATCCACCAGGATGTCCATGGCGGTGATCAAAATATCGACGGCGTGGCGATAGGCTGCGATATCAAATGTGCCTGCAGGAGTTACAAATTTCATTAAATTGAAACTGGCAAGGTTACATGCCGAATCGTCCAGGAACATATACTCCGAGCATGGGTTGGACGCGTTGATCCGGGCGGTATTTTTCGACGTGTGCCACTTGTTAATCGTAGTGTCGTATTGCATGCCGGGATCGCCGCAATGCCAGGTGTTCTCGGCAATCTTGTGCATCAGGTCGCGAGCCTTATATTTGTTGAACGGAGCACCATCCTTGACCGAGCGGGTGGAAAAATCGTCATCATGAATCACTGCGCGCATAAATTCATCGTTCACGCGCACAGAGTTGTTGGCGTTCTGAAAAAAGATCGACGTAAAAGCTTCCGAGTCCGGGCCCGATCCATCGTAGCCAGCGCGCATCAGCGTCCACGCCTTGGCTTCTTCCTTTGACTTGCACTCGATAAAGTCGACGATATCCGGATGATCGATATTCAGGATGACCATCTTGGCCGCTCTGCGAGTCTTGCCGCCAGACTTGATTACGCCGGCAAAGGCGTCAAATCCGCGCATAAAGCTCAACGGACCGCTGGCCACGCCACCGCCGGAAAGATTTTCCGTTGATCCGCGAATGGTGGACAGGTTGGTGCCCGTGCCCGAACCCCACTTGAACAACATGCCTTCGGTCTTGGCCAGCGTCAGAATGGAGTCCAGCGAATCCTGCACAGAATTGATGAAGCAGGCCGAGCACTGCGGATTGCGATAGCCAGTGGCGGAAAATTCAACCGCGCAGGTATGCGGATTCCAGTGCCAGTTCTGTGCCTGGGAATCCGGTTCCAACCGATCGCAGCCCACGTTGAACCATACGGGCGAGTTGAACGCGACCTTTTGGTGCAGCAGCATGTGTGCCAGTTCATCATGGAAGATAACGGCGTCTTCGGGAGTACGGAAGTAGCCGCCGGCCATACCCCAATCGCGAATGGTCTCGGCTACGCGAGAGATCAACTGACGCACGCCGGTTTCTCGCTGTGGAGTTCCGATCTGGCCGTGCAGGTATTTGCTGGCGACGATGTTGGTCGCGGTCATCGACCAATCTGCAGGAACTTCCACATCCTTCTGCTCAAAGATGCTGTTCCCTTTCGAATCCACGATGGAGGCGGTGCGGAACTCCCACTGAACTTCGCCGTACGGCGAAACATCTGGACGGCTGAAAAAACGCGTACATTGCAAGCCAGTTCCGGTTCCAGCTGCACTGGATCCACTTCTGGAGGTCGGGGCGGTTTCAACAGCCTTGGTGGCTGCAACGGGCGTCTGCGTCTTGGTTGTTTCGGCCATGTTGGCATCTCCTGGTTCTAAATTCTCGGCTGGTTTCGGCCCCTCCCGGAATAGGATGCCGAACCCGCATTTTTCTGTCTCAAGCCTGTGTCTGGCTTCCGCGATTCAAGTTTTACGGGATAATTCCTGACTCTTGCAACGTGCATTCCGGAAAGACAAATTTCTGCATACATGGACCGATTCCCAATCCTGAATGATCCGTTCGGAGTTCCCTGGCTCATGGGGGGTGGTTGAAGTCCACCAAAAGCCCGTAGAGGGAAAGTACCGCTGTCCGTAGCGTCTGTCAAGGCAATACCGCTACTAATTGTGTTACCTTTGCAATTCATTGCAAGATCGACACTTGGAGGTCCTGACTTTCGAGCTTGCGCGCAAGATTCCGGATCAGGGCTCGAGGTGAGGAGGGACGGAGTTTCACCAGAGGTTCAGTGTAGGATTCCGGGCCGATCGGAGCAAGGCGCAGGATTGGTGCAGATTGGAGGATTGGCTGTGGAAGCGTGGATAAACGGGGACGGAACTATGCTATTTTCGCTCAGCAATTATTTGCCTCCAAAAAAGCAAATGAAAGTGTACGCTCCCAGAAAGCAGGGTGCCGCATGTATTAATTTCTAGCGAACCGCCGCGAAAATTCATGATCGAGGGATTAGCATGACCGTTTGTATCGCTGGTATTTGCAAATCACTGCAAGGACTTGTGGCCGTCGCCGACCAAATGATCACATTTGGGGACATCTCAGTGGACGGCACTGGAGAAAAAATCAATCCCCTACATCGCAATTGGTTTGCGATGTATTCGGGGAACGATATCACTGATGTTCGGCCAATCCTTGATTCCGCGACTATCATTTTGTGTAGCGAGAATCGGGAAAGAGCGTTGGATGAGGTAGGAGGGACTTTCGAGCTCGCATATGCTCGGCGGCATCAGCAGTTAATCGAATACAGGGTGTTGGTTCCGAGCGGCTTTGAAGGTCTAGATGATTTTCATGAGAGAGGTAAGAAATCGCTAACCAGCGCCAAATTCAACCAAATCTTGAGGCGAATCGATGCAGTCATGCCTGGATGCGAGTTTCTGATTGGCGGCTTTGATTCACAAGGAATTGCCCACCTTCTTTTACAAAAAGCCAAATCACCCTACAGGTGCTTTGATGATCCTGGGTTTTGGGCAATTGGAAGTGGCCAGAGCGAAGCGGTAAGCTCACTATTGTTTCAAGCAGATAAATTGGGTTTCGGCATCAATAGCTCTGAAGAGGCATGTATCTACCACCTACTAGCAGCCAAATTTACCTCCGAGTCGAACAAATTTGTAGGGAAAGAGACCCATGTATTGATCCGCAGGTTCAACGAATCACCCGTTTACCTGATTCCAGAAGCCATCGATCATATTAGGGAGATTTGGCAAGAGTACGCGATCCCCAGATTGCCGAATGAATTAATTAGGGAAATTCCGAAGATGTTGATTACGACTGAAGAAGCAAGGGCTCTGAGAGCAAATCAAACCGCTTCGATGGATTGAAAGAGAGTATGGGGAAGCAGACAGCAACAACTTTGGCGGCGATGTCGTAACTCTCTAGAGCATTTTCTGTAATGATGTAGACTGTCTCTGGCGAGACTCTGCGGCGATGGAATCGATGGCGAAAGCGTATGGGGATGATCTGCGCCGTAAGTTTCTGTTGGCCTACGATCA
>JAJXZK010000106.1 GCA_021780095.1 Acidobacteriota bacterium | reverse complement strand
GGATTTTCCGCGCCTTTAGGATAGGAGGGACAGCCGCGCGAGGCAAGTACGCATCTAACGACGGTTTTGGCGAAAAGTGGAAAACAAATACCACCTATATGCACCTATTTTCCATATAGAAACCAGATGAGCTCGCCCGTCCAATGCAGGGCTGGCATTTTTACCTTAAATGCTGAACACTTTACCATGTCGTCCTAACTGAATTCTTCGAGGTGGAATGACTGAGGAATCTCCAGCGATCGCGGTTGAAAGCTCAGCTCGACCGTCCTCGGCGGTGGGCCAAATCCTCTTGATTTCCGGGGATGCCGCCCAAGCTGGCACGATTGCCCAAATCCTGCAAAACCAAAAGCTTCCATTGCTATCCTGCTCCTCCCCGGAACATGCCACTGAGTCCCTGGCTTCCGATTCTGGCCGCAACCCGCGCATCAACATGGTATTACTGGACGCGGGCTCAGGTGGGAAACACCTTTTCCCGTGGCTGCGAGAAGTCACCGACAACCTTCTCGCTCCGCTGGTGCTCCTGTGGAATTCCGATCGTGTCCAGATCCCGATCGTGCTGATCATAGATTCCCACCACGTGCCGCAGGCCGTTCAAGCGCTGCAAATGGGTGCGTACGACTATATTTTGAGACCTTTTTCTGCGGAGCAACTGCTGGCGACGGTGCGCAGAACATTGCAGTATCGTCGCCTGCAAACCCAGAACGACCTTTTCCGCCACCACCTGGAGCAGCTGATAACCGCACGTACCGAAATGCTGCAGCACAGCATGCGACAGCTTGAAAACTCCTATGACGTAACGCTGGAAGCGTTGGGCAACGCCCTTGACTTGAAAGACGCCGAAACGGAAGGCCATTCCAAGCGCGTCACTGCCTATACCCTGGCTCTGGGCCGCGCCGTCGGCCTGCCGGAGCCGCAACTTCGCGTGGTAGGACGCGGCGCTTTTCTACACGACATCGGCAAAATGGCGATTCCCGATGCCATCCTGCGCAAGCCCGCCAAGCTGACCCCGGAGGAACGCGCGGTCATGTGCACCCACACCGAGCTGGGATATCAGATGATCCGCAAAATTCCTTACCTGCAGGAAGCGGCCGAGATCGTGTACTCCCACCAGGAGCATTTCGATGGCTCCGGCTATCCACGCGGACTACATGGCGAAGAAATTCACATCGGGGCTCGCATCTTTGCTGTCGCCGACGCCTTCGACGCCATCACCTCCAACCGCCCCTATCGCAAAGCCAATACCATGGAGGCGGCGCGAAAAGAAATCCTTCGCTGCGCCGGGACGCAGTTCGACCCATCCATCGTCGACGTCTTCGTCGCCACGCCGGACTCCATCTGGCTCGATCTGCGCGAAGGCATCATGCGCGACGGGTTTGCCTTCTCTCCCTTCGGCTACGCCTTCGGCAATATCTCCTGAATCGGTCTGCCCGTCCCTGCGTGCCCCTTTGCCAACTTTGCGCGGCAAGGTCGAGAATGACTGCAAGAACGTTTCTGTTCCTCGAAGAGGTACGGAGTTCAATCATGGGCAAGCTTTCAGACAGAGAAATTCAGGAACAATTGCCCGCGCTGAATGGGTGGGAGTATGCAGCCGGCGCGCTGGTTCACGACTACGCCTTTGCGGATTTTGCGGCGGCTTTCGCGTTTGTGGTGCGCCTGGCGCTGCTGGCAGAAAAAGCGAATCATCATCCCGACATCGATATCCGCTATAACAAGCTGCGCATCGCGCTGGTCTCGCACGACTCCGGCGGCGTCACCGACCGCGATGTCTCCATGGCCGCGGAAATCGGCAAGATCTCCCAGCATTGAAATTTTCAGACGCACAACCGCACCGTATTGAGGACACCGTATGCCAATCACAAAGTATGAAGGAATAACGCTCACCAAAAAGGTGATCGTGTTGGAAGAAACCTGGTTGGTGAACTGCGTTTTGCGCGAGTGCGTGATTTTCTACTCGGGCGGCCCCTTCGACGTGGTGAATGCGACCTTCGATAGCTGCGAGTGGAAATTTCAAGGAGCGGCGCAGCTGACCTTCTCCCTGATGTCGAGGATTGGGCTCATTCCGCCGCCGCAACTGGCCGCCCCGGTACAACCATCCACCGGTTCGGTGAATTAATGAGCCGCAAATCCGGTGTAGATTTGGAAAGTGCTGATTGATTGACCTGCCTGCCCTCCTGTCTCGCCGGTCAACAAGCGTTTCCCTCGTCACAATAGAGGCTTGACGTATGATTGGCGCCACACTCTGGTATTCCCCGCGCTGAAAAACCGATGACCATTCGGCCTCAAAAGTTGCTCGAATTCCGAGATCGACAAACTCCAGCCATTACAGGACATAAGTTCTTCCTCTTGTTCCTTTCCTGCTGCTGTATCTCATTGCTGGCCGCGTTGCAACCGCGTGCCTCTACCTGGATCCGGCGATGACTCTCAACACGACGCTGAACAGCTTCGACCTGATCTATTACAGCTTCGGAACCATGACGTGCCTGGGGCCACCGGAGTCGCCGCCGTTTCGAATCAGGCGCGCTCTCTATCGCTGATCGAAGCGATACTCGGCGTGCTGTATCTGGCGCTGCTGATCTCGAGACTCGTTGGGTCTCGCCCGAAAGCCTCAGACGAGGGGAAGCTGCCGCGAGGCCCGCCGAATCTGCGCTCCTTGCATCCAAGCGCCACTACATCAAGTCGGAGACAAATCCGAACGAGTGTTCGCGCAGTAATTGACCGGCGTGCTGCAATTCGCCTGCCCGCAAAGCGTCGATGATCGGCTGATGCGAAAGAATCGCTTCCGGCAACTGGTCCACACGCCGCTGCACATTCAAGCGCGCCCGCATACATATCCCCAGCGATTTCCAGGCTCGAACTACCTCCTGGTTCTGACAGCGCTCGATAATGCAACGGTGAAAGTTACGATTGTGGCACGCCACTGCTTGCAGATCGCCCGCCTGTGCCGCCGTCCTCATCGCAGCGTATTCAATTTCCAGAGTTTGCACCGATTCCTCGGGAAAATCGCTGATGAATCCCGTGGCTGCCTGCTCCAGAATGCCGCGCAGCTGATATGCATCGCGCAGCTCGGTGGGAGAGAGCTCGCGCACCCGCGCACCACGATAAGGTTCCGACTTCACTACTCCGATGGCTTCCAATTTGCGCAGCGCTTCCCGCACCGGCGCCTGACTCACGCGAAATTCGCGCGCCAACCTCAACTCCTTCAGTCGCTCTCCCGGCTGATAGGTACCGTCCATAATACGTTCCAAGATCGTCCATCGCACGCGATCATGAGCGCAATTGCGTTCGGAACCGGATCCGGCCGCGGGGTTTCTTTCACCCTGTTCAGCCATCATCGCCGCAATCACAGACTTGATTTCCTCCGTGGAAGCACGAGTCGTGATGCGCGCAGAACTTACACCTTCACTAAGCAGTCGAACTGTTTCAGGTCCGCTCATGGTTCGTTTCCATCCCAAAATCGAGGTGGAGCTGTCTCCTTCACGATCGTTTCGCCACAACCTCTGTCTAAACCGAGTACATTCATTCCTTCGGCAACTGGCTGCGATCCCAGCCCCCACCCAGCGCTTTCACCAGCAGCACGCTGGCGGTCATGCGGCGAGTGACAAGATTTGCAGACGTCAACTCGCTCGACAGCACGACGTTCTGAGCCTGAATTACATTCAGGTACGGATCCAGTCCGCGCGTGTACAGCTTCATGGAAATATCCATCTGTTGTTGTGCGGAGGCCACCGCCCGGTCCTGTGTCTGCGTTTCGCGCTCCAAAATATGCAGCGCGGTCAGGTTATCCTCCACCTCCTGATACGCGCTCAATACCGTTTGCCGATAATTGGCCACCGTGCCGTCGTAATTGGCCTGCGCCATGGTGTTCAACGCGTGGCGTTGTCCCCAGTCCACCAGCGTGTCGGCGGCGGACAGGCCCACCGACCAGAATGTACTTGGTCCCGTGAACCAGTCTCCCGGCCGGCCGCTATCGAATCCGCCCGCGCCCGAAAGTGAAAAGTTCGGATAATAGGCTGAGCGGGCAATACCGATTTGCTCATTCGCCGAAGCCATCTGCCGCTCTGCAATGGCGATATCCGGTCGCCGTTCCAGCAACTGCGACGGTAGTCCCGGCGGAATCGAGGGCGGCGTGTACAGAACGACCCGTGCCGGAATCGTGAGCGATGCCGGCGGTTCCCCGATGAGGATGGCGATCGCATGTTCATCCTGGGCCCGCGCAATGGCGACATCCTGATCTTGCGCGCGCGTTATCTCCAGTTGTGTTTGCGCCTGCTGCACGTCCAGCTGCGAATCCAGGCCGGCGTCGAACAACTGGTTGGTCAACAGCAGTGCTTTCTCATCTGCCGCAACGGTCGCGTCCAGAATGGACTGTTGCGCATCCAGGCCACGCATCTGGAAATAATCGAGCGCCAACTCGGCCTGCAAAATCAACTGAACATTCACCACATCGGCGGCGCTGGCCTGCGCATTTTCTCGCGCCCCGCGTACGGTGCGTCGCACCCGGCCCCAAACATCCGGCTCCCAACTCACATTCAGCGGCAACGAAAAGTCGTTGTACTGATTGTTGATCCCGCTGAAATAGTTGGCGCGGTTCTCTGAATTGCGCAGCCGGGTCGCCCCGATGCCTGCGCTCAGAAATGGAAAATAATTGGCTCGTTGATACTGCACCATGGCGCGTGCCTGCGTGTATTGCGTGTCGGCGACCTTCAGGGACTGGTTGGAGAGCCTTACCTTCTCCTCCAAGGCGTCCAACTCCGAATCCCCATATGCTTCCCACCAGTGTCCGCGAATCTGACGGTCAGCCGGTTGCGCCGGCTGCCATCCGGCGACCGATTTAAATTCCGGAGTCGTCGGCGCGGAAGGCCGATGATAGTTCGGCCCGACCATGCATCCCGTCACGCAGAAGATCAGCGCCAACGCCGCCCCCGTGCTCACCTTGGAAAGGCTCCACGTCATGAAGGTTTCCTTGCAACCGACGAGTTCCCCCCGGCGGCGTCCCCTGGCTGCACCGGCTTGCCATCGACATCGACGACATGCACTGCTTCGTTTTCTGTGATCGAGTCCGGTGGATTATTGATCACTCGATCCTGCGGGGTCAGCCCGGTGAGCACCTCGATTCTTGTCCCCCAGTCACGGCCTACCGTAATCATCTGCAGATGAGCACGGTCGTTCGCATCCACTGTCACGACGCGTAATCCTTCAGAACGAAACAGCATCGCGTCGACGGGAATGATCAGCGCCGGATGGGTCATCGGAAGTTGCAGATGGACCTGGGCGTACGCACCGGGCAGCAACTCATGTTTAGGATTGGGAATATCGACCTCGACCATCAGTGTTCGTGTGTTCAGGTCGATCGCGTTCGCCGTCCGTACAATCGTTCCCTTGAAAACTCGGCCCGGATATCCCGGAACATCGATGTTCGTCTTTACGCCCGATCGAGCTTCGGAGACATACACTCCGGGAACATTCACAAAAATGCGCACCGTATTCATGCTGGAGATATGGAACAGTTCCCTCGGACCGTTCGTGCTGGTTCCGATCGTGCTGATGTTTCCGCCAGGATTGCTGGAGCTGCCTGTGCCGCCATTGCTGCCTGCATCCACCAATTGGCCGACGTCGACATTGCGCGCCGTGATCACTCCATCAAAAGGCGCATAGACGCGTTCGAAGGACTGCATTTCGAGCAGCTGATTCAAGCTTTGCTGTGCCGCCTGGACCGACGCCACCTGGGCGCTTTCCGTCTGCGTCGCCGAGTCGATCGATTGTTTTGAGACCGCCTCGGTTCCGCTTAGTCCTTGGTAGCGCTGCGCGGTCACGTGCGCCAATCCCAGGTTGGCCTTGGCCGTGACCAGACTGGCTCGAGCTTCATCCACTTGCCGGTCCAGCTCGGGAGTTTCGATCACTGCCAGCAGCTCGCCCTTGTGTACATGGGTTCCAATGTCGTGATACCAGGCTTTCACGTAGCCATTCGTCCGAGCATAAATCGGCGCGTCGGAATAGGCCTGAATCGTTCCCGGCAGCAGCACCTCCTGCATTGGCTGGCCCATCTGCGGAGTGATAACGGCGACTTGCGGCGCGGCCATGCTGTCTGTTTGTTGGCGCAATGCGGCGCGCGCATGCATACGAGGAAGTATTCCGGTAATCGCCACCACGATGGCGACGAGCAACAGCACAACGACGATCATCACCGTGCGCCGAATCGCCTGTCGAGTGGGCTCCAGCGAGTGTCTGTGCGCCGCGCCTGAAGGTACGACTTGCGCGCCGGCGCCTTGCGTTTCCGTTTCACTCATGACTCTTGCTCCTCAGAAGATTCGGCCAGGGGCTTCGATCTTCCATGCACCAGGCTGAAAAAGACCGGCACAAAAAACAATGTCGCGGCTGTCGCAAAAAACAGCCCACCGATCACCGACCGGCCCAGCGGCGCATTCTGTTCGCCACTGGCTCCAATTCCCAACGCCATCGGAAACATGCCGATAATCATGGCCAGGGCCGTCATCAAGACCGGACGAAAGCGGGTGAACCCGGCAATCATGGCGGCTTCAACAGCATTGGAGCCACGCACCATTTCTTCCCGCGCAAAGCTGACGACCAGAATGCTGTTCGCCGTCGCCACGCCCATGCACATAATGGAACCCGTCAGCGCAGGAACACTGATGTGGGTGTGCGTCAGGAACAGAAACCACACAATCCCCGTCAGCGCCGCCGGCAGTCCCGCGATGATGACGAAGGGGTCCAACCACGATTGAAAATTCACCACAATCAGCAGGTAGACCAGGACAATGGCAAACAACAGCCCACCGATCAATCCCCTTGTAGAAGAACGCATGGTCAACACCTGACCGCGGACGACGATGCGGGAACCACGCGGCAAATGTTGGTTGGCGCTCGCCACAACCTGGTCGACGCGGTTCGCCACTGAACGCAAGTCCGTTCCATCCACCGAGCCATAGATATCAATCACTGGGATCACGTTGTAGTGACTGACGGAGCCGGGCTCAACCCCACGATGAACCCTCGCCAGGTTGGACAGAATCTGCAATGGCGCACCGCTGGTACCGGTAATGGGAATATTCTTCAGGTCCTGCAGCGTATCCATGCGGTATTGCGGAGTTTGCACGGCGATCGAGTAACTGACGCCGCTCTTCCAGTTCAGCCAGAACTCTGGCGACGTCTGAAAGCTGCCGCTCAGTGAGGTCAACACGCTCCTGGCAACGTCGGACTGCGTCAGACCGACCTGCTGGGCCTTTGTCCGGTCCACGTCCACGGTCAGGTTCGGTGAGTCGAGCGACTGCTGAACGTGCAGATCGACGGCGCCTGGGATTCTCCGCAGCTGCCCCATCATCGATTCCGCCAGGGCATGGTTCGCATCGATATTCGCGCCGATAATCTGAACATCCAGGGGCGCCGGCAGACCGAAGTTCAGGATCTGGTTCACAATGTCGGTCGGCAGAAAATAAAATGTCACGCCGGGATAGTCGCGCGCCAGCTTCGTGCGCAACGTGCGAATGTATTCCTGCGTCGGACGATGTTTCTTGTCCAGCGCCACCGTGATGTCTGCGTCCCATGAGCCACTGGTTCCGGAATTGTTGTAGGAGAGATTGATGCCGCTATAGGGTAGCCCGATGTTGTCGATGATGGTGCCCAACTCATCCTTGGGAATGGATTCGCGAATTGTTCGGTCGACCCGATCGCACAGCGCCGCTGTATCCTCAATGCGTGTCCCGGTGTGCGCGCGCACATGCAGCTTGAACTGCCCCGCATCGCCTTGCGGGAAAAAGTCCTGTCCCAGCCACGGAAACAGAACTGCGATTGAAACCGCGCACACCAGGAAGAATCCCACTAGAAATATGCCGCGGTGATGCAGACACACTACTAGAATTTCACGGTACGCTAGCCGAATCCGCTCAAACCGGTCCTCGAACTTCATCTGCAGGTTCACCAGCGGATTCCGGCTGTGGCGACGCCGATCTAGATCGCCCTCTTCATGCACGTGCAGCAAATATTTCGCCATGGTGGGCACAATGGTCCGCGACAGAAAATACGACGCCAGCATGGCAAAGACCACGGCCTCGCCCAGCGGCACGAAAAGGAATTTCGCAACTCCTCCCAGGAAAAACATCGGGACAAACACGATGCAAATGGAAAGCGTGGATACGAATGCCGGAATGGCAATTTCCGCCGCGCCATCGAGAATCGCCTGCTCCACTTCCTTACCCATCTCCAGGTTGCGATTGATGTTCTCAATCTCGACCGTGGCGTCGTCGACCAGAATGCCGACCGCCAGCGCCAGTCCGCCAAGCGTCATGATGTTAATGGTCTGACCCAGGCTGCTGAGGACGATGAGGGAGACCAGCACCGACAAAGGGATGGAGACCGCGATGATGACGGTGCTGCGCCAGCTACCCAGAAACACAAGGATCATGATGGCTGTCAGGCAAGCCGCAATAATCGCTTCCAACACCACATCGTTGATGGCGGCGCGAACGAAGATGGATTGATCGTCCACCGGGCGGATCACAAGTTGTGGAGGCAGCGTTCCTTTGATCCGCGGAAGAATCCTACGCACATGAGCAACCAGGTCCAGGGTTGAAACGTCCCCGGTTTTTTCAATCGTCATCAACGCCGCGCGCTGGCTGTTCACGCGCAGGATATTTGTCTGCGGAGGAAATCCATTGCGAACGTGCGCCACATCCCGAACGTAAATCGTCGCGCCATTGACCGTTTTAATCGGGATATTGTTCAGATCCTCAATTGTGCGCGGGGCGCTATTGGTTTCAATCTCGTATTCGAATTGCCCGATCTTTTCGGTTCCGGCCGGCAAAATTAGATTCTGCTTGGTAAATGCCTGCACCACATCGGCCGGCGACAGGTGCATCGCCTGCAATTTTGCGCTATCGATATCCACCTGTACCTGCGGTTGCTTGCCGCCAAATGGCCACGGGCTGGACGCGCCCTGGACGGTGGCAAGTTGCGGACGCAGAAAGTTACTGGCCAGATCGAACAGCCGTTGCTGACTCAGCCCGTTGCCGGAAAGTGCCAGATCCAAGACCGGCACGGAGGATGCGTTATAGGTAATGATCAGCGGAGGCAACGTTTCTGGCGGAAGTTGCCGCAGCATCGTTTGCGAGATGGCTGTCACCTGCGCGACCCCGGCCTCTACGTTCACACCCGGATGAAAATAGATCTTGGTGACAGAAGTGCCTGTCACCGCGTTAGTCTCCATGTGCTCGACATTATCGACCGTTGTCGTAACCGCGCGCTCAAAAACGCTGTCGATTCGGTCTCCCATCTGCTCCGGAGAAAGGCCGTTGTAGCCCCAGATCACAGTCACAACCGGAATATTGACGTTGGGAAAAATGTCCGTCGGCGTACGCAGGATCACCGTAATCCCAAGAATGAGGATGAGGAGTGAAAAGACGACGAAGGTGTAAGGCCTGCGTAATGCCAGGCGAACTATCCACATGCAAGTTTCCCAATCAGCGTGGAAGATTGAAATCGGCCGAGGTTCGCAAGATCGAGCAGCGAATTATCGATAATCCTACGATACACCCCATTGCCGAGCTTTGCATTCCCAAAGCCAATGAAAAGCGCGCCCGGGCGTAGCAATCACAAGCCTAAATAGTTACAAATAAACCTAATCCGCAAGGTAGCTGCGGCGTGGCAGCGTTGGCTGGTAGGCTTGTCAGCGGCGAGGCTTTGCAGGTACAAATCCTGTACGGCGTGCCCGGCAAACGTCGGAAGTTCTCTGGCTGCGGGGCTTCTGGATCCGCGTGACTGGCATCTGCACCGCGAACTGCCTGTATCCACGCGCCATATGGCAACTTCCTGACCCCAGTATTTGGGAGGAGCGCGGAAGTCGGCGCCAACTCGTTGAGTCCTTGGCATTGTGGGCAGGAAGCGCGCTGCAGTAAAGCTGTTCCGCCAGATGTTGCGGCTGAGAAATGATGTTGGCCTTCTGTCGGCAGGAATACGACACGCGCGCTCGCCGACCGTGATTTTCCTCAAGCTTTGTCGCATATTTCGCTGGTGAATGCGACTTCCATCTGGATCCCCAGCGAGAACATCGGCGTCGCGGATAGACAGAGGACTGGCTGGAGATTTCCTCGAGGAATGGTGTTGCTTTTTAGCTGGAGGTTTTTTTCTTCGGCACCTTGGCGCCCGACTTTCTCGCTTCCGACAGCCCAATCGCGATGGCCTGTTTGGGATTCGTGACCTTCCGGCCCGATCCACTCTTCAGCTTTCCCTCCTTGAATGCCTTCATCTCCCGCTCGACACTCTTGCCTGCCTTGGGACTGTATTTTCTGGTGCTCGACTTCTTCTTGCTGGAGCTTTTCTTCGCTGAAGATTTTTTCGTTCGGCTCGTACTGCTGGATTTCTTGGTTGCCATAGACGTTCTCCCTTTCACTCCGGTTGGAAGCCGTCAACGAACGCAAGGTTGCTGGTGAAACTCCTCGGCATGATCGCATTGGCTGACCATGGACTGACCAACAAAATAGAATGGAGAGATTCGACCCGCAGATTTGCTCCATTGTTCGCCTGTGCGCGCGCTCAATATATGTTGTTTCGTGGAGTGCGATAGCGCGTATGGTAAGCGTTGGGAAATAGGATGAGGTTTCAGATTATGCGTAGAAATCGTGGGCTCCTCGTGAGCTACACATCGACTGCGTTGCTTTACCTGCTGGCCTGCGTTGTTCTGGGCTGCGGGCAGCAACAGGTTCGACCGGCCCCCCTCATCGGTCATGCTCCAGACGCCTTGCAACCAGGCAGGATCCATTCGACCCGGAACCCGCAGGTCGCCCGCTACACCATCGTTCCGCAATCGGCAGCGCAGGTTACAGTGGAGTTTGGACGCACCACCCACTATGGCAAGCAGACCTCAATCGTCCCGGATTCCGGCGGTGAACCTGCAAACATTTTTGTTGCGGGCATGCGCGCGGACACCACCTACCATATGCGCGCGTCCGTTCGCTTCCAGGATGGCACCACGCTGAACGATGTCGACCGCACCTTCACTACAGGACACTATCCGGCCGACTGGATTCCGCCGATCACGGTGCAAACCACCGGAATGCCGCAGCCCGGCGTGGAGTTGCTGAATCCCACGATTGGTCGATACGCGCAGGCGACTGTCACGGACCTGAATGGAAACGTTTTGTGGTCCTATGACTATCCAGATCGGGAATCTGCGTCGTGGGTGCAATTTCATCGTTATGTGCACTCCGCATATTTGACGCTTGTCGGCTGGCGCAATTGGGTCGGGCAAAAGTTACGCCTACATCCAAGCGGCAAGCCCATGCTGTGGGATCGGTCGCTTTGGAAAACACCGCCCCCCGACCGCCGTTTCGCCACCATCATCAACCCCATCAAGCTGCTTCCCAATGGGGACTTCGTCATGGTGATCGGGTTGGCCTCGCACGCGCTGATGGATAGCCCCGATGGCAACCCGCCGCCACACACCCCGAGCATGGTGCGCGAGATTAATCTGGCCGGCCAGACCGTGCGCCAGATCTCAATCGCCGAGCTGAACGAGAAACTTCGTGCCACCGGATACACGGGTCCGACGCTTGAAATTCTGCATCATGACGTTGCCGTTCTTCCCAACGGCCACTGGATCGTGATCGCGAATGGCACCCGCGAATATTCCAATCTTCCCGGCTGTCCGGGTACAACGCGCGTCATTGGCGATGTCCTGATCGACCTGGACACAAATCTCGATCCTGTGTGGACATGGAATCAATTCGACCACCTCGATGTGCGTCGTCATCCCATGGATTTCCCTGACTGGACCCACACGAATGCAGTTCTCTACACCCGGGACGACGGCAACCTGATTGTTTCGATGCGCGCGCAACACTGGGTCATCAAGATCGATTACGACAACGGCCATGGCGCCGGCAAAATCCTTTGGCGGCTGGGAGCAGGTGGCGATTTCAAACTGCTCAACGGAAATTCCCCGACCGACTGGAACTATGGCCAGCATAATCCCACAATTTTCGGCGATCGCGATGCCGGTGTCTTTGACTTAGGCATGATGGATAACGGCAACCACCGGGTGATGCCGAACGGAAAGGTCTGTGCCGAGAAGGGCGAGCCCCACTGCTACACCACGGTTCCCATCTTCCGCATCGATGAGCAGGCAAAGACAGCCAAGCTGATTTTTCACGATATCTTTCCACCCAGCCAGTACTCCATGTGGGGCGGCGGTGTGGAATCTTTAGCGAACGGAGATTTGCAGATTGATTTGTGCCATCAGGGGAAGGCTTCCATTATTTATGAGGTCACCCAGAGCGCTAATCCGAAAGTGGTGTGGCACATGCACGTTGCGCGTAACAATGTCTACCGCGCGCTGCGCCTGCCCAGCCTCTATCCCGGCGTGCAATGGTAGAAGAGTTCTGGTTCAGGCAAACGAGTTCGGGTGAGAACTGATGCTCAGCCGGCGACCAATGCCGTCTTTCCATTCACCGCGTCGAGGAATGCCTCCTCATGCTGCGCAGGAACTACCACCAGTTCCCCCATGCGCCAGCTCTGCGGATAATCCGTTCGACTAACGATCTTCCAATCGGGGGCGGCAAACTCCACTAACACAGAGTTGTCGACATCATTCAATACAATGTTGCCGTTCGGCAGGCGAGTACAGTCCTGAATCCAACCGCCATCGTAAAAAATGTTTCCGGTGACTTTCAAGTCGTCATCCAGCAGCACCAACTCCTTCGACAGGCTGTTGCAGAAAATCCAGCCGCCCGGAATTTTCTCGAGACTGTGCGGTCGCGCCAGGCCCTCCAAAATCACTTCGCCCTTTTGCTGCTCTGGCAGAAGACTACGATCGATCTGAATCAGAACTCCCTGGTGAAACAGCAGCGCCAGAATAAAGCGCTCTTGCTCCGGATCTCGCACGACGGCGCAGTTCACATGCGTGCTCTGGTAGCGCGTGTGGTAATACAGGTTGCGATGTTCGCCGCCCCGCCCACTGGGACGCGTCTCGCCGGAGGGCGTAACGTCATAGCCATGTTCCGCCGCCCACCATTCCCAGATCACGTTGCCTTGCAGATCCACTTCGACGACCAGATCCGTACCGCAGGACGCCGCCAGCAACCCGCGCTTCGTTCTTTCCAGGCTGTGCAAATCGTTGAAATACGGGTGAGAGATGCGCTGCAGCAGCTTGCCTGGTTCCGCAGGCTCCAGCCCAATGCGAAAAATGTTTCCCGCCTCAAAATCGTTCATGTAGAGTTGGCCGTCGGCGAAACAATACCCTGCCGGATTTCCCAACAGCTTCTCCCACTCGGACTGCCAGATAATCGTGCGCGTGTGCCAGTCGTACACCACGAACGTTCCCGCGTAATCGGAGGGCGCATCCATCGTCGGGCCCAGGTCATCCGCCGGAAGAAAACAGTATTCTTCCTTCACCCATTTCAGCGGAATTTCTGATTGTGGGGCAGCTGCGATGCGTGTGGTAGCGACTTTTTGGCCCGGGACCGGAGGCAAACCGCCCTCAATCTTCCAGCGCGCGCGGAGTCGCTCATTTTGCGTAGTGTATACAGAAGCTGCCAGTAACATTCAATCAGAATACACGACAAAAATCGCTCACACGGAGGGCTGCTTTTGCCCCGCGAGGCCGTTTTGTGTTCAAAATATGTTCTTCCGTTTTTTCAGCCAGCACTTGTTGCGAAGCACGCATTGCGTCGTCAACGATACGCAGAACAAATCTAGATACCTAAAGTACTTTCCGCCTTACTTAAGTAATGCTTTCGTGTTACATTGAGCCCATCATTCACTGTCGTTCTGCCTGCTGTCATCCAAGAAATCATAAGAAATTAACCGCATTCAAAGCCTTAAGGAGATTTTGAGATGGCCAGAAATTGCGCTCGTTATGGCGCATGCATGTTTCTTGTATCAGCAGCGGTTTTGACGGGATGCAGCACCGGGTCGCGCAGCATGGTCAATGCGGTCTCGCCCACCACCACCGCCAGCATCAGCGCTACATCCTATGACTTCGGCCAGAACATCGTTGGCAATCCCGAAACTCAGACCGTTGTCCAAGTCACCAACACCGGCACCAATCCGCTCACGCTGAATCCGACGATTGTCGGCTCCGCCGCCGGCTTCACCGTGGTCACCTCCCAGTCCTGCGGGACCACTCTGGCTGCGGCGTCAACCTGTGCCATCGTCATTACCTATGCTCCAACGGCGGCCGGCTCGCAAACTGCAACCCTCAACCTTGGTCTGGCCAATGTGCCTCTTCCGCTGGCTCCAGGACTGGTCACGCTCACCGGAAGCTCCGCTGTAATGACGGCCGGCACCGTCACAGCGACAAGCAATCCGCAGGTAGCGCTGTATACCATCACGCCTCCCTTTGCCGGCAACGTTACGGTCAACTTTGGTCCCACCACCAGCTACGGCAAGCAAACGTGGAGCGTCGCCACGCCCAGCGGCGGCGGCCCGGTCAGCATTGAAGTCGCCGGCATGCTCGCCAACACTGCGTATCACCTGCAAGCCGCCGTAACCCTCGCCAACGGCGTCTCTGCCACCGACGTCGACCACACCTTCACCACCGGCGCCGTACCGCTTATGGGAGGCCCACAATTTACCGGGCAGAAACAGCCTCAGCTTTCCGCGACAATTCCCGCAGGGATGACGCCGCAATCTGGAATCGAAATGAATACCGGCGTCGCCGGACCCGCACAGGGTCTCTATGCAACCGATCTCAGTGGAAATGTGATCTGGACCTATCCCTTCAAAGATCAGGTCCTGAATTCCGGAATCAACGGCGCGAAAATGCTTCCGAATGGGGACATTGTTTTGGAGTTCTGCGCAAGCAATGATGCGCCGTTGACGAACCCAAATTTTGCATCATTCCCGTGCATGATTCGCGAGATCAACCTGGCGGGAAACACTGTTCGGCAGGTTTCGATGGCGCAGATCAATACAGCGCTCGCCGCCAACGGGTTTGCAGGGTTAGTTTTGGCTACGTTCCACCATGACCTCACCCCGTTACCCAACGGCCATATGCTCGTCATGGCCAACACACTGAAAAGTGTCGTTCTGAATGGTCAAACGACTCCGACCAAAGTTCTGGGCGACGTCGTCGTCGATCTCGACCCCAATTGGAATCCAGTCTGGGTGTGGAATGAGTTCGACCATCTCGATGTCAATCGGCACCCGATGTATTTCCCGGACTGGACTCACTCCAATGCCATCATCTATTCCTCCGATGATGGAGATTTCATTGTTTCCATTCGCCACCAGAGCTGGCTTGTCAAGGTGAACTATGCCAATGGTGCGGGCGATGGCAGCATCCTATGGAAACTCGGATATCAGGGCGACTTCACCCTGATGAACAATGGTCAGGCAGACACAAATCCGGCGGATTGGTTTTATGCTCAGCACGGACCCAGTTTCGTCGGCAAAGGAAATGCCGGTATCTTCAACCTGGCGCTCATGGACAATGGGGACAACAGAATATTTTCTCCCGGGGTGACTTGCGGCACCGGCAGCGCACCCCCTTGCTCGTATTCCACCGTTCCTATTTTTCAGATCAATGAACCAAAAATGACCGCGACTTTCACCTTCCATCAGATCATCCCAGCGAGTCTCTACAACGCCTGGGGTGGTAACGCGGAGGTTCTGCCGAATGGTAATGTGCACTATGACCTGTGCGGCACCAGTCCAAGCCAACTAAATTCAGCAGTCTTTGAAGTAACGCAAAACAACCAAGCATCCACCGTGTGGGAATTGCAATCCACCGCGACCCCGCTCTACCGCTCATATCGCCTCCCCAGCCTTTACCCAGGAGTGCAGTGGTAGCTTGAGCGATTTCACCGACGGGAAGAAAGCCTCCCAATGCTTTCCCTCTTGTCTACTCTTTCTCACGCGCTCGTCACAGAAGAGATGCGCCCGTAATCCTTCAAACCTGCGCTCTGTCAAAGATTTTGCCCATGACAAGCGCAGGCGCCATTCGATCAATCGTCGGAAAGCACTTTTCACGGGCCTGGTAGCGATGGACTCGATGCGGGAGCGAGGCTGATGGGAGAAAGGCCGCAACCCCCGCTCTCCGGTTGGGCTCCTTGCCAAGTGGCGCCACTTCACTCCAGGAACATCGCATCCACGTCTTGCCAGGTGTTCACTCGGCGATAGCCAGTTGTGTTCACGTTGTGAGGTGCGGTGAAAAGGATGCCTTCGCCTTGGAAGGACGCCAGGTTGCGCGGCATATCGTCGATTAGATAATCCGCATGGAGAATGCTCTTATCTCCGCAGAAGACGAAATTTTGCGGCGAGAGGAAATCGTAGTGACGGCGCAGCCAGCGATATTTTGAGTTGAACGAGGTGGGAAACGCCATGGCCGCCGTCGCGATAAAAATCTGATAGCGGCGGCTCAGCCGCAACAACACTTCCTGGCTGCCTTCGATGACCGGGATTTCCTCAAAAAAACCATCGCTCAGCAGGTAGGAATCGATCAGCTCCTGGCCTTTCGGCGGAAGCACCTGCCAAAGCCACTTGCCTTGAATATCCTGTTTGGTGATTGAGCTATTTTGTTCGTGACTGTAGCGGGCCAGCAATTCGCCCAGCGTATCCGCCATCACCTCATCCATGTCCACGGCGATTCGCTGCATACGGATCAGCCGTTAATCCTCTCGCTGGGGACGGTCGGAGCCGGTGGGCTGGGGATGCCCCGCGTCTTTCGCCAGGCCGGCAGGTTTCTTCGGGGCCGACGGCAGATGCATGGCGTCGCTCAGATCGATCGCGGGATTGAAGAAGAGAAATCTACCGCAGGATTCACAGAAATGGATGTCACCCTGGCGAATTTCATTCCACCGCTGCGGCCGAACCATCATCTGGCAGGCAGAACAACGCTGCTGCTCAACGGTAGCAATCGGCACCTTATGCGCTTGGGCCATGCGGTCGTATTGCGCCAGCAATTCCGGGTCCGCCGCCTCGCGCGCTGCATCGCGTTGCCGGTACAGCTCCGCCAATTTTACCTTGTCGCGGTCGCGTCCCACTTGAGACTTCGCCTTCTCCGTCTCCAGCAACTGCATTTGATTGGCGCGCGTTTCATGCAGCAGCCGCTGCTTCACTTCCAGCGCTTCGGTTTCCATCAGGCTGGCAAATTCCAGCTCGTCAATGCGATCGATTTCTTTCTTGCAGAACTTCAGCTGATGCTCCAGCGCCTTTACCTGGCCATCGCTTTTGGCATCGTTCAGCTGGATCCGATAACGCGCGCTTTTCTCGCGCATGTCTTCCGCATCCAGTTCCAGGCGACGGCGCAACGACGCCTCTTTCGCAAGCGCCGTAGCAACTTGCTCCAGCAGGCGTCCGGTATCGTAGAGGGCCGCTTCACGCACCTCCACTCGCCCGGTATACTGCGCGATCTGCAGGCTCAACGCTTGCGCTTGCTGCTCCAGCTCCTGCAGTTCAACGAGTTTTTCCAGCTTTTCGTGCATAGGAGGAAGGCCAAAAGCGCAGTCTAGCACGGACGCCGCCGCCGCGCTGCCCACCGCGTCGCGCTCAGGCAAATAATGCCCGACAAATTCCGCGCTATCTTCGTCATGCCAGGCAGGCGGCCGCCGCAAAGCACGGAAATCGCCTGGCTCTATACAATAGACGCTGGAGTTTTGACCCACATGCGAAAATCGCTTCTGCTGGTGGCCTTGTGTTGTACCGCATTTGGCGCCTTTGCCCAAACAACAACTCAGGAGCAAGGCAAGGCGTGGACCAACGCCGACATCTGGCAACCGGGTGGCCCGACCGGCCGACGGCCCAACGATTATCTCTGGAGCCCCGATAGCGACAGTGTCACGTATCTATCCGCCGACACTGAGCACGGCCATCCCGACGACGTGATCACCGTCAACGCTGCCAACGGCGCGGCCTCGGTGTTGGTACCCAAAACTCGACTGGCTGCCATCTACGGCGCAAAAAACGATGAACGCGATCGCGACCATCGCTCCCGCTACCATGTCTCCAGCTATCTATGGTCGCCGGACTCGAAGCATCTGCTCTTCGACAACACAGGCACCCTGTGGATTTACGACATGGGCAAAGATACCGCGGTCGAGGCCGGCAGCACCGGTGCAGGCAGCGGCGACGACCCCAAGTTTTCGCCGGACGGCAAATCTGTTTCCTTTGTCCGCGATCATAATTTGCACGTGTTGTCGCTGGATAGCAATCATGACGCCGCGCTGACCAACACCACCGAAGCAACCCTGCTGAATGGCGAAGTCGATTGGGTGTATGAGGAAGAGCTCGACGTCCGCAGCAATTACTTCTGGTCACCGGACTCCCGGCACATCGCCTATTTGCAGATGGATGAGGCCACCGTCCCCACCTATCCCATTACCGATTGGATCCCCACCCACAGTACGGTCGACCAGCAGCGCTATCCCCAGCCGGGCGATCCCAACCCTGGCGTGCGCGTCGGCATTGTTGGCGCGAACGGCGGGGATACGCTGTGGCTGCGCGTGCCGGCCAGCGAGCACAATGACTATATTCCTCGGTTCGGCTGGCTCGACAGCCACCACGTATGGATTGAAGTGCTGCGCCGCGATCATCGCCATCTGGAGTTATTTTTTGCCAACACTCAGACTGGCGCGGTTCGCAGCGTGCTGCAGGAAACCGCGAACAAATTTTTCGATGAAGCCTACGATGTCTGGTTCCTGGAGAATGGTCAGTTCTTGTGGAGCAGCTGGCGCGACGGCAATACCCACCTCTACCTCTATCGCTACGACAATGCCCATCCAACCGCATCCGACGCGACACTGGTGCGGCAACTCACGCATGGTGAGTGGGAAGTGCTCAGCGTCGCTGGCGTCGATCGGAAGAAAAGCATTGTCTACTACACATCCAATGAAACCGATCTGCGGGAAGAAATGCTGTGGCAGATCGGGCTCGATGGAGCCGGGAAAAAACTGATCAGCACCTTGCACGGCGTGCATCACATTACGCTCTCACCCGACGCCACACACTACGTTGACTCTGCCTCCAGCCTGATGCAGGCGCCCGTGGTCAGCACGTGCAGCGTCACCGGCTCCTGCACCCCCTTCTGGAATTCGCGCCCGCTGGACGGATATAATCTGGTCGCGCCGGTGATGTTTACCGGTAAAGCCGTCGATGGCACCACCTTATATGGGGAACTGCTATTGCCGCCCGATCTGCACACAGCCGGGAGCGTCCCGCTGATTGTGAATCCTTACGGCGGCCCTCATGCGCAGGTCGTCCGCAACCAGTTTGGCGGACAAAGTTTCTTTTTCGATCAATTGCTGATGCAACACGGTTTTGCCGTGCTGCACGTGGACAACCGCGGCATGGGCAATCGGGATCGAACGTTTCAGGAAGCGGCGTATCGTAACTTCGGGCCGGTGCAGTTGCAAGACCAACTGACGATGGTCGATCAGGTGTTGCAGCAGTATCCGCAATTGGACTCGAAGCGGATGGGATGGTGGGGTTGGAGTTGGGGCGGCACCTTCACGCTCTATGCCATGTCGCACTCCGACCGCTTTGCCACTGGCGTTTGCGTCGCGCCGGTGACCAACTGGCGCTTGTACGATTCCATCTATACCGAGCGCTATCTTGGCCTGCCCGATGAAAATCAGAAAATCTATGAAGATGATTCGGTCGTCACCAACGCCGCGCATCTGCATGGAAGACTTCTGATGGTGCAGGGAACGGGCGATGACAATGTCCACATGCAGAACACCGTCCAGATGATTCAGCAATTTGTGGCTGCAAATGTTCCATATAGGTTGTTGCTCTATCCCCGCAAAACGCATTCGATTGCTGGACCGCCCGCGCGGACACATTTGTTCGATGCAATTCTGCAGCAGTTTGAAACTGGACTGCGGCCTTCCGCAGCCGGTCAGTAAACAGGAGCTACCGCAATGCCTCATCCAGCCGAAGGCCCGCACACGCATGATCTAGTGCGCGGCCGCACCACCGTCGGCGACTTTGAACTCACCATCTGCACCGACGGAACCTATCTCTTAGACGGTGGCGCGATGTTCGGCGTAGTCCCCAAGCCGTTATGGGAGAAACGCGCTCCCGCCGACGAGAAGAATCGAATCCTGCTAGGCGCGAACACCGTGATCGTACGAACCGGCCATCATACCGTAGCCATCGAGACTGGCCTGGGCAATAAGCTGTCCCCAAAGCTGCGAGATATCTACAAGTCCAGTCAGTTGCTGCCCAAGAGCCTGGAGGCCGCGGGCGTACGGCCAGAGGAAGTCACCATCGTCATTAACTCGCATCTGCACTTCGATCACTGCGGATGGAATACGGTGCGCAGTGATTCCGGCCAGATTGTCCCCATGTTTCCCAACGCCCACTATTTTGCCCACCAAGGTGAGGTGGAGCATGGCCATCGTCAGTTGGACCGTGACCGTATCAGCTACATCAGCGACAATTACGATCCGCTGATCGCCTCTGGGCAGATGACGCTTCTGGAGGGGCACACCCCGGGCAAGATCTTTGAAATTATTCCGGGAATTACGTGTGAATTATTTCCTGGCCACACCGCGCAGTTAATGTCGGTCCATATTGATTCCGCCGGCAAGCACGCCACCTATATTTCAGATTTGATTCCGACCAGCGCGCACCTGGATAGCACCTGGGTAATGGGCTACGATTTATATCCACTGACTTGCATCGAGGAGCGCAAGCGCTTTTATCGCCGGGCAATTCCGGAAAAGTGGCTGGTTTTGTTCACCCATGACCACGATCATCCCATGGGCAGAATTCATACCAACGAAAAAGGAAAACCCATTCTGGAGCCGGTTGAAACCAACATGTGACTATTACAGTTACATTTTCCGCTTAGAGCTTCGCTTCCAGAGAAGTTCCCACCGGCGACCCCAGCCCGGTGCATGCGTCCCAGCCGACGCGCGCGTTGTATGTGCCATTGGTGCCCTGCGTGACGTCGCGAAACGCTGCGCTTCCCAGCAGCGGATAGATTTGCGGATTCAAAAATCCCACTGGCTTCCCCAGCTTTTGATTCAACAGCGCGATCAGACCGGCCCACAGCGGCGCAACCGCGCTCGTGCCGCCAACCACCTCCGTCTGTCCGTCCACCTCGATCGAGTAGCCGGTCTCCGGCGCTGCGTCTCCCGCAACGTCTGGAACACCGCGTCCGTTGCCTCCATTGGTTGCGCTGGAGACGTTCGCATTCTGCTGCCAGGTGGGGAGCGCAAAGACAGTGCTGACACCGCCGCCCGTCGCGCCCCCGTTTTGCGCTTCGTCATTCCAAACGACTTCGTTCGTCAACTTGGTTCCGCTGACTGTGATCTTCGTGCCTCCGCAGGCAAGCACGTGCGGACTTGATGCAGGAAAATCCACATGATTCGCGCCATCGCTCACGCCATCGGTTGAGCCGCTGTCTCCGCACGCGACCGTGATGCTGATTCCCAGCGCCGCGGCCGACTGGCACGCATCGTCCAGCGCCGTCATCGCCTGCTGCGTCCAGTTGGATTCTGGCCCGCCCCAGCTAATCGAAATCACCGATGGATGATTGTTCGTGTCGTGGATGGCCGTGGTCAGTGCATCGATAAATCCCTGGTCCGTGTTGGGACTGAAGTACACGGCAATCGTCGCCGCAGGCGCCACACTCGCGGCCACTTCGATATCCAGCATCACCTCACTGTCGGCGCCGCTCGGATTGGTCGGAGAGTTCTTGCCCCCATCCACCGAAACCGCAACCACGTGCGGCGGAGTGATGTTCTGATTTTTAAAATATTGCTGAAGGTCTGTCGTTGTGAAGCCGCCTCCCAGTTCCAGAATTCCGATGGTCTCGCCGCTTCCGTCCACGTCTGTTGGAAAGCTGTAAATTTCCGCCACCTGTCGCGGTAAATAGCTTTGCGCGACTGCCGCCGCCGGTCGCAGATCCTTCAGCTTTCGAAGATGCGACTTCGCCTGCGGCCGCGTGTCCAGCCCCAGCACTGCATCCACCATCGAGGCACAATCCTGTGGCATACTCACTGGCTGCTGATGGATTCGATAATGCAGGCCGTCATGTTCCACCTCCTGCAGCTCAACTCCAAAAGCCTGCTGCATCTGCGTCGCCGTACCTGTGAGCGCCAGGGTGCGGCGATCGAGGCTTGACGCTGCTTCGTCCACCGACAAGCCATGTTGCGCCGCAAAGTTGCGTAGTTGAGCGAACGCCTCCGGACTCGCGGCATACTTACTCGTGAATTCCGCGCGTGACAAATGTCGTCCATGCAGGTTGGCGAGATCGAGCGGCTGTTTGCGCTTGACGATCACCGACACGCGCAACTCTTCGTCCGGCGGCATCGCGCCCACCACGCGCGCGGCGGATGGAAGTATTCGATCTGTAAACGGAAGTGAAACGCGCGGCGAAGAAGTGGAAGATGGGTGCATAGGGGAGTGCCTCCAGTCTTGATTCTTATCTTAAAGAGATGCAATTGTCGCGCGATAGGGTTGATTGTGCGGAAACTAGCCGGAATGGCATCCAAAGGACCGCGTTCCCTGAACGCAAATAATAAGTTGCTGAGGAGCCCATCGTTCGCGCTTGAACGAATTCGTTGTTGACACGTGCGATCTCAAAGGCCGATGATACTGTCCAACTTCCTCAAATCAATTCGCATGTCCTGAAGAGAAGAGGCTCCATGGTTCGACGTTTTTTTCAATTGGCATTCGTTTGCCTTCTGCCATTGCTCCTTGTGGCCCAACAAACCCCGCAGGTAACCCCTAGCACCACGGCGCGGGCAACGTCTCAACCGATATCGACTCCGTCGCAAGGTACCCCCACGCTGCTGGACGGTACGCCGGTGAAGATGCGCCTGAGCCAAACCATTTCTTCCGCAGATGCGAAGGTAGGGCAGGAAATTCCCTTTGAGGTGATTGAGGAAGTCGATGTCGATGGCGTGCCCGTGATCACTAAAGGTGCGACGGCGATTGCCACAGTGACAGCCGCTCAACCAAAACGGAGGATGGGACGCGCGGGCAAACTGGATATTAGCATTGGCTACGTCCGGCTGATCGATAAGGAAAAGGCGGCGTTGCGAGGTGTCAAGGACGCCCAAGGCGGCGGACACGTGGGTGCCATGACCGGTGCGATCGTTGCTACGTCGATCGTTTTCTTCCCTGCGGCTCCTCTTTTCCTTTTGGTCCACGGCAAGGACATTACGATCCCGCAGGGTACCGAGATCACCGCCTTTGTGCAAGGGGATATGCATCTGGACATGTCGAAGTTCGGGGTGCGCGGATCGAGTAATGTTGAGGAGAAGGCATCTGCGCCAGCCGTTGCCACGACGGCCCCTACGTCGATCATGCTCGAGTCGACACCAACAGGGGCTGACG
>JAJXZK010000383.1 GCA_021780095.1 Acidobacteriota bacterium | reverse complement strand
CTTGTACGGTCTGGGTCTGCTTTCCGAGACTGAGGGCGACATCGATACGGGCCACTTGATCCACTGTCAAGACAAACGGCTCGCGCGCGGCCGTCGAAAATCCGCTCTTGTCAACCGTAAGAGTATAGGTGCCTACTGGAACCGATGAAATTCGATACAGGCCCGAATTATTTGTCACCGCAGTATAGGTGGTGCCGCGCTCTACTGATTTGGCTGTGATCGTAGCTCCGGACACAGCTGCGCCGGCCGGATCCGTTATGGTACCGACGATGGCTGCGGTTACGGTCTGGCTCCACGCCGATTGACTGATTATTGAAAAAACAAGCAGTACGGCACCTAATGCCGCCGCTGATAAAATGCCTCTTTTGCGCATCCCCGAACCTCCGAAAGTGTAATTGCTACATGAACAACTTTTTTGCGAACTAATTCCAGCCCATCCCATTTTGCACGAGATATTAAGTTTCTCCTCACGGTGTTGTCAACAAAAACATTCCCCTGGGTAAAAGCCCTACCAATCAGAGAAGCATTTATTGTGACAGCTTGCGAAAGCAGACGCCTTGGTATCAGGAACTCAATGAATGGATACCAAAGTATCAAGCGAAGAGGGCAAATAGCAAGAACATTCTTTAAGAACATTAGCAACTCTGGAAAAGCAGTTCAAAAGGGAAGGAAAGAAACAAATTCGATGGCAAGCGCAATAGTGACGAGAAGCTTGGTGATATCGGTGTCGACAACGGCAGTCGCTGCCGCTTCAATTTCAATTGAAGCGCATTGGATCATGGCAACGGAACGTTGCAGAGGGACTCGGGCTGAACATTTGCTGCGTGAAGGTTAAAACGAGCGGCCGCGCGAGGACACGCGACCCTCGCATACGATGTGTGGGAAAATCGTTTCGATTCCTGCGACTCTACGGCTTCTTATTGAGAAAGCCGCCTAGTCCCTTGCTAAGCTGTTGTGCAGCCGCTCCTGCGTTCCCGACGCTTCCCTTGGTTACGCCCCCAAGCGAGCCGGCCAGGCCGGTGACAGCGCCACCCACGATGCCGCCGACATCCGGAATAATTTTTGGCTGGCTGGCAGTTCCCTGCACAGCGAAGGGGAGCTTCACCATGGAGACGCTTTTGCCCACTGAATTTCCAAGGATGCCGCCACTGGGGCTGAGTTGGGCCACCAAGTGGAAATTAAGCGCATTGCTCGCGCTCATAGTGCCGCTGCCGGTGACTTGGCCAATGCCAACCACGACAAGATCAATGTTCGAAGCTTGGATTCCGGCAGGACTGTAGTTGATGTCGCTGGTCAGGTGCTGAATTTGAGTGTCACCGCTAGGGACGTGGCCGCCTGTGAATTTTGAGACTGCGGAGAGTTTCGAGCCCAAATCAAATCCAGCCAGCCGTGTATTGAAAGCGCCCACGTTGCCAGTGGCAACCAATGCGGAAGTGGGACCCTGTCCGTGAACATTCATGTTCAAGGTTCCGCCATGGAGTGTAGATCCTGAGGGCAAGATGACGCCGAAGGCGGGAAGAGCAGCGACGATGTCGTCAATCGGCATGCCCTGGCCCGCAGCATTCATGTCGATCGATGTGACCGCCGCTTTGCTGGCGAAGGCACCTTTGACATTGGCCTGGGCATGGCCCACATGCAGCAGCCCGCTATTCAAGGTGCCGGAACTCTCCGGCATGCTGTAGTCCAGGTCGAAGTCCATCGCTATCGGCACACCGGAAGGCCCGCCATTCACGGCTAATTTAAGTTTGCGCATGGTGGCCACACCTTTCAGGTGGGCTTTGGCGTTGGCGGCGCTCAGGTGAGTCGTTAAATCGACAATGCCGCTCATTCCGCTGGAGGGTTCCACGAACCCGCTTTTCGCGATATCGAATGAGTCGACTGTGACGTCGCCTTCCACAGGAGTGAACGTGGCGTTTGTGGAGTTGACCGGACCCACTGTGCCGTTGAGCTTCATTGTGCCGCCGCCTGGCAGATCCGTCGAAAGCGTCACCGGGAAGGCCGAAGTGAGGGAAATGTTCTTCGTTTCCGCTTGGACATTACTGTAGACGCTGGGAGATTTGGCCCCGGCCTGCATCATCGTGACCTGGCCATCTTTGACCTCCAACTTGCCCACGGTCAGATTGCCGGCGCCCTGCGATGCAGGCTGGCTGGGAGCCGAATTTGCTGTCGTAGCCAAGGTGGAATAGTTCCATTGATTCGACGCGTTCGAAATCAGGTGTACCACTGGCTTCTCAATTACGATGCTGGTGACTTCAAGTTGCTTGGACGTGATGAGAGGCCAGACCTTGACGCCGACCTTAAGCGCGGAGGCAGTCAGGAATGGCGACTGGCTAAAGTTTGGATCGTCTGCGATGGAGAGATTGTCGGCGGTCAAGGAGCCGGAAAATAATGAGAAGCCGAGATTGCCGATCTGGACCTTGCGCCCCAGCGCCTTCGAGGCCATGGACTCAAGTTTGGGACGGAAGGTGTTGGCACTCACGAACATTGGAATGAGGATGAGGATGAGGATGAGCACGCCTAGCGCTGCGCCGGCAATGGTAAGGTTGCGTTTCATGACAAAACCTCCGAGGATGCTCCTGAGATGTAATAGGAAGCCTTGAAGTGGGATCAGTGGAAAGTTCGTCGCTCTCAGAAGAGCCACTAACCCTTTGGAGGCAGTCTACTCCTTCTACTGCGCAGCAGATTCAATAGAGGAGCGCAAGGCTCGGAAGGATACTGCGGCGAACAGCGCAAAGCGGCAAGTCCGGGAAGGTCATCAATGATTGATCTGAACGATGGCCCGAGTCGGACATTCGGGTTGTTCAACAATATATTGACCACGGGATTGCGTTAGCGGCAAAGCCATCCGCCGTCCACGACAAGAATATGTCCGTGGACGTAATTGCTGGCCGCCGAAGCCAAAAAGACGGTTGCGCCTGCCATGTCTGACGGCAGACCCCATCGTCCCGCGGGAATTCGGCTCAGGATCGCCTTGGAGCGTTCTTCATCGGCTCGCAGCGGTGCCGTGTTGGCCGTCTCCATGTAACCGGGTGCGATGGCATTCACGTTCACTCCCTTCGAAGCCCACTCGTTGGCAAGCGCCTTGGTCAGTTGGCCGACCGCGCCCTTGGCGGCGGCGTAACTGGAAACGAGAATGCCGCCTTGAAACGTCAGCATGGAAGCGATGTTGATGATCTTGCCCGAACCCTGCGCCAGCATCTTTGTGCCGGCATATTGGCTCAGGTAAAAGACGCTGTTGAGATTGGTGTCGATGACGGTCGCCCAGAATTCATGGGAATGCTCGGCGGCGGCCGCGCGCCGAATGGTGCCCGCATTGTTCACCAGAATATCGATGGAACCGAAGGCCTTCACCGTTTCGTCGACAATGCGCGTGCAGACCGCGGGGTCGCGTACGTCGCCAACCACAGAGAGGGATCGAGCGCCCGTCTTTGCGACTTCTTCGATGGTCGCTTTTGAGACATCATTACGGCCGTGCAATGTGACATTGGCGCCTGCCTGCGCTAAGGCAAGGGCCATGCCTGCACCAAGACCCTGGGACGAGCCCGTGACCAATGCATTTTTGCCTTTCAGGCTGAATAGATCGAGGACTGCCATCGACGCGCTCCTTTGAAAATCTGGATGGAATGCTTTGCCCGGGCTTCGAAAATCAATCGCGCACGCGCCCGACGGTTCCTGAGGAAGAAGCCTAAGGTCCACGGTACCATCCGAAGGGATTGAGTTGCGGCGAACTGGGATGCATCGTTAAGGCCACCGGGTATTCCGCCTGCGCTGGATGGCTATTGACCGGCGACTTGCGGAGTTGCCATGGATTTGGGGATGCCATGTTGGTGGCAATCCATGCATTTCACCCAATGAATATTGTGCGCACTCTTTGGATTGAAGTACGTGGTATCCATTTTCTCCACGTCGAGTTTGCATTCAGCTTTCGCAGCGTGGCAGGTGGCGCAGGAGGCTCGAGTATTTTCGTTGTGTCCGTTATGGCATGCGACGCAACTGAGTCCCTCATGCACGCCGGTTGGGGTGCGATCGTCGCCTGTCCCCACCTGCGGACCCCAGTGGTTCATAGCGGCAACCGTACCGGTTTCAGGGATGCGTGGGCCGTGGCACTCGTAACACATGGCCTGACGAGGATCCGCGCTCATCTTCACCAGGCGCGCACGTTCCTGCAATTGTGGGATTTGAAGCGATGTCGCAGTAAAGTGCATGCTCTCGCGGCGGTCGAAGAATGCCAATGTTCCGTTGACAGCACTGCCCGCTACTGAAATGCGATCCGACGGCTTCTCCTGAACGGCGCCGGGACGATGCACCCAATGGCAGCTTTGGCAGGGAATGGTGGGCTGGTCGCCCAAATCTTTGCGGACTAGATGCCAGGGGCCGTTCGTGCTCACAGGCTGAACCAGGTCGCGAATGGAGCCGTCGAAGTGCATACCATGACAGCGGAAACAATCCTCCATTAAATGCTGCTTGGAGTTTTGATCGTAGTTCATGAAAATCTGATTGTAGGTGGCGCTGTGCGGCCCAGCGTGCCAGGTCGCGTATTCCTGCTGATGGCACTGCTGACAACTTTTCGTCATGCGAACGACGTCCACATCGCGCAGACGAATCTCTTCTGGCCAGCTATGGATGAGGTGCACGCGAATGTGGCGCAGTTTGGTGGAGAGGGTTGCGGTGTGGCAATCCTGACAGCCGACATTGCGATGATTCGATCCATGCACAGCGCCTACATAGTCTGCCATTTCATGGCAGTTGGCGCAGCCGGATCCGAGCTGGGAGGTGTAGTACTCCGATGCGCCGAAGGTGCCGAGGATGGCGAGGATGGCGATCGATGCAGCGGCGATCGCCAGGTACCGGATGAATCTCATCATGAGCGGAATCCCGTGCCCTTCCAGTTGCGGACGAGCGACTGCGAGGCGAAGAAGGCGATGGCCATGATAGTGAGCGCAGGATTAAACCCTCCATTAGTGACGTTTACGCTGGAGTCGATGACGAACACGTTGTCGACGTCATGGATTTGACAGTCGCGGTTCACAACAGAGGAGCGGGGATCGTTGCCCATACGACAGGTGCCCGCCTGATGCTGACTGGCTTCAATCACCTCGGGTCGCACTTCCGGGCGGGATGTCATCAATGACGTGTCGATGGCACCCGCTTCTTTGAGCCATGTTTCGGCTCGTTTGGCTTGAATGTCGCCAATCTCAAATGTGTGAGGGTGACAATTGCCCTGGAAGCGGACGACCGGTAAGCCCCACTTATCTTTCACCGAAGGATCCACGGTGACGCGCGCGTGCTCAGTAGGAATCTGCTGTGTGGGACCGATTACGACGATGGTGCGCTTGTGATAATTCCGCATGGCGTGTTTATGCCCCAGTCCCCAGCGCGGCGTATTTGGGGGCAGACGGTCGAGGGTATGAATGGGCAGGCGAATAAATTCGTTGGCCAGCATGCCGCCGCCGCATAGACCCGGTGTGCCATGGTTGTAGTCGGTGATGGCAATGCTGGCGCCGGGTCCGATGTCGTCGTAGGTTTCGAAATCGAAGTAGCCGACTGCTCCGGTGTAGTGATGGCCCTGCAGATTTCGCCCCACCTGATCGTAGCGATTTCCGATGCCGGCGGGGTACTGGCGGCTTTTCGAATTCAGCAGCAGGCGAGCGGATTCCGCCGCGCAGGCGGAGACGACGACGATGTCGGAAAGCTGCTCCTGCAGACGCCCATCGGCGTCGAAGTAAGATATGCCGCGGGCGCGTCC
>JAJXZK010000055.1 GCA_021780095.1 Acidobacteriota bacterium | reverse complement strand
CCAGAACATGAATCTGCTGTTCGGCTGGCCGGAGCAGGAGGGGCTGGCATGAAATTTGTGATCAAACTCGGCGGAGCGTCGCTTGAAAATCCGTCCACATTGCGCGGCAGCACCCAGGCGATCGTCGATCTGGTGCGGAATGGTCATCAGGTCGCCGTGGTTCACGGTGGTGGAGCGGCCCTGACGCGCACACTGGCACAACTTGGCAAGCAAAGCGAATTTATCGCGGGCCTGCGAATCACGGATGCAGAAACACGGGATGCGGCCTTGATGGTGCTTGCCGGACGCGTGAATAAGCAGCTGGTGGCAGCCATTGGCAAACATGGCCAGGCAGCCGTCGGGCTTTCTGGCGGCGATGGTTTGGTATTCCGCGCCCGCAAAAAGCGCACCGCGCCCGATCTTGGGTATGTGGGAGAGATCGCGTCGTCAGATCCTCGCTGGCTGCTGGCGATCTGGCAGATGGGCGCTATCCCGGTCCTCTCCAGCGTGGCGCTCGGCTTCGATGGCGAATACTACAACGTCAACGCTGACGAAATGGCGGCGGCCTGTGCGATGACCTGCCATGCCGACGTCCTTGTATTTTTGACAGATGTTCCCGGAGTGCGCGGGGCCGATGGCGAAGTGATGCGTTGGCTGACCTTGAAACAAATTCCAGAGCTGACGCGGACGGCTGTCGTGAGCGGAGGCATGCTGCCGAAACTAGGAGCATGTCGCGAGGCGTTGTTGGGTGGAGTGCAGCGGGTGCGAATTTTTCCCGCCGACCGCGCATCGTTGTTGCCTGATATTTGCTCGGCACGAACCCCACAAGGCACGGAGGTGATGGTGGCATGAAACTGAATGACATCCGGACAGCGGAATCGAAACTACTCGTTAGAACATACGATCGCACTCCCATCAATTTCG
This sequence comes from Acidobacteriota bacterium, assembly GCA_021780095.1. The sequence continues at coordinate 22,523 of JAJXZK010000055.1, read as the reverse complement.
TGGGCGGGGAAGGCGTTCATCTGCTGGATGAGAACGGTGTCCGCTACCTGGATCTGCTAAGCGGCATCGGAGTGTGCGCGCTGGGTTATGGTCATCCCGCGATCCTTGCCGCAATTGACGAGCAGAGCCGAAAGCTGATGCACACGTCCAACCTCTTTTATCATCCGGGGCAGGCAGAGCTTGCGCTGCGATTGACGGAACTGACGGGACTGGATCGAGCCTTTTTTTGTAACAGCGGCACCGAGGCGTGGGAGGCTGCGTTGAAGTTGGCACGCGCCTACGCGACTATGCGCCGGTCGGAAGGTCATCAATTGGGAACGAAAATCCTCGCACTGGAGCACAGCTTTCATGGCCGCACCATGGGTTCAGTCTCTACGACGCACAAGCTGAACTACCGCAAGCCCTTTGAACCGTTGCTGGCTGGCGTTGAGTTTGTGCGCTTCGACGACGTTGCCGATTTGGAAGCGAAATTCTCCGACGACGTTTGTGCTGTTTGCTTGGAACCGGTACAGGGAGAAGGCGGCATCCGCCCTGTGTCAGAAGAATTTTTTGCGGCAGCACGTCGCATGACGCGGCAAACCGGCGCGCTGCTGTTGGCCGATGAAATCCAAAGCGGACTGGGCCGCACCGGCGAGTGGTGCGCGTATCAGCATTTCGGCATCCTACCCGATGTAACCACATTGGCGAAGCCGCTTGGCGGCGGAATCCCGATTGGCGCAATGCTATGCACGGAAGATGCTGCGCGTGCGCTTTCCCCAGGTATGCACGGCACGACATTTGGAGGCGGTCCGCTCGCCTGCGCGGTTGCGATCGCAGTCATCGACACCATGCGTCGCGACAACCTTCTGGATCACATCCACAAGACTGGCAAATACTTCTTCGACCAATTGCAATCTCTGGCCGCGCGCCATGCCTCCGTTGTGGAAGTACGCGGCAAGGGATTGATGCTCGGCATGGAACTTGCGAATCCCGAATTGGCAAAGTATGTAGCCGCGCAGATGTTGGAATGCCATATCATCATCAACCGAACCAGCGAGACGGTGTTACGGTTCCTACCGCCATTCATCGTCGAGCCAAACCATATTGATCAAGCAGTACAAGCACTCGATCAGATTTTGTCTAGCGCATCCGCTGCGAGTCTTTCAGACGCAGTGCAAGGAGCCCACGCATGACCCCAAAATCGTACGCAATGAAGTCGCCTGCACTCGCGCAGGACGATCCCGTTTCCCCCTCCGCTGCCAAGCGCCCAAACACGCTTGCGGGAAGAGACCTTTGCTCGGTCCGGGACTTGAGCGCGACGGAGGTTCGACTGATTCTGGACACTGCTCACGCCGTGAAAGCGCAACCGGAACTCTATCGACAGGCGCTCGCAGCCAAGCAGCTGGTGATGTTCTTTGAGAAGGATTCGCTCCGCACTCGGATGACTTTTGAAACCGGCATCAACACGCTCGGTGGCTCCGCAATATTTATCGATCAGAAAGGCTCGCGGCTGGGTGAGCGGGAAACCCTGGCCGACGTTGCCCACAATCTGGAGCGCTGGATTGATGTAATTGTGCTGCGCACTTTTAGTCATGAGACGATCACGGAGATGGCGCGGTTTGCGCGCGTCCCAGTGGTGAATGCGCTCAGTGATATTGAGCACCCATGCCAGGCGCTCGCCGACATATTCACGCTGGAGGAGCGCTTCGGTGATCTGCGAGGATTGCGACTGGCCTATGTCGGCGATGGCAATAATGTCGCCAACTCGCTGCTGCTGACTGCGGTGTTGACAGGAGCGAACATTACATTGGCGGCGCCCAAAGGCTATGAGCCGAAGCCGGAGTTTCTTGTAGCGGCCGAAGCGCTGGGTAGAAACGCTGGCGACGTTCCGACGGGTACTGTCACCTGCGTGAATGATCCCGGCGAGGCTGTCTCTGGTGCGGATGCAATCTACACCGATCAGTGGACGAGCATGGGACAGGAAAACGAAGCGGAGCTGCGGCAGCAAGTCTTCGCCTGCTACCAGGTCAATAGCCAGATGATGTCGCTGGCAGCTCCCCACGCTGTGTTCATGCACTGTTTGCCGGCGCGCCGCGGCAATGAAGTTACCGACGAGGTGATGGATAGCGCGCAGTCCATCGTTTTCGACCAGGCGGAAAATCGGATGCATGTTCAGAAAGCCATCCTTCTTCTGTTGCTGGACGCGGCACCCCTCACCGATGGGACGGCTTCGCACCTTGAAGGCGTGCGGCCTTTCATTCGCGCCCCGCGGAGCGTTCGACCCAATCGCCCTACTAACAAGATTTGAAAAAGGAGTTTTCACATGGCAAAGAAAGTTGTGTTGGCATATTCCGGCGGACTTGATACGTCCATCATTATTCCCTGGCTGAACGAGAACTATGGCATGGATGTGATCGCGATGATCGCGGATGTTGGACAGGGAGAAGACCTGGACGCGGTGAAGGCCAAGGCCTATGCCACCGGCGCAAAGAAGGCCGTTGTGCTGGATCTGCGCGAAGAATTTTTGACGGACTATGTATTCCCGACGGTGCGCGCGGGTGCGGTGTACGAGGACAAGTATCTACTCGGCACGTCGATGGCGCGACCCGTTATCGCCAAGCATCAAGTCGAGGTGGCGCTGGCTGAGGGAGCTGAAGCGCTTTCGCACGGCTCGACGGGAAAAGGCAACGATCAGGTGCGGTTTGAGCATGCCTACCAAGCGCTTGCGCCGGAGTTGGCGATCATCGCGCCGTGGCGCGAGTGGGATTTGAAGTCTCGTGAAGACTGTCTGGATTACGCCGAAGCCCACGGTATCCACGTGGAACAAAGCCGCACCAAGATTCATTCGCGCGATCGCAATTTGTGGCACATCAGCCATGAAGGCGGCGAGTTGGAAGATGCGGGCAACGCACCGTTGGAGAGCACCTGGGTGTGGACTCGTTCGCCGCAGGATGCGCCCGATCGCACTGAAACTGTGGAGATTGGATTCGAGCAAGGCACTCCTGTCTCGGTCAATGGTATGCGTCTCGAGCCTATTCAATTGCTGGAGCTGCTGAATGAAATTGCGGCGCGCAATGCTGTGGGGCGGATTGACTTGGTTGAAAACCGTTTTGTCGGCATCAAGAGCCGCGGCATCTATGAAACGCCCGGTGGCACTCTGCTCATGGCGGCACACCGCGAGTTGGAGGCGATGACGCTGGAGCGCGAAGTAAAGCACTACAAACAGCAAATCGCTCTGAAGTATGCCGAGCTGGTCTATTTTGGACTGTGGTTTACACCGCTGCGCGAGGCCCTGGATGGTTTCGTCGCAACCACTCAAAAAAGCGTGACCGGCACGGTGAAGCTGGCACTCTATAAAGGGAACGTCAGCATTGCGGGCCGCGCAAGTGAGTTCGCTCTCTACTCGCCCGAACTGTCCTCGTTCACCATGGGCGACAGCTACGACCAAAAGGATGCTGCCGGATTCATTCGCATTCTTGGCCTGCCGGCGCGCACCCTCACCCACCTGAAGAAGCACCTGGAGACCGTGCGGTGAAAATGTGGTCGGGCAGATTTCGTGAGCCATTGGACCCAACGTTCGATGGCTGGCAGCGTTCGTTTCGCTTTGATTGGCGGCTGATTCCCTTTGAAGTGGTCGCCAGCAAGGCGCATGCGCGCGCTTTGGCGGAATTGCGTGTTGTATCGGAAGATGAGTTGCATTCGATTTGCGAAGGGCTGGATCGCATCCTGGCAGACTTTGAGTCGGGCGGCTCTGCTCGTGAGGAACATCCGAACGCTGAAGATGTGCACCATTTTGTTGAGTTGGAATTGAAATCGCGCATTGGCGATACCGCACTGAAACTGCACACGGGCCGCAGCCGGAATGAACAGATTGCAACCGACCTGCGCTTGTACCTGCGCGATTCGATTGCAACATTACAGACCGATCTGCATCAGTGGATACTGGCCTTCCTGTCACAGGCGAAATCCGCAGGCGAAGCCGCGATGCCGGCCTACACACACCTGCAGCGGGCAGAGCCTGTGTTGGTAGCGCACTGGTTGTTGGCGTACGTCTCCATGCTGCAGCGCGACCACTCGCGTCTGGAAGATTGCGCGAAGCGGTTGAACGTTTGCCCACTCGGTTCCGGGGCCGTTGCAGGCGCGACATTGCCTTTGAACCGCGCCATGATCGCCCACGAACTCGGTTTTGAGGCGCCGACGGCAAACAGCATGGACGCCACTAGCGATCGCGACTTTGTCCTGGAATATTTGCAGGCGCTGGCGCAGATTGCAGTGCATGTCAGCCGTTTCGCCGAGGAGATTACGATGTACGCGACGGCGGAGTTTGGCTTCGTCGACTTGCCAGAGGTATTTTCGACGGGCTCCAGCGCCATGCCACAAAAGAAAAATCCTGACCTCACGGAACTGGCGCGAGCAAAATCTGGTCGCATCATTGCGGCCTCCCACACGGTCGAGTTGCAATTGAAAGGACTGCCCCTGGCCTACAACAAAGACATGCAGGAAACGCAGGAAGCGATTTTTGCGGCCACCGAAGAGTCGCACGCCATGCTTTCCCTGCTGGGCCGTTTCACAGCTGCGCTTCAATTCCGTGCGGACAAAATGCTGGACGCCTCCACCCATGGTTTTCTGAACGCAATGGCCGCGGCAACCTACCTGGTGCACAAGGGCATAGCCTTTCGTACCGCGCACGAAATCATCGGCAATGCGGTTCGTCATTGCCTGGGCAAAGGGTGCGAATTGGATGGACTGACGCTCGAGGAACTGCGCGAGTTTAGCCCGGCGTTCGAGCGGGATTTTTTCGCAGCCATCAGTCTGGAAGCGACGCTCGATTGCCACGACGTGATCGGCGGGACAGCGCGCTCTCGGGTCCGTGAAGCATTGGCGCTCGCCGAATGCGGTGCGTCACAATGGACAGAACCAGAAGCGTCTTCCCACGCGTCTAATCCTGCAGCTGACGTGAGCGGTGAACCAGCTTTCGCGTCGCGGGGAGGAAAACATGCGGGCTCGTAAGGCGCGCTTGCCGGATGCAGACGCGATTCACGGCCTGATTCGCGGTCTCTCGTTCGATGGCACGCTTTTGCCACGCAGCCCGGCAGAAATCTACGAGAACATTCGCGATTTCACCGTGGTGGAGACCGTCGACGGTGAGTTCGTGGGCTGCGGCGCGCTCCATCTCTATGGTCCGCACCTTGCTGAGATTCGTTCTATTGCAGTCGGCGAGAAAGCCAAAGGACACGGAGCTGGCGGCTACCTGGTCGAAGCGCTGATTCAAGAAGCTGAAAGCCATAGCGTTCCATGCGTCTGCCTATTTACCCGTATTCCTGGCTTTTTTCAACGCTTCGGGTTTGTACCGGTCGACCGGACTGCGTTGCCTGACAAAATCTACAAGGATTGCGCGAATTGTCCACGGCTGAACGCGTGCGATGAGTTTGCCATGGCACGCGGCACGCTGCCGGACACAGCGGTCCTTGGTCCGGTGCGCGTCAAGGAACACCTTGTACCGTTACAAATTTAGAATGGCCGTCCAATGCAATTTACCAGGCATGATAGAAACCATTTCGCTCAGCCAGCTCCACTTCTACTCCAAACAGTTGCTGCAGCCGGTCAGCAGTCAACATCTCCGCCTTGGAACCGTCGCCGACGATGCGTCCCCTTTGCATCATCACCACCCGCTCGATTTCCGGCAGTATGTCGGAGAGGTGATGTGTGATCAGCAAAATCCCGGTTCCCTGCTGCGCCAATCGGCGCATGGTATGACGCAGCTCCCATTGGGCGGCGAGATCCAGCCCATTGCTGGGCTCATCCAGCAGGAGAATCCTTGGCCGATGCACAATGGCTCGCCCAATCAGAATCCTCTTCGTCTCTCCCACAGACATTTGACCCACTGGCTTGCTGCGCAGATGTTCGACTTCCAGCAGGCGAAGAATCTCATCCGCCCGCTGCCACATGGCTTCTGTCACGTGGAAGTGCGGCCACAAAGTAGAACTGGAAAAAAATCCCGACACCACCGCATCTCGACCTGTCGTATGCGGCGTACGCTCCCCAGGCAATTCGGTCGCAACCGCGCCCAGGTGTTGACGCAGCTCAGTCAAGTCCCAGCGCTCTCGACCAAAGATTCGCAGGAAAGAGTCTTCTCTCACAAGGGGGTAACGCTGGCAGGTCAGAGTCTGGATCAACGTGGACTTTCCGCAACCGTTTGGACCAAGGATGGCGACGTGTTCGTGCTGGCCAACCCGCAGAGATATATCGTGCAGCACAACGGCATCACCGCGGGCCACAGAAATATTCTTCATCTCGATAAATAACGGGGAATCTAATTCCGGTTCCATTGATAAAAGGATAATGGCAATGTCGCACGAAGCCTTCGTACCCCCCACTTTCTCCTTCGCTCACACTCCGGCCGGCTTTCGCTTTGGCGCGGTACGCGCAGGCATCAAGCCGAGCGGCAAACCTGACTTCGCCTGCATTTCCGCGATAGAGGGCACAACAGCCGCAGCCGTGTTCACCAGCAACCGCATGGTGGCCGCGCCTGTTCTTGTTGGTCGCGACCATTTGCGCCGATCTGGCGGCCGGGCACGTTTCGTCGCGGTCAATGCAGGCAACGCGAATTGCGCCACCGGCGAACAAGGGATTGAAGCCTGCCTCACCGTGTGCAAGGCTGCCGCCAAGGAATTCTTCTGCGCGACCGAGGAGGTGATTCCATCTTCCACAGGAATCATTGGCGTGCCGCTGCCCGCTGAAAAACTGATCGGCGCGCTTCCTGAGATAGCGACGCAGCTCGGCGAAAGCTCAGCCCACGTGCAGCAATTTGCCGAAGCCATTTTAACCACCGATACGTGTGCGAAAATCGCAAGCCTTCAGATCAACATCGGCGACAACCAGGTCCATTTACTTGGAGTCGCCAAGGGAGCCGGCATGATCGCTCCGCGATTGGTACCCCATGCAACCATGCTGGTGTACATCTTCACCGATGCGCAGGTGGAAGCGGCGGATCTGCAGAAGTTCTTGAATGAGGCAATCGAGCCCACGTTCAACTGCATCTCGATCGACGGCGACACTTCAACCAACGATACGGTGCTGTTGTTGGCCAGCGGATCCAGCGGCGTCACCGTTTCGCATGCTGCCCAGGAGCAAGACTCCAAGGCATTCTCGCGGGCACTTCTACAAATCTGCGGATCTCTCGCGCGGCAAGTGGTTGAAGATGGTGAAGGCGCTGGCCACGTGATTGAACTGGCGATCGAAGGCGCATCTTCTGCGGAGGACGCCAGACGAATCGCGCGCAGTATTGCGAATTCTCCACTGGTGAAAACCGCCTTCGCCGGATGTGACCCAAATTGGGGCCGAATACTGGCTGCTGCAGGCTATTCCGGCGCGCCCATCTATCCGGGTCGCGCGGCGATTTGGATCGGAGGCCTGCCAGTTTGCCGCAACGGCCGCGCCGCGCAGGACTTCGACAAGAATAAGGTTCACGAAACCATGCTGCAACGAACGGTACATGTTCGGGTGGATCTGGGAATGGGTCACGGAACCTGCGAATTCCTAACCTGCGATTTGACTGCGGAATATGTTCGCATCAATGCGGAGTATTCCACCTGATCTTCGGTCGAAGAGAACAGTTTTGACAATCTTCACGGCACAAACGGAGAATCTCCCTGTGAAATGACACTTGGGTCGATCGTAATCCGCATCTGAAATTCAAATGGCTACGGGAATGGTGCAAACAGGTTGAAGCCCAGAAAATAGAAGGGTTTCTTGCATCGGTGACCCTGTTATTCACAGGCTATTGCACATCAACGTGGAAATCGTCACCCGACCGAATTTAAGTTGCGAAGCCAGCACGCGCCGTGCTCCAGGGAAAATTTCTGTCTATCGCTGCGCTACACTATCGGTATCGAAGGATGACCTGCAGTATGGCAACAAAAGTGAGAGAACCCATCCCGGTCGCGACGCCGAACTCAAGCCATCCCAACCCGCTGATCAGCCTCGAAAAATTGCGGGAACTCTACAGCATGATGCTGCAAGGCCGTCTGCTGGACGAGCGCGCGCGAATTCTGGAAAAGCAGGCGGGCTTCGAGAACAATCAATACTCTTCCGTCGGTCTGGAGGCCACGGCGGTAGGCGCTGCGGTTGATTTGCGGCCAGCAGACACCTTGGCGCCGTCGCATTGCGATTTCGTTTTGAGTTATCTGAAGGGCGCCCCGCTTACCGCCATGTTCAGTCAACTCTACGGGCGTAACGCGCGTCCGGAAAACGGGCGCTCGTTTCCTGAGGACCGCAGATACGCGCAGTTGAATATCGTCCTCGTCACCTCGACCATCGCCGCGCAGTTGGAGGTGTGTATCGACATCGCATTCGCCAACCAGCGAGGGAAAAATGACAACGTTGTGATGGCTTTTTCCGGCGAAGGCTCGATCCCGATGAATGACTGGCATGACGCTTTGCGCTTTGCAGGTCGACGCAATTTGCCAATTGTCTTTGTCAGCCAGAGCCAACTGTCGGCCGGATCGGTTTCAGTGGATCTTGAGAGCGCAGGGGACGACACCCGTTCCCAAGCAGGCGGATATGGCTTCCCGGGGATTACGGTCGACGGCAACGATGTGGTCGCCGTATATCGGGTCGCGCAGGAGGCCATTGAGCGCGCTCGTGCCGGCGGAGGTCCAACGCTAATTGAAGCCCAAACTTTTCCTGGATATGTATCCGGTGACCCGATTGCCGCCATGGAGAGATACCTGACGGCCAAGGGCCTCTTCTCAGATGATTGGAAGAAACAGACCATCGCTCTATTCCAACGGGAACTCGACGCCGCCGTTGACGTTGTTCAAAATAACAGATGCGGATGAGCTTTCGAGTCCCTGCAGGCAATCCGGACAAAGTTGTCAGGAGGTTGCATACGGTGTTGCGATATTATTGGCTCGCTCTCAAATTCATTTGATAAATATTCAGCAGCCCCCGCTTCTTTTGGTGGCAAGTTGGTGTCTAACACTGTAGGATGGATCGCTGCGCGCACGAACGGTGGATCGGCGACCCGCTTCCTTTATTCCGCTAGGTAAGGATTGCTGCCAGATTGAAAGACAAGCACGTTACACGCCGCGATTTGATACGCCGAGTCGGGGCGAGCGCCGCTGCTGGACTGGCGATGGGTCTGCCGGGAATGGCGCAGGCGCCAGCCGCCGCACAACCCCAGGCCTCCCCCACAGAGGAGAAGACGCCGAAGCGGGAAAGTGAAGTTGCCAAGAAATATCCCCACCCTCCTGGACAATTCATCAATCGCCCGCTCACCCAGATTTCTACCGTCGTCGATGCCATGCTGGACGACATGGAAGGTCGCGGTGTGGCGTACTTCTACGATCAGGCACATCCAATGACCGGTTTGGTGCGAGACCACGCGCCGGCGGTTGGCCGCTCTGAAAGCCGTGTCGCCAGCATTGCGGCCACAGGATTTGGCTTGAGCGCGCTGTGCATTGCAGCGCATCGCAAGTACATGCCACCGTCCATTTGCGAGCAGCGGGTTGAGATGACGCTGGCGTTCCTGCTGGAGCAATGCCCGCATGTACATGGATTTCTGTATCACTTTCTGGACATTGAGAGTGGCGAGCGACTTTTCGGCTCGGAGTTGTCGTCGATCGACACCTCCTTGTTGCTCTCTGGCATTCTTTTGTGTCGCCAGTATTTCAGCGGCAATCTCCGCATCCATGCGCTGGCAACCACTCTCTACAATCGCGTTGACTGGAAGTGGATGCTAAACGGCAGCGACACATTGTCGATGGGCTGGCTGCCGGAAACCGGATTCATCAAATATCGTTGGGACGTCTACGCGGAGATGCTGACCATGCTGCTGATGGCGATCGGCGCTTCGCGAAATGCCATTCCGCCGACGGCGTGGAATGCAGTCACCCGCCCCATTATTGAGTTTGGAGGTATCGACTTTATCAGCGGCGTCGCCCCTCTTTTCGTCCATCAGTACGCGCACGCATGGTGCGATTTTAGATATTTGCGCGATGAGCACGCAAACTATTTCATCAATTCCGTCGCAGCGACGCGGGCACATCAACTTTTTTGTCTCACGTTAGGACGTCAGTTTCCGTGGATGGACCAGAACTTGTGGGGGATCACGGCCTCAGAGTCTCCGACCGGCTATCGCGTTTGGGGCGGACCACCGCAGTTCGGCGGTATTGACGGCACCATTGTTCCCTGCGCAACCGCCGGCTCTTTGGTCTTCCTGCCCGCCGAATGCTCGCATGTGCTGTTGTCCATTCGTGAGAAATACGGCGAAAAAGCATGGACCCGTTATGGATTTATCGACGCGTTCCAACCGCAATCCAATTGGTTCGCTGAAGATCAGCTTGGCATCGATTTGGGAATCAGCGTGTTAATGGCGGAGAATCTTCGCACAGGATTCTGTTGGAATTACTTTATGCGCAACAACGAAATCACCAACGCGATGCAGATGGTCGGATTTCAACCGGATCCGGGCGCCTCCGAAGCATTCTAGACGGAGCCGCCGCATCGACCCAGAATATCGGCCTCCTGCCGCTATAGTTGATCGCCCACAAGCCAGACCGCGGGCAGATTCTCGAGACTATCCGCGACGTTCACCCGCATCACTGCATGCACAACCTGGGCGTCGACAGTCGCCCCGGTCAATACGTTCGCAAATTTCATCGGTTTCGCCGAACTCTTCTTAATTTCCGGAATCTCGACGAATGTTTGCCCAAGACTTTTCTTTAACTCGTTCAACGCGGTAGGTTCCGAGAGTAGAGATGCGAACCATCTTGCCGCAATAGTCAGCAGAACCTTGCCATGATCTTCCCGAGCAAAGGCAATCACATGGTCAGAGTTCGGCCCTTCCACGATCAATGGATGATAGCTGCCACGGAGAAGCAACTCCGGCTCCCTCTCTCGTAGCCGAAGCCCTTGCGCAACGTAGAGCATCTTCAGATCGCCGCTCCACCAGGATTGGCAGATCGCCGCGACCGCCTTCGAGCGCTGCTCGGATGAGAGTTGCGGGTCAACAATATTCTTCGTAATTGCAGCCAGCCGCTGGCGCCGTGTTTCGTAGTCTACCGGTCGACGATTGTCGGGATCAACCAGGTTGAGATCCCATAGTTCCCCGCCCTGATAGGTGTCGATGACTCCAGGACACATCAGCTTCAGCGCAATTTGAGACACCGACTCCCACGCCGACAAGGTCGCGATACGCTCCGCAAACGGAACGAAGGATGCGAGGAACTCTGATGAAGACTCGCCGCGCAAGGTCTGCTGAACAAACTTTTCAACAGCGGCGTCATACTCATTCGACGGATTGACCCAGCTGGTGTGAACTTTTGCTTCTCGCAGTGCCTTGTCCATGAAGGCCTGCATGCGATTCACGGTGGCGTCATCCGCCGCCTTCTGCAAAGGGGGCCACATGCCTAGCAGGGTTTGGTAATACAGGTATTCATCGCCGCGATCTGGAGCGGGATGCCCATTCACTGGCGTCTTTGCGCCCTCGTTCAGGTGAGACCATTGCAGCAAATTAGATCTCCACTCCTCCGTCAGCTCCGTCAAAACGTGGATGCGCATGCGAGCATCTTCGCCACGCTTTGTGTCGTGTGTGGATGTTGTCAACATCGCGTTCGGCCAGCGTTCCATACGATGAATGTTGGCGTTGTGAAATTCCTGCGGCGTCGTTGCCCTTCGGCCGGTACCGGTTCCCACTTCGTTCAGTGAAGCCAGCGGGCTGTACCGGTAAAACACCGTGTCTTCCATCCCCTTGGCTTGCACTGGGCTTGTGTACTGCTGAAATTTCATTGCAAAGCGAAGACGAGCCGCAAAGTCCTCTTCCGATTCTTCCGGCTGTCGCACCGGGCAAATGTGATTTCGGATGAATCCAAAGATGGAATAGTCGATGCTCGGGTTTCGACGCCTTGCCTGACCAATAGCCTCGTCGATGGCCATTTCGTCTGCGGCGCTGAAACCCTGAGCGGAAATGTAGGTCCGATAGACCGGAAAGCATGCGACCACTTCGCGTAGCGCTTCTTGTAATCCGTCGAGGGTGAAGTCGCGACTGTTGCGATTTTTTTCCGAAAGAAGATTCAGCTCGTGCGCAAGCACGTTCAGTTCGCTTGCCATGGAGGAAGCGGTAATCAATTTCTTGGCATGGTAGACAGGGTCGCGATCGGGCTTTCTGCGTTCGCGAAAGTGCAGATAAATATGATCGATTTCGTGAAGATTGCGTTCATTGACCCATAAGCCGTTGAGTAGCGCCAGAAATTCATAGCCGGTGGAACCATCCACGGGCCATTCCGGACTCAACCATTCCTGTCGAGCCAAAATTTTCTCGACCACGAGATACATTGGCCGGGCTGACTTTGCAATCGCGGCGCGAAGCTGCAACAAGTACTGCTGCGGATCGAGCAGTCCGTCGATATGGTCGAGCCGCACTCCGTCGATCATGCCTCTCTCAGCCAGTTCAATTAACTTGACATGCGCTGCACGAAACAGCGGTTCGTACTCCATGCGCAGACCAATCAAGTCATTAATGTCGAAGAATCGGCGGTAATTGATTTCCTGCATGGCCGTGCGCCAATACGACAACCGATAGGGTTGCTGTTCCAGCAATTCATGCAGCAGATCGAATGACTCCGGCTCGCCCGGTACGCCGTTGTACTCCTCAATCACGTCATCTAAGTGACGTAGCAACGCCGGACTTTGCTGCATCGCCTGTGTCAACCGGTGGGTAGCGACAGCCGTCTCGCGCTCTCGGTCCGCGCGCGCCACCAACCCGACCTGTTGATAGCCCGGAATATGATCCAGATGGAACAATATGCTTTCGAACTCCTGACGCGTTGCATCGTCAAAGCCAGACGAGTCCGCAACTTCCTGCCAGCGGTGCCGCAACAACACTTTCATCTGGCGCGGATTCAGCGGTAGATTGTAATCGCCGTAGAGGAGGCAAAATTCGCCGTCGTGGTATCCAATGCTCAGGTCGCCCGATTCGAGCACATCGCCATACTGGCCGCCCAGAATTGCGAGCAGCACTTTGCCATGCAAGTTTGAATTGACAGGATTCCAGTCCACATCAAAATATTCCGACACCGGAGAGGATGGACCGTTGGCCAACACGCTGCGCCACCATTTGTTCCATTGCGGATGGGCGCTCATATGATTGGGGACGAAATCGATAATCAAACCCATTCCCTCGGCGTGAAGCGCTGTCACCAATGAATTGAAGGCTTCTTCTCCGCCAAGCTCTGGGCTGATATGTGAAAAATCACACGTATCGTAGCCACTCAAACTTCCCGGCCGCGCTTCGAAGATCGGCGAAGCATAAATATGGCTGATGCCTAAACTTCGAAGGTAGGGAATGATGGCTTCAGCATCGGCAAACCGGAATTCTTTGGTGAATTGCAGACGATAGGTCGCACTGACACTTCTTCGATCCATCATTATGTTCGTTCTTCCGTGATGCCAGCAGGTTTCTCAGTGGCCACCAGGACGGCGCCTGCTCGTACAAAGGATAGTGTAGCTGTCTCCGATTCCCAGCGAACGGGTCGAGGATCGCCGATGAATCGATTCTCTTCGCTGGTCAGCTCCATCTTCATACCTCGCCATGACGGATCACTTACAGCCGCCGGGCCCCCCAATGCGACAATGGCGCGATAACTTCTACGCGGAGACTGCCAACGCACTTCGATGACTTCTTCGCCCAACGCTCGAGCCATCTGAAACGAAGCCGTCTCTACGAGCTGTTTGCGAATATGTAACAGCGTCTGATACCAACGATGACATTTCGCGTGTTCTCCATTTCGAAGGACCGCCCAATCCAGCTTGCTTTGTCGGAACGTCTCCGGTTTCTGGGGATCAGGAATGCTCGCGTGATTTGAGGTTTCGGAAAACGCTGAGAAATGCGAAAACTCTTTTCGCCTGCCTTCAGTCACAAGACGGCCAAGCTCCGCATTATGGTCGGTGAAATATAGAAACGGTTCCGTCGCAGCCCATTCTTGCCCCATAAACAGCAACGGTACTTCTGGCGACAGCAGCAAAAGCGCGCTGGCCGCGCACCACGCCGGATAGGAGATTTGCGTGGACAATCTTTCGCCGAAAGCGCGATTGCCGATTTGGTCGTGGTTCTGAATGCAAAAAACGCGCGATTCCAGGCTCAATCCTTCGGGGCTGGTCCCGCGACCATGTCCATGAAAGCTGGCGAATTGGCCGGTGAAAGACCAGCCATCGCGAATCGCCGTTGCGATGCTTTCACTCGTACCGTCGAAGTCGTGATAGTAGCCGTCACTATCGCCCGCCAGTCGGTGACGCATATGGTGATGGAAATCATCGGACCATACGGCATCGAATCCGTGGCCGCCTCGCGTAGGGGGCAGGACGACCTTACGCTCATTCCGCGCATCCTCCGCAATGAGAATCACATTTCTTCCCATCGCATTTGCCGCTTGATGCACACGCTCGGTCAACTCCGTTAAGAAGTGTGGATCGCTGTCGTCGCGGATGGTATCGGTTGCGTCGACACGCAATCCATCCACGTGATAGTCGTAGATCCACGCTAGCGCGCTCTCAATAAAATAGGAGCGAACCTTGTCCCGGCCTTCACTATCAAAGTTCAGTCCGTGGCCCCACAAGGTCTTATGCTTTTGTGTATAAAACTGAGGTGCAAATGCGGACTGATACGCGCCATCTGGACCAAGATGGTTGTAAACCACATCCAGGTAAACGGCGATGCCTCTGGCATGGGCTTCATCCACGAATTGATGGAAATCCTCGGGCGTGCCGTAGCTATGGGCCGGAGCATAGGGCGACACACCGTCATAGCCCCAGTTATGCTCCCCAGCAAAATCTGCGATGGGCATCAGCTCGACCGCGTTGATTCCTAGGTCCCGCAAATAATCAAGTTTGTCGATCAGTGCGAGAAATGTTCCGGCGGGCGTGAATGTCCCAACATGCAGCTCGTAAATCACCAGATTTGGAAGCGATGGCGCTTGAAAGTCTTTCGCACTCCAGCGAAATTCTTCGAGCGACACGATCTGCGACGGACCATGCACTCCCAGCGGCTGAAAGCGTGAAGCCGGATCAGGAAATGGACCGGCCCCGTCGATTTTGAACCAATATCGCGTTCCAGGCCCTGCGCCATCGACGCGGGCTCGATACATTCCGTCTTGCTCCGGAGACATGGCGATCGCGGGTCGGGATGGATCGCCTTCAATCAGAAGGTCAATCTTCGCTCCTGGGCGCGCCCATAGCTGAAATAGGCACCCGTCTCGCTGAATGATAGGACCAAAGATGGGCTTCCACAACGGGTTATCGGCGCCGGAAACCCGTAATTCGGACGTATAGAGAATGACGTCTACCCCCGTAGCTTTTCGTCTAAATGCAGAGCAGCGCTTATAAGCCCGAGATGCGTAAATGCTTGTGGGAAGTTGCCAAGCGCGCTGCCGGTCGCACTGATCTCTTCAGAATAAAGGCCGAGATGGTTCGCATAGCTCAACATTTTTTCGAAAATGAACCTGGCTTCTTCAATGCGCTCCGCGCGCGCCAATGCATCCACCAGCCAGAACGTGCACATGCTGAAAGTGCCTTCATGTCCAGTCAAGCCGTCCTTGGTTGCTAGCTTTCCGTCGAGTTCGTATCGATGGACCAGACTGTCGGAGACAAGTTTTTCCATGGTGCGATCGATGGTGCTGAGCATGCGCGGATCCCTGGGCGCGATAAATTTGACGATCGGCATCATCAAGTTGCTTGCGTCCATTGACTTCGACTCGAAAGACTGCGTGAAACATTGCTGCTGCTCGTCCCAGCCATTTTTCATAATGGATGCAAAAATGCGATCCCGTTCCGTCTCGAGCTTGGCCCGGTCGAGCGGAAGACTGCGTTGACTGGCAAGACGAATACCACGATCAAGCGCGACCCAGCACTGCAATTTGGAGTACACAAACTGCTGCCTTTCGCTGCGCACCTCCCACAGGCCGTCGTCAGGCTGACTCCAATTCTCAGCAACCCAGATCAGGACCGCATGGATGCGCATCCACAGATCGTAAAAGATCGGAGACACGTGTTTGTCGTACAGGTAAACCGCGTCCATCATCTCGCCATAAATATCCAACTGCAGTTGGCTCGAAGCAGCGTTGCCGACTCGAACCGGACGCGACGCGCGATACCCCTCCAGGTTGCCGAGCGTGAACTCCGGCAAATCGCTGACTCCATCGATGCTGTACATCGTATTCAGTGGCCCTTGCGCACCCGCGTCTTCATGAATGCGCTTGCTGAGCCATTCAATAAAGGCAGTTGCCTCGTCAGGAAAACCCAGGCGCACCAGTGAAAACACGGTGAATGCAGCATCGCGTATCCACGTGTATCGATAGTCCCAATTGCGAACGCCGCCAATCTCCTCCGGCAAGCTGCAGGTCGGGGCTGCGACGATCGCACCCGTTGGATGATGCGTCAATAACTTCAACGTCAGGGCGGAGCGAAGAATTGTCTCTCTCCACCGACCTTCGTATTTGCAATGGGAGAGCCATTCTCGCCAAAAAGCAAGAGTCTCATTCATCAATCGATGCCCGTCGACCGAAGCATAGAGTCCATCTGCATTCACTTTCGTGATGTACCTCAATGCGAACTCGGCCGACTGGCCCGGCTGCAGCGTAAATTCCAGAACGGCCATTCCGTCTTTGATTTGCCAGTCCCCGGGCCCAAGCAGAACCATTCGGTCCTCCGCCGTCTCGAATAGAACTCCGCCTTCAATCACATTGGCCTCATGCGGAGTACGCGCGTAATTGAAGGCGGGTGCGCACTCCAGTCGAAACCGGACCTCTCCACGAATCGCTCTCGCGATTCGTACAATCTCATGCATCACCCATTCGCTCTGCTCTTCCTTGTTCCCGCGGACAGGCATAAAGTCGATCACCTCCCCGACGCCCTCCGAACGCAGAAAGCGAGTGAGCAGAACGTTGGTCTCCGGCATGTACATCTGGCGGTTCGTCCCGGGCTTTTCCGGCGCCAGCTTAAAATGACCGCCTTTCGACTCATCCAGCAAAGCGGCGAATATGCTGGGCGAGTCAAATTGGGGCATGCAGCACCAGTCAATCGTGCCGTCCATCGCCACAAGGGCCACTGTGTGTAAATCGCCTATTACGCCACAGGATTCAATCGGTCGTTGCGCCATAGTGAGTAATCTTATGAGAATGTCTTCGATTTGAAGAAGACAAACAAAAAGCCGACTTCTTCATCTAAGCTGGAGGTATCGGAGTCAAAGCACGTGGTCACTCACGGTCCGCCTTATCATTGCGATCGGCGTGACTGACAACATTCCCGACTTTTGTTAGATGCATCGCCGGCCCGCAGTGACAGAATCGACAGCCAACAAATCGTACGGCGACACATGGCGATCGCGACTCAGCGCGATGCGAAACATCCCTCCAGTGATGCGCATGGTGTGGGAATGCGGACCGAAAACCGTGGTCTGGTCAATGGTGTTGCGCGTCGCGCTGGCGCTGATGCCGGTGGCGATCCTGGAGGTGTCCCGCTGGCTGATTAATGCCATTGTCCTGGTTCGGCACCAGCATACGGCGTTGCCGCAATTTTTCTGGTGGATCGTCGTTCTTGAATTCGCACTGGCATCCTTTGCCGCCCTTCTGAGCCGCGGCGTGGGGTTTTGCGACAGCCTTCTTGGCGATCTCTATCTGCAACACATCAGCGTTCGCGTCATCGAACATGCATCGAAACTTGACATCACCGCCTTCGAGAATCCCGATTTCTACGATCGGCTGGAGCGGGCGAAGGCACAGGCGACGGATCGCATCGCGATGATTCAGATGGTCGGCACTCTGATCCAACTGGTGTTGACTACCATTTCTTTGTCGTTGTTAATCGCCAAATATTCTCCGTGGCTGCTAGTGCTGTTAATCGTTGGAACCATTCCAGCGCTGCTGGGTGAAAGCCATTTTGCGTTCCTCGGATACGCCAAAAATTTTATGCAGACCCCGCTGCGGCGCAAAATGGATTATCTTCGGGACCTTGGCGGCAGCAAAGAAGCGGCAAAAGAGCTGAAGCTTTTCGGGCTGCGCGATTTTTTGATCGCGAGCTTCAGTGGCATGGCGAACACCATTTTCGATCAGAATGTCCATCTCTCCAGACGTAAGCTCGTTGCGGGAACGTTTCTGTCTATGCTCGCCACTGCGGGATACTACAGCGCCTACGCTTTAGTGCTCTGGGACACAATTCGCGGGCGTTTTGAAATTGCTGTTTTGGTAATTCTGACGACCGCCATTCTACAAGTCAGCGCCAACCTTCAGCAGATTTTCGTGAATGCATCCGGAGTCGCAGATCAGGCATTATTCCTGACAGATCTTCTTGGTTTTTTTGCCATGCAACCCACCGTCAAGTCGAAGTCGGACGCCATTAAAATTCCCCGCCCAATTCGGCACGGGGTCGAATTCAGGAATGTTTCGTTTGCCTATCCCGGAACCACACGGCTTGTGCTGAAGGATTTCAATTTTCACCTTCGTCCTGGAGAGCGCGTGGCGTTGATCGGTGAAAATGGTCAAGGCAAAACCACCATCGTAAAACTCATCACACGTTTGTATGACCCCACCGAGGGGCAAATACTCATCGATGGCGTGGACCTGAGGGATTACGACATGGATGACCTTTGCCATGAAATTGGGGTGATTTTTCAGGATTTTATGCGCTATGAGATGACCGCGAGAGACAACATCGCTGTAGGACGCATTGAGGAGCGCGATCGCCTGGACCGGATTGCAACAGCCGCACAGATGAGCCTGGCGGACGAAGTGATCGATCGCCTTGCCGGAAAATATGACCAGCAACTGGGGCGGCGATTCGAAGGCGGAGTGGATCTATCCGGTGGAGAGTGGCAAAGAATGGCGTTGGCTCGTGCCTATTTGCGCGATGCGCAATTGCTGATTCTGGACGAGCCAACGGCAGCGCTGGATGCACGCAGCGAACAGGAAGTTTTTCAGCGATTCGCTGAGCTGACGAAAGGAAAGATGGCGCTGCTGATATCTCATCGCTTTTCTACAGTGAAAATGACGGACCGCATCGTTGTGCTTTCTCACGGGGTTCTCACCGAAGAAGGCACCCATGACGAACTGATTCGCCTTGGGGGTCTCTACGCGGAAATGTTTGAGATGCAGGCGGCGAGCTACCGATGAACTCTCCCATCCCAGTTGGCCAAGAGTTGAGCGCCGAAGGCCGGGCATTTGCAAGCCGCCAGGCAATTCTGGTGCAGCACTCGAGCGGAAAACAATTTAAGGAACACACCCTTCTGGCGGTAGCTTCTGCATTTGCGCTGGCGCGTTACACCGACGAGCAAGTCCGCGCCAAGCACCCGAAACAGGAGAAAACCCCTGCCATCCAGCGACTGGAAGGCGCCACACGCCTGCTGCGATCCTCGGCGATCGAGATTCAAAGCGCATTGCCAATCCTGGGGAAATTGCCGTTTGCCCGAAGTGTAACCGGGATGGAAACGCCGAGAATTCTTGGTGTCGCCGAAGCGCTATTGAATGCGGCGAAATATCAGTGGAGTTTGTCTGGCCTCTCCAGTTTTCTGAAAGGATTTCAAGCTGAAGAGCCGCTCAGTCTCAAAGAATTGTGGACGTTCCCAGTCGCACTGAAATTAGCGCTGCTGGAAGAGATTCTGGCGCAGGCACCCGGGGCATTCAGCAATCTGCCCGCCAGCGACGCCGCTCTCAATGCATCGTTACGATGCCTGCATGAAGTTAGCTTGCCCGTGTGGGCGAATATTCTTGAGCCCCTGGTTCCCTTCGAGGAAATTTTGCGCCAAGATCCGGCAAACACGTATTCGCATATGGATTTTGCCAGCCGCGATATGTACCGGACCGCACTTGCGAAAGTAGCGGCACGATCTCCCTTGAATGAAGTTGAGGTCGCCAGGATGGCGCTGACGCTGGCGCGCGACTCGTCCCGGCAGCCCAGCGTCAATGAACGCATTACAAAACGCACTTCTCACATTGGCTATTACCTGGTCGATGAAGGTCTGAACGAACTGAGAAAGCGGTGCCACTTTCATCCTCGCACTCTGGATCGCGTCCGAACCCTTCTGCGAACGTACCCGGACGATTTCTATATCGGTGGAATCCAGACCATCGCCCTACTGGTGATGGCCGCAATCATTCTTCCGCTGGTGCCTCTATACAATCCGCTGGGGAGTTTGGCCTTCGCCTTCCTGCTCTTGCTGCTGCCGGTGTCTCAAGGCGCTGTGGAACTAATGAATCACACCATCAGCGCAATTCTGAAGCCCCAGTCGCTGCCAAAGCTCGACTTCTCTGAAGGCATTCCAGACGATTGCAAAACCCTGGTTGCGATTCCAACCTTGCTGTTGAATGAACAGCAAGTCCGCGGACTTGTGGACGAGCTGGAAGTCAGAAGTCTAGCGAATCAAGACCGCAACGTCCATTACGCGCTGTTGACGGATCTTCCAGATTCAGTGGAGAAACCACTGGAGCGAGATACTCATCCCCTGGTGACACTGGCTGGCCAGTTGATTGATGATCTGAATCGGCGATACCCGGGCACCGCCAGCGGTAGCTTCCTGATGCTGCATCGCCATCGCGTGTTCAATCCAAGACAGAACGTTTGGATGGGCTGGGAGCGCAAGCGCGGGAAATTACTGGATCTGAATCGCCTGGTGATGGGCGGCATGGATTGCTTCCCGTACAAAGCTGGAGATCCCACCGTTCTGAATGGAATGCGATATGTTCTGACACTTGACTCAGACACGAAATTGCCCCGCGACTCTGTGCATCGCATGGTCGGGGCGATGGCGCATCCGCTGAATCGTGCCATTCTCGATCCGCACACAAGAATCGTGACCCAGGGTTACGGCCTGATGCAGCCTCGGGTTGGCATCGCTGTGCATTCGGTCGCGCGCTCGCGACTCGCGGCGATCTATTCCGGGCAGACGGGCTTTGATATTTATACGCGCGCTATTTCCGACGTCTATCAGGACCTGTACGGCGAGGGTATCTTCACCGGAAAAGGACTGTATGAGATTCAGATTCTGCATGAAGTTCTAGATCGCCGCTTCCCCCAAAATTCCCTGCTGAGCCACGACTTAATTGAAGGCGCCTATGCGCGCGTGGGACTGTTAACCGACGTTGAGGTGATGGACGACTATCCTTCCCACTACAGCGCGCAAAACCGCCGGAAACATCGCTGGGTGCGCGGAGACTGGCAGATTTTGCGATGGCTGTTGGGACGCGTTCCGAATGAGTCTGGACAGTTGGTATACAACCCCACCTCTAATATTTCTCGGTGGAAGATTTTCGACAATCTCCGGCGCAGCCTGGTTGAGCCCGCGACCTTTCTTCTTCTGGTAGCCGGTTGGCTCTGGCTCCCCGGAACTGCTCGCTACTGGACCTTGGCCACGCTGCTGATTGTCATCGTCCCCGTAGGCGTGCAATTTTTGTTCTCCATGGTTCGTGCATCCGTGGCGGAGCAGCGCGGATATGTACGCCAAGCCGTTCGAGATTCCCTGGTATTGCTGTTCTCGACTGTCCTCAACTTCGCACTCCTGGCACACCAAACTCTGCTGATGATCGATGCCATCGTGCGGTCCCTGGTTCGAAGTTTCGTGACAGGCAAACGCCTGCTGGAATGGGAGACCGCAGCCGAAGCTGAAACGGGATTGAGCAAACGCACGCCCGTCGAGTTCACGATGGGGCTGGTTCCACTGCTTTCGGCTGTATTGTTGATTCTCGTTGTCTCAATTCGGTCATCGGCAATCCCTTGGGCACTGCCGATCCTGATCCTGTGGTCGCTGGCTAAGCCGATCACGTGGTGGCTGAATCGATCATCCCAGCTGGAGCTGAATCTTTCCGGTGCCGATGCGCGATTCCTGCGAAAGATTGCCTGGCGAACCTGGCGCTATTTTGCGCAATATGCCGCAGAGGGTAATCACGGATTGGTGCCGGACAATGTCCAGGAAGAAGGATATCGCGAGGCCTTGCGCATCTCGCCGACGAACGCCGGACTGCAATTGAATGCTCGCCAGGCTGCCGTCATTCTTGGCTATGTGACGTTGCCGGAATATTCCAGACAGACGCTGGCGAACCTGGAAACGCTCGATCGCATTCCCAAGTGGAGAGGGCATCTGCTGAATTGGTACGCCACGACGACGCTTGAATCCATCCGCCCCTACATTGCTTCCACGGTCGACAGCGGAAATTTTCTGGCGTCCCTTTGCAGTCTGCGGATGGGGACGCTCGAGTTGCTGGAGACCCCCATGTTGCCGGCGTTGCGGCAAGGCTTATTTGACATTGTGCTCGATACCAAGTCGCCTTCCGCCACCGAGACGAAAATAAAATCTACGCTGCGCGTGGATCGGAAAGCGCCCTCCGATGCATGGTTGGGTGCGCTTCTGCTGCTCGACTCGCCTTCACCTGCGGAGAGGGGTGCGGCCACGGCCCGGCTACAAGCGATTAAGAAATTTATTGCAGACTACTTGCCGTGGCTGCAACCAAAGTTCTCTCAGCTACTGCAATCACCGGAGAATTTCGAAAATCATCCCCTCGATT
>JAJXZK010000057.1 GCA_021780095.1 Acidobacteriota bacterium | reverse complement strand
AACGTGCGCAGGTACACCGCTTCCTGCCCGGTTTCCGTTTGCGGATGATGAGATTTTTGTTTGCGGCGACCGCTGCCAGGAGTGTTCACAACTAAAGTATATCGCGCTTAGGGAGCGGCCTCTGCGTAATAGCCAGTGCGATATTGCAACCGATAGGCACCGCTCAACGCCGGATGGGTGAACCGCAATTGAATTCTGCGAAAGCCGCCGGCCGTCGTCGACGCCTGCGTGGGATAGTAGCCCAGCAGATACTCCGAACGAAGTCCCAGTGAAAGCCTCTTCATCGCATCCTGGATTGGAGTCGCACTGTCGGCATAAAAATATTGGCCGCCGGTATCGCGAGCCAATTGAATCAGCGCGTGCTCGCCGCCAAGATCGCGACCGGCATTCGCGCCGATGGGCACCAGAATGAGGCATTCAATGCTGGCCTGCGCTCGCATCGCCGCCGTTCGCGCCTGCTCATAATCCTCCCCACGGACGCTGTTCGAACCGTCGCTGATGACCACAATCACTTTTCGGCCGGAGTACGGCGCAAGATCGTTCGCGGCCCGCGCAATCGCATCATAGAGCGCGGTTGGCCCATCTCCATGCAAAGCGCGCAGGCCACGGTCGAATTGGTGAAGATTGGCGGTGAATGGAACCGCCTGCGTCACGTCCCCGGCGAATCCCAGCAGTTCCACGCGATCGTCGCGACCTAGTAAAGGCGCAGCCAAATCGGAGGCGGCTTGCTTGGCAACGGGTAAATCCTTGCGAACGCTTACGCTGGTATCGATCGCCATCACCATCGCAAGTGGGTGAACGGCCGTCCCCTGGAATACCCGGATCGTTTCCGGACGGCCATCTTCCGTCAGCAAAAAATCATCCCGATGCAGCCCGCTCACTGGCCGCCCTTGCCGATCCACCACGCTCACCGCAACATTGACCAGGTTCACCTGCACGCGCAGAGAATGATCCGGATGCGACGGTGATCCGCCTATTTGCGCGGTTGCCACGGAACCTATCGCCAGCACAGCCCACAGCCATTTCACGGCTTGTTCTCGGCCGCTCCTTCGCCGGACTTGCGAATGGAAATCTCCTCGGGGAACCGCTCCCCATCGGCCCAGACCGCCCCGTCCTCGAAATATTCTTTTTTCCAGATGGGCACCGATTTCTTCAGTGTGTCGATGATCCACCGGCAGGCATCAAAGGCCTGCGCGCGATGTGCGGAGGCCACGACAATCAGGACGCTGGTCTCGCCTACTTGTAACCGTCCCAACCGATGCACCAGCGCCACACGGCGCACGCCAAAGCGTTGCTGCGCGTCGCTCGCCAGAGCCTGCATCTGGCTCAGCGCCATGGCTTCATACGCTTCGTAATCGAGGTAAAGCGTGCGCCGCCCGCGCGTATTGTTCCGCACTATGCCGTCGAACACCACCACCGCACCGCACTCGCCTTCTTTCACGGCGGACACCAGCGCGGCTGCATCGATGGGCTCGCGTTGCAGACGAATCATCTCGCTCTCCGAGGGCGACTTGTCTTCGGATGAACCACCACTCACCGGCGGCAACAGCGCAATTTCATCGCCTGCGCGCAGCACTTGCGTAGGCAATGCATATTCCTGGTTCACCGCAACCGCCAGCGAGCCGGCATACTTTTCCATCTGCGGCGCAATGGCAAAATAGACGCGCAGAAATTCTGCCACCGTAGCCCGTTCCGGCAGCTCTACGGTTTCTTTCTCCCGCGCTTGCAGGTCCTTCAACGCGCCAAACAGTAGTACGTTCACGTGCATGGATTTAGCTTATCCGGTCTGGTGGGTTTTCTGGCAGCCGCGGTAGCTCCGGTTCCCCGGGGTACCAGAGTCGCGTTCCTTCGACCCGGGCAAACGGTGTCAGCGTGTGCGGTTTACGATGCGACTTTCCCGTCGCCGATACAAAAATGTCCTCGACGGAATGTCCGTGCACCAGCAGCGCGTCTCCAATCAGCGATCGATGACAGCGCCACGGCACCGCCTCCGAACACATGATCACTGCCGTGCATTTTGTATCCAGTTCCATCAATGCTTGCAGCGCTTCCTGGAAAGCCTCCGTCTGCATTGCGTCGGCATAGCCGCGAAAGTTCGCGTTTCGCCACCCCGTATTCATGGAGTCCTTCCGGGCTTTGCGCAGCCCGCCCAGCGCCTGCATCCATCGATATTCAATGCCAACAGAACGCAGCGACGCCGATAACGCCTCTGCGCCAAACTGCGGATTATGTCGCGATTGCGGAATCGTACGCACATCCACCAGCAGCGTGACGCCATTGTCCTGCAGTGCTCCCAGAAACATCTCAATCGCAAGCGTGGAATGGCCAATCGTCAACATAATTATGGACAATGCAAAAAAATCTGGCGGGGAGCAGGGGCTCCACGCCAGATGGGGAAAATGCTAGCTTATGCGTGCGCCGGTTCCGGCACCTGCGTCACCGGTGGTTCCTGCTGGATCACTTCTTCCAGCACCCGTGGCTTCAACGCATCCGGCAGCGCAATCGCCAGCACATCTTCAATGCGACGCGCGTAGTGGATGGTCACACCCGCCAACTGCTCCGGCAACAGGTCCTCTTCCACATTCAACCGGTTTTCTTCCGGCAGAATAATGTCACGAACCCCGGCCCGCCGCGCCGCAAGGAACTTCTCCTTGATTCCGCCCACCGGCAACACGTTGCCGCTCAGCGTAATCTCACCCGTCATCGCGGTCAGCGGACGAATGATGGTGTCCGTCATCAGCGAGACCAGCGTGGTTGCGAGGGTCACACCCGCCGACGGGCCATCCTTCGGAATCGCGCCTGCCGGAATGTGAATATGCAGGTCGACTTCCGTATTGAAGTCCTCTTTCAGGCTGAGCAGTTTCGCGTTGGAGCGAACCCAGGTCAGCGCGGCCTGCATGGATTCCTGCATCACCTCGCCAATCTGCCCGGTCATCGTGAAGCCGCCTTTTCCCTTCATGCGATTGGCTTCAATAAACAGAATGTCGCCTCCCGCTGGAGTCCAGGCCAGCCCCACGGCAACTCCCGGCCGCTTGGTGCGCTCAGCAATTTCCGTGTCGACGCGCACCTTGATGCCGCCCAGAAATTCCTGGATCACCGCCGGCGTGACGACCAGTTTGTCTGTCAGTCCTTCGGCGATTCGGCGCGCCTGCTTGCGGCAGACGGTGCCAATCCACTGCTCCAGCTTGCGTACGCCAGCCTCATGCGTGTAGTGCCGCACCATGCTGCGAACTGCTTCCTCTGGAAATTCAATGTCCTTTTCCTCGATGCCATTTTCCTTGATCTGCCGGGGAATCAGATATCGAAACGCAATGTGGACCTTCTCATCTTCCGTGTAGCCGGTGAGCTCGATAATCTCCATGCGGTCCCGCAGCGGCTCTGGAATCGGATCCAGCATGTTCGCCGTGCAAATGAACAGCACCTTCGAAAGATCGAATGGCACGTCCAGATAATTGTCCCGGAAGCTGAAATTCTGCTCCGGATCCAACGTCTCCAGCAACGCCGACGACGGATCGCCGCGGAAATCTCGCCCCAGCTTGTCAACTTCATCCAGCATGAATACGGGATCGTTTGTTTCCGCTCGCCGTAAGGACTGCATGATCTGGCCCGGCATTGCGCCGATGTACGTGCGCCGATGTCCGCGGATTTCCGCCTCATCATGCATGCCGCCCAATGAAATCCGCTGGAACTTGCGACCCAGCGCTCGCGCAATGCTGCGACCCAGCGACGTTTTTCCTACGCCCGGAGGTCCGACAAAGCACAGGATCGGCCCCTTCATGTCCGGCTTCAGGCGACGCACCGCCAGGTAATCCAGAATGCGTTCCTTCACCTTCTTCAGGTCGTAGTGATCCTCGTCCAGAATTTCCTTCGCCTTGGAGATATCCACCTCACTACCCGAAGATTTCGTCCACGGCAACACCACCAGCCATTCGATGTAGTTGCGGGTGATGGAATAATCCGGGGCCATGGGAGACATCCGCGACAAGCGACTCAGCTCCTTCAACCCTTCCTTTTTCACCGCCTCCGGCATGCCTGCGGCTTCCAGTTTTTCGCGCAGCTCTTCGATGTCTTTTTGGCCCTCGTCCATCTCGCCGAGCTCTTTTTGGATCGCCTTCATCTGCTCGCGCAGGTAATAGTCCCGCTGCGACTGCTGCACTTGGTCCTGCACCTCAGACTGAATCTTGTTGCGCAGTTGCTGCACTTCCAGTTCCTTTGCCAGATGCCGGTTCATGCGCGTCATCCGCGCCATCACATCCGGCGTTTCCAGTAGCTCCTGCTTATCGATCGTCGAAAGAATCGGCAGCGAAGACGCGATAAAGTCGACTAGCCGCCCGGGCTCGTCGATGTTCAACGCAATCGTCTGCAGTTCATCCGATAACGTCGGAGATGCGGTCACAATGTGCTGAAATTGCGCCAGAATGTTGCGCTGCAGCGCCTCCGCCTCCGGGCTTTTTTCCGGATCGATATCGTCAATCACCTCCACTTCAGACTTCATGTACGGTGTCGACTGATCAAAATCCGTCAGCCTCACTCGCTCCGTGCCCTCGGTAAACACGAAGAGGCTCTGGTTCGGCATCTTCACCACTTTGTGCACCGTCGCCAGCGTCCCCACTGCATACAAATCCGAGGGTTGGGGAGCGTCCATGCGCGCTTCACGCTGCGCGACCACAATGATCGTCTTCTCTTCCCCTAACGACTGCACCAGTTGAATCGAACTTTCCCGTCCCACCGTTAATGGCAACACGGCATGGGGAAAGAGAACGGTATCCCGAACTGGCAGAACAGGATAGACCAGCTTCGAACCATCCTTCTCGCGGCCTTTCCGCTCTCCAGGATGAATAACACTTAAGAAATCGCTGGACATTGAGTCCCCCTCTATCAACCTTTATGAATCTTAGACGCTCAGAATTGCTTTTGGTTGCAAAATCGATTGTCGGCAGGGCAGCCGATGCAACAATGCGGCCTCCCCCTCCTCGCGAGCTCTGTCTCGAATCTTCCCGCTACCGATTCGATGCAGGATTCAGGACCCGGTACCGCCCTAATTCCTTCACGGTGGAACAGACTTTCCTCAGGTCAAACAGCGCCGCGTCCGCCTCTTCGCTCCCAGGAATCGTGACATCGGCGTAAAACATGTACTCCCAGGGGCGGCCAGTCATCGGCCGCGACTCGATCTTGGTCAGGTTCAGCTGCCGCGCGGCAAACGTATTCAGCGCGTGGAGCAGTGCGCCCGGCCGATTTTCAAGTACGAAGGCCACCGATAGCTTGGTCGGCGCGGGTTCTGTGGCGGCGGAACTGTGCCGGCGAATCAACCAGAAGCGAGTGTAACTCTCTTCTCGATCTTCGATGCTTTCCTGCAGGATGCTTGCGCCGTATTGCCGCCCCGCTTGTTTGCTGCCGATGGCCGCCAGATGGTTTTCCCGCGAAGCGGCAACGTGCCGCACCGCCCCCGCTGTATCGTAAAACGCAATCGCCTCCAACTGCGGATGCGCCGCGAAAAATCCTTTGCACTGCGCCAGCGCCACAGGATGCGACAACACCTGCCGCACCGTCCCCAGCGTCACACCTTGGGCAACCATCAGGTTGTGCCGGATTCGCATTTCCAATTCGCACTCCACAATAAACTCGTGCGCGAAAAACAGGTCGTAAAAGTCCATCACCGATCCCGCCAAACTATTCTCCACCGGAATTACGGCCGCATCGACACGACCGCTGTCCAGCGCCTCCAGCACGGCGCCCGCTGCGGCGCACGGCACAATCGCTCCCTCCGGAAGCAATGTCAGACTTGCTTCATGGCTGAAGGAGCCGAGCTCTCCCTGAATTGCAACTTGCATCCAACCTCCCGACAACACCGCATCGCGCGAAATATTCGCGCTATGCGGCAACCTTATCTTCGCTTACGCGCAACTTATCACAGGTACCGGCTTCGACTGTAAGGAGACGAATCGAATGTTGTGGACCATCTTTGTAATCCTTCTGATCTTGTGGCTGCTCGGATTCATCGGCTTCCACGTGCTCGGCGCGTATATCCATATCCTGCTTGTGATTGCACTGGTTGTTCTCATCTTTGCAATCATCGGCGGAAGACGCACTGTTGTTTAGCTCGATAACCCCAGTAAGTGGAACGTCTCGCAGCGATGTGAGACGCTCCATTTCAACCCCTTCAATCCTCCGGCGCCGCGATGAATGCGGCACCGCTCGGGTGAAGTGATAGCACAAAGGAGTATTCCCCATGAACAAGGATCAAGTCGCAGGAAAAGTCGATCAAGTCACAGGCAAGGTGAAACAGGGCGTCGGAGAAGCTGTCGGAAATGACGATCTGGCGAATCGCGGCGTGGCCGACCAGGTCAAGGGTGCCGCCAAGGAAACCTGGGGCAACGTGAAGGACGCGGCCAAACAGAGCAAGGAACAGCAGGCTCACGATACACGCGAAAATATCTCCAACAAAGTGGATGAAACCAAGAATCGCGTAAACGACAAGATCGATGCCATCAAAGAACAGCATCGCATGAATGATGTTTCAAATCGGACCGCTTAACCGCCCGCGTGCTGTCGGACGCACGTGACGTCCTCGGAATGCATGAACTGCCAATGAAAACGCCCTCAGGAACGCTCCCTGGGGGCGTTGCACTTCAAACTCACGATTTCCGAAACAGCAGGTCCGCCGCAACCGCGAGAAAAAAGACGAACGAGATAATTCCGTTCATGGTAAAAAATGCAGCATTCAGCCGCCGCAGATCCTTCGGTGAAACCAGATGGTGTTCGTAGATCAACATCGCTGCCACCGCGACCACCCCGACGACGCTAACCCAACTCAAATGGAACAGGACGATCAGCGTCACTAATAGCGCCAGCATCGTCACGTGCATGGCGCGCGCAATCCAAAACGCGGCCTGCAACCCAAAGGCCTGGGGAATGCTGTGCAGTCCCGCCTGCAGATCGTGCTCGTAATCCTGGCACGCGTACAGCACATCGAAACCGCCTACCCAGAACAGCACCGCACCCGTCAACACCACAATTCGCGGATCGAGCGATCCTCGCACCGCAATCCATGCGGCCGAAGGCGCAATCCCCAGTGCCAGCCCCAGCACCAGATGCGACCAGTGCGTGAACCGCTTGGCATACGAATAGAAAAAAATTACCGCCAGCGCCAAAGGAGCCAACTCCAGCGTCAGCCGATTCAGACGGCTCGCCGCCAACAAAAATATGGCGGCCGACACAATCGTGAATCCAATCGTGAATTGCCGGCTCAACAATCCCGCCGGAATCGCGCGGGTTGCTGTCCTCGGATTTACGCGGTCAATCTCCGCATCCGCCCACCGATTAAAAGCCATCGCCGCCGAGCGCGCCGCAATCATGCAGACGACGATCCAGAACAGAACCCGCCACGGGGGCAGCCCTCCGGACGCCAGCATCGCTCCGGTCAGCGCAAATGGCAGCGCAAAGACTGAGTGCTCCCACTTGATCATCTCCAGCGTGGTGACAAGGCGACTGCTCATTCCCTGTGTCCTTTGGTAATCGACCCTGCGTGCCGTCGCTTTGCAATCCGATCTTTCATCTCTCAAGTGTAGAGCCTGATCTGCGACCGGATCGCAGCGGGACAGAACCACTCCGTAAACCGATTCGCCAAAATTAAATTCGATTCAGATGTTTCGTTATCCGCCGCCAGTACAATGCAACAATGCGTGCAGTGGACGGAGGCGAAGGACATTCCTTCAGCCGAATCACAATTCTGCCACGAACTGAATCCACGCTGCATCTAACTTCCATTCGGATCAAATTTCGATCCGGAAGAACGAAGCTTCTGTCGGTGACAACAGAGCCGGAACGAAAGTTTCAGCAGCCGAAGACCACCGACTCAACGCACCAGAAATCTTGATCCAAAGAATGTAAGCTCCTTTCGCACCACATCTTTCGAAGATCAAAATGCAGTACGAAGCAGCAAGGAAATAGCGAATTTGACTGCCAGCAAAGAACAACAGATCAATCCGTGGCTCATCGCGCTTTCGGTTGTTCTGCCGACGTTCATGGAAGTGCTCGACACCTCCATCGCTTCGGTGGCGCTGCCGTATATCGCCGGAAGTCTGTCGGCCAGCACCAATGAAGCCACCTGGGTGCTGACCAGTTATCTGGTCGCCAATGCAATTGTTCTGCCGGTCAGCGGCTGGTTCTCGCAGCGCTTTGGGCGCAAACGCTTCCTGCTGACTTGCATTGTCATCTTCACCGTAAGCTCCTTCGCCTGCGGCGCGTCCACCAGTCTGGCCATGATCCTGCTAGCGCGT
Organism: Acidobacteriota bacterium; assembly: GCA_021780095.1. Next base: position 15,222 of record JAJXZK010000057.1, on the reverse strand, counting down.
GCGGTGCAAGGCGCTGGTGGAGGTGCGCTCCAGCCGATCTCCCAAGCCATCATGCTGGAAAGTTTTCCCGAGGAGAAACGCGGCCAGGCCATGGCCGTCTACGGCCTCGGAGTTGTGGTCGCTCCCATCCTTGGCCCCACCCTCGGCGGCTATTTGACCGACGCCTATTCCTGGCGCTGGACCTTCTACATCAATATCCCAATCGGGATTCTCGCGCTGATTATGATCTCGCGCTTCGTCCACGATCCGGACTATATCCGCGACGCCAAGCCCGGTCCCTTGGATGGAATCGGCCTGGGGTTGCTCGCCACCTGGCTGGCATGTCTGCAGATCGTTCTGGACAAGGGCCAGGAAGATGACTGGTTTGGGGCCACATGGATTCGCTGGGCTACAGCGCTCCTCATCGTCACATTCGTCGCCTTCGTTTGGCGCATGTTGACGGAGAAAAGGCCATTGGTGAATCTGCGCGTCTTTCTCCATCGAAACTTCGCCCTCGGCTGCATTTTGATTGCGCTGTTTGGCGGATGTATCTATGGCTTAATCACGCTGCTCCCGCTGTTCTATCAGGAGGTTATGCTGTATCCGGCCTTTAATGCCGGAATTGCTGTCAGTCCACGAGGGTTGGGGGCTGTTGTGGCCATGCCAATCATTGGCATCCTTACGTCCAAAATGGACAACCGCTGGCTCATTGGTGGAGGATTCTTGATCTTCGGCATCTGTGGCATCTGGTTTGGCGAGGTCAATCTGGCGATATCCCCGTGGTCGTTTATATGGGCGATTATCTTAAGTGGATTCGGTTCCGGAATGGTCTTCGTACCGCTTTCGACAACCACCGTTGCCGGCCTGTCGAATCAGGAAATGGGGAACGCCACCGGTCTCTACAACCTGCTGCGCAACGTCGGCGGCAGCATCGGTATCTCGATCACCGATACGATACTGGCGCGCCATGCGCAACTGCACCAGGCCAACCTGGTGCAGAACCTGACCCCCAGCAGTCGCATGTACCAGGAGCAGCTTAGCCAGGGAATCAGCGGCCTGGGACCGAAGATCGGATCTGCCATGGCAAGCGCCGGTACCTTGGGCCGCATGTACAGCTCCCTCAACGTTCAGGCGCTGCTGTTGTCCTATGTCGACGACTTCCGCTACCTCGCGCTGGCGTCGTTTGCCTGTCTGCCCGTCGTCTTCCTGCTGCGCAAGGCAGTCAGACAAAAGGGTGCCGTGATCCACGCGGAATAGAACCCACTGCTGCCGCAAAAACAACGGCGCAACCTTCCACATAAAAAGTTGCGCCTCCGTACTTTTTGTCGATCGATGAGCCGCCGCTCGAATCCGCCCTAATTCGTCTTTTTGCTCTTTTCCTGATTCTCATTGCCGACCACCAGATCGTCGGTCACCTGAAAAACATTCGGGACCTGCATGGCCCGCATATACGCCAGTTGCTTGTCCATCTGGCGATCCACGACACCGTACAGCGTGACCCGCCCATTCTGCACAGAGATCCGAATCGGACGCCACGGAACTATCGCGTACTGTTGTAGCGGCGGGTATCCATAAATTGCACGAAAGGTCGCAACCCGGATTTGATCGTCGAACTGCGAGACCGGATCGATGCTGATCTTGTTAATCACTTCCTTCACGCCCGGCGTGTATTCCGCCAATGCAACTGCGGACTGCTGCGTAACCGGGCCAATCGCGTGACCCCCCAGCATTACCACCCCGTTTTGTACGCTGACAGAGATCGCGTCGAACACCTCGCCATATCCGACGCGATCCATTTCGATCCGTTTCAACAACTTTCTCTGCAGTACGTTATCCGCTATGGTTGGGCCGCCGACGGCAATATTATCCCGTACGGATTTGACGTCCTTGGTCTTTCTTGCCTTCTTGATCGCCTGGGCTTTATAGGCAAACAAGTTCACCTGGCCCGACAGCGTCACCGTCCCGTCCCGCACCAGCACGGTCACGTCTTGAAAGTTCTTGCCCTTCAACCGCTCCTTCACCGCTCTGGTCAGGGCCGCGTCGGACGCTCCGTTGTCCGCAGCAAACACCGACGTTGAGGGGCCTACCAGAAGAGTCGTTCCTATCCCTGCAATTCCCACACAACAAACCACAATCAACAGCCTGGATACAACTGCATTCCTTCGCATGGATGTCCTTCTCCTTCTGCCCTGTTCGATTTGCCCGCGACGGCCATTTTGGATCGCGGCTGGATGTCGTGTAGTCTACGCCGCCCACTCAGCGCCCGTGGCCACCGCCAGTTCAACCTACATAGACGCACCGGCTGGAAAAGAGTTGCGCATTCGCCGCCCGAGCCCACGCTTTCAGTTTTATGCCGTCGGATTTCCCTCGAGGACAGCCCGCATCGCGTCGTATGCGCCCTGCGCGGCTACTTCCGCCGTCGGTTTAGCCAGGCATTCGACCGCCAATGCTCCCTGGTAGCCCACCGCCTTCAACGCCGCAATCGTCTCGGCGAAATTGTAATGACCGGTTCCCGGATAGCCTCGATGGCTGTCCGCGACGTGAACATGACCCACGTGCTTCCCTGCCGCCATTATGTTCCGCCCGATCCGATCCTCTTCGATATTCATGTGATACGTATCAATGTGCAGTTTCAAGTGCGCAGAATCAAACTGTTCGATGGTACGCACACATTCTTCAATTGTGTTCAGTACGTCGCTTTCGTAGCGATTCATCGCCTCCAGCACCAGCGTCACACCGGATTCCCGCGCCACCGCCAGACAGGCTTCCAACGCTCCCGTCAGGTGCCGGTCATACTCGTTACGATTTTCAGACTCGTTGACCAGCCCTTTGATCAGTCCCACGATCACGACGCTGCCAAACTCCGCGCCCAGGTGAATGAAGTTCCGCAGGCGAGCGATCGCACGGCCCCGCACTTCCTCATCGCGGCTGGTCAGGCTCAGGCCGTCACGCACCCACGCCAGACCCGTGCCGATGGAGGACATCCCCACACCCGTGGCGTCGCACGCCGCGCGCACCTCGCTCACGTCCACCTCTGAGGGATCGGCCCCATGCAATTCCACAGCGTCATAACCAATTTGCGCGGCCTTGCGGATGGAATCCGTATAGTCGCCTCGCAGCACCAGCGGAGCTTGGGCCGCAGCTTCCTTCACCATGGTCACAGCCAACTTCATCTCTCTCCCCAACTCCGCATCGCAGAATCCCCTTCTCTGTCCTACTTGTGTCGCCCGCGAATCTGCAGGTACATGCTGAACACATTGGCCTCGTCACGCACTGCAATGATCGAAACACTGCGCGTCAGATCAAATTGGCCCTGGATCAGTTGTTCTGCTGTGCTGTTCACATTGGTCGCAAAAGTGAAGGTAAAATTCCGTCCGACCTGCTGCTCGATGGTGACCCGGGCGGTCGAATCGCCGAGCGTCCCCACAAAGTTTGGGTCCACGCGCACGCTACCCACGCCAAACAGCTTTTGCACTCGGCTGCTCACCGCCGCATTCAGCGCCCCACCCAGCAAGGCTTCCGTGGTCAAATTCGCGTTCGCCTGCTGCTGCTCTCCATACATCGCGGCCTGCTCATTCGTGCGGCCTAAAGCCAGAAGCGCCAGCACGTCGGCCTGCGTCAGTGGAGGTTCCGATCGGTAAGAAATCTCCAGCTTGTTCGGCGGCCCATGCAGACTGATGATGATGTCGTAGTTCTGCACTCTCGCCGACGCTTCCAGGTCAATCTCCGGAGCGATAGCCACCGGATTGGCGAAGATAATATCGCCCTGCTGCAAACTGTATTTTGTTCCGGCGAAGGAAGCCGAGCCCTCCGTGATGTCGATCCTTCCCAGCACGGAGGGATTCTCCATCGTGCCCCGGATTCTCAGGTTCACGTCCCCCGCCAACGACGCAAACGAGTTCTGAAACCCAAGCTCGGGCGCGGACGTGACACGGATGTCGAGGTGCATGCGGTTCATTGGCGAGGTGGGATCGATCGGAGCCGACACCCCGCCTCCTCCGGTCACCAGCGATGCCAGATCGACATTGCTGTCCATACCAAAGCGCATCAACTGGACATTCCCGCTCACCAGCAGGCTGTCGAGATTTCCCAGCACCCGCAGCTTCGCGTCTACCGAACTCGATACGCCCTTGGGATAGCGAATGCGCACCCGCTGCGTGGTCGCCGTCAGATCGACGAAGATTCCATTCTGATAGCCTACGAATCCCTCCAATTCCAAATCGCCACCGCCGGATGAGCCTTTCAACTGCTGTACCACCAGCCGGTCCTGATCGAACGCCATGGTCCCGTTCATGTCCGTCAGACCATTGGTGATATCCATCATGTGCAGATTGATGTGACTCAGTTCGGCGCGTCCCTGCAGATTCGGCCTCTGCGCGGTTCCGCGCGCATTCACCACAAATTTCACCTGGCCCGAAGATTGAATGTCCTTATTCATCAGGGAAGCCAGCGCGGCATCGATCTTTCCCTCCGAATGCAGTCGCAGCGCATTCCCCTTCAGCAGGTCGACCGTTCCGCCGGCAACAAAATCCATGTTCGTTCCCTGGATATGGACTGGCTGCAGTTGCAATTTTCCGTCCCGCAACGACGCCCGCAGCGGACCCTGCGAATGCATCGGAATCCCGCCGACCGTCGCCGTAAGCGTGTTCACGTTCGCGTCTGCCTGAATTTTCGCCGGATCAGCCAGCGGTCCGGACAGGATGACCTTCCCAACCAGCGAAGACTGTGCGTTGACATCGGAAGAACTCGCCATCCGCAACACGGGACCGATATTGAAATCCGCAAATGTCAACTGCATCTTTGCCGGATAATCTCCCCTCAGTTGAACCTGGCCGCCCAGATCCATGTGGGTCTGAAACAGTTCCGCGTTCGACGTCAGCGACAGCGTTCCGTGTTGCACATTGGCCGCCGCATGTAGGCGCCCCATCGGTTGGCGGTTCAGCGTCAGGTTTTGGATATCCATTTCGCCGCTCGCCAGCGGATTCCGTAGAGTTCCTTCCACGTGCGCCAGAAGGTCCACACTTCCATCGGCCCGCAATCGCGAATTTTCAAGAAGCGCGATCTTCGACAGCGCGAAATCGTGTCCCGTCATCTCCCCTTGCAGCGCGCCCGATTGATCGTCGTACTGGAGTTCGCCGATCGCCACCCCGCCGGCAGCGGCCACTCGAATGTGGGTCGCTTGCAACAAATGTCCCTGCGCGGAAAGCACGGTGTTCGCTGTCGTGATGGGCTGCCCGTACGCAACTGCGTGGGTCACCAGCACTTGCCCGGAGCCCTCCAGGTCATCCACCGTTCCCGCCACATGCGCGTGCGCTTCCAGAACTCCAGAAATCGGATACGAAGTGCCGGCAACCGATTGCAAATCCGCCAGGGAAAAGTGGGTCGACTGCAGCGTCGCGGTCACCTGGGTGTGCTTGTTGTAGGTGTATGTCTCCGGTGCCGTGCGATCTGGAGATAGATCGAGATCCGCGCGAATCATAGCGTCACCGCGCACCAGTTCTCCATTGCGCAGAATCAGTCTTGCCGGCGCATATGAGATATCGCCGTGAAATTGATCCCATCGCAGCAACCGCGGCGCGGGGCTCGTTTCACCCGCCCTCTCCGGTTCGCTCCGCGCCACCACCATCTCGAAGGGGCCGGAATCCAAATGCCCCACCGCCTGCAACGCGAAGAACGAACCGTGAATGTCGCCATGAAATGTCGCTGCATCCAGCAGGTGCAACGGCAGCGCGTGTGGCGAACCCATAGGCGTCGCCCGCAGATCTGTGATAGTTAGCAGTCGGTCGAACTCGCCTAGGTCCCTTCCCACCACATCCAGCCGAAGGGCGCTATGCAAGTCCTTCTCTAGCAAATCCAATGTGCCCACACCATGCACCTGGGTGGCGGGCGTATGCAAATTCGCGTCCTGAATCACCAGGTGGCGATGGTCCCCGAGATAATCTGCATGCGCCGGACCGCTGACCGGCACCAGGCCGAGCGTGTTTCGCGGCACACTCAGCATCAGGTCCCCATGCACATCCAGACCGACTCCGTCTCCCGTCCACCTCACTGTCACTTTCCCCGAAGCCGCCGTGGTGAATCCAATATTCCATTCCGCCCTGGGAGCGGTCGCCTTCAGAATCAAAGGCAGCGTCACATTCGACACCTGCGCGTCGATGGCCGCTTGAATCGGCTGATATCTCCTCTCCGCCGGCTCGATCCTCTTTTTCTCAAATTTTTTGTGTAGCCGTTCCAGTAGCTCACGCGGGCTCAATCGAGCGCGCCCATTGGCCGCTGGAACCGCGCCGCCTCTTGCGCTCGGAAAAACCACCGGCGCCGACGGCCCAACGCAATGCTGCAACATCATGCTTCCTGAAATCTTTCCCTCGTCTTCCAGCACGGAGGAAAAATCTGTCAACGAGCAGTCATTGTCGTCCACGGTAACGTTCGTGTGCAATTCCACATTGCGCAACCGCAGCCACGGAGCTTCCCATTCCCCGGAGCGCAGATCGACATGCCCGGACACGCGAAATTCTCCATCGGCCGCGCCATGCGCTTCCATTGAAAGTTGCGCCTTCCCGTTGCGCAGTTCATCTTCGCCGGTCATGGCGCCAATCTCGCGCGCATCCACAGATCCCCACACGTTTGTCTTCCATATGGGAGCAGCAAAATCCCGCACTTCTCCGGTCGCCATCAGACGCGAGTCGCCGGTCTGCAGATTTAGGCTGTCAATCGTCACCGAATCCTGTGCCATCCGCAAACTCACCTGCAGCCGAGAATGTGTCTCAGTCGAATTCTTCAGTCGGAACGTGATGTTTTGTGTATCCAGCGCCGCCTGGTAGGTGGAGTGCCTCGGCATGTACCGCATGATCAAGTGCATCGGTCCGGCCGCCAGTTCAAAGGGAACCTTGCGGTCGTTCACCAACACCACGCCATCCTCGATGCGGGTCTGCTCAATCGCCATGCTCAACAGCGTCTGTGGCAACGGCTCGCTACTGGCGACACGCGGCTGTGGCTGGTTCGTCGTGCCATCCGGCAACACAATCAGATGAAAAGTCGGGCCCACCGCCGTCAAACTGGTCAGTCGAATCCTGGGAGTCAGAAACGTAAGCAGGCTCGCGTCCAGCGTCAAATGATGAACATGAAAATATGGAATCTCTCCTGGGCCTTCTTTCCCGTGGATCGTCAGGTCCTCAACATTAATGGTGAAATGGCGCACGCTCCAGCGGAACGATCCCATCTCCACCCGGCCGCCGGTCGCACGCTCCAGCACATCGATTACGGCCTGATGCACGCGAGCCGTGAAGGTTGGCGTAGACGCATACCACGCCAGCGATCCCACCACGACAGCAACTAACAGCGCCGCGACGGCCACGGTGTATGCAACCCACCGCCAGCGCGAAACTCGCTTGGTTGTCGAGGCGTCCTCCGTCATTGGCCGCCTTTCCGGGTGAGACTCTCGCCCTGGTTCCCCGTTTCTGCATACGCGGCATCCAGAATCTTCACGTGCCCATCAACCCGCAGACTCTTCAGCCACTCATCGATCATGTTGCTTACCTGCCGCTGCCGAAGGATCTCGCGAATCCTCGGGGCCACCGTTCTGAAATCCGGAAGCGGCTGCCGGCTCTGCTTCAACTCCGGCGTCAGCACCTGATCGTAGTAGTTTCTGACGTCCGCATTCGAAACCTGAACCACCACGCCAAAACGCACATCGATAAATTTCAGGATCGCCAGTCGCTCTCGCATCCGATCCTGAATCTCATCCGGCGTAAATCCGTGCTGCGCCAGAAATGCCTTCCATCCCGCGTCGCTCTCGCAATCCGTGTTCGTCGCCGCCGAAATCTGTTTCCGCATGGTGTCAATCGCCTGGTCCACGTCCCTCTGCGACACCACCGCAACCCCAGGCTGCAGCACCCGCTGCTGGTCAATCAAGACGCGATCGATCACGCGATTCAGCGCCCTCGGCGGCGTATTATCATCTGACGGTTCAACCCCAGGCTGCAGCGCGGAAAATCGTATTTCATCGTCCACATCGCTGGCCAGAATTGCCTGTCCATCCACATCGGCAACCACGCGATCCAGCACCGCGATCCGTTGCGAAGGCGCTTGCCCCCCCGCCTGCGATTCGGCCACCACCCCAAAACCAAGCAAGCACCCGAGCAGGACCAGCCCGCGCAATAACCCGCGAGATCGAATGCACTGCGCTCCTCCGCGCCTCGGCTCGATCATGACGCTGTCCCTCAAAACGACTGCCCGATGCTAAAGAAGAAGTTAAAGTGGCCGGAGTTGCCAACATACGGGGGCTGGCCGTTGTAATCCAACTTGGCCCCTATTAGGCTCGGATCGCTCACTACCGGGTATACCGTTGGATTCATGTTATAGCTGAAATCCAGGCGGATTGGCCCTACCGGTGTCTTGTAACGCAACCCCAGACCCGCGGCCTGCGAATCGTAATTAAAGTTGCAGGTTCCTTCCGGACCCACCAAGTTATAGCAGGTCTTTACATTCGGTTGATAGAACCGGAGCAGCGACGGAAAAATATCCGACGCATTCTGAAACACATTACCCAGGTCTTCAAAAACCACGAAGCCAAGATTGTTTCCAATCATTGGCAGCGGCACGGGTGGAATGCGCAGCTCCGTGCTGTTCACAAATGCTCCCGAACCGCCCACCGGGAAGCCCGTCTGCAAATCGCGCGGACCAGCCGCATTGATGGAGAAACCGCGGTGCGACGTGGCGCCGCCGGCATAGAGTCGTTCCGGCAGCGGAATCAAATTGTAAGAAGGATCGCCGTAGGTATTTTCAAACCCGATGCGCGTGCTACGCGCCAGAATCCAGTTCTCTTTGTTGAGCCGGTAATAGTTCGACTCCGTGACATCCACTCGATTGAAATTCGCCTGCGACGCGAATCCTTCCCACGCGAAAAATTGCTGCGCCGAAAGATACCAGCCGCTGGTCGCGTCCAGCGGATTGTTGCGCGTGTCGTGCACCCATGTGATTCCTGGCCCGCTGACCCGTGTCGGCTGCGACAGCAGCGGAATCAACTCTGCGCTCACCTGCAGGCTGTTCGGATTCACGTACACATAGCGATATGTCATCGAGTAGATCAGCGTATTGGCCTTGTTCGGACGTTCCGTAAACACCACCGAGCCGCTCAAGGTCGAAGCCTCGTACGTCGTCACATTTTGATTGCTGACATACCCGCCGGAGATGGAAAAGTCGAACGTCTTGTGGTCGTAAAACTTGGGTACGTTATAGGTCATGACAGCCTGCTGTTCCAGCGTGCCATACGCCGTCTGCAGGCTGATGGTGCGGTTCCGGCCGCCAAGGTTGATTCGGCTTACGTCGAAGGAAACACGCGGGCTTACTCCGAATTTCCCGTTCGGGCTGCACGCGAAGGAATTTGGATTGGCGACGCCTAACTCAATCAGCGACGCCGCAGACGGACAATTGGTTTGCGGATTGCCCGTCTGCACTTCAAATCCAAAACCGTAGTCGTAGTTCCAGCGATGCGCCTCGGTCACATTCACCAGTACATCTTTCCGAGGCTGTGTCCCGCGCGGGTTCACAATGCCGGTATCCACTTCGCTGAACAGCGCCAGGTTGTAGAGTCGCCGTTGCGTGTCCAGAATTGCGTTGCGGTTCAGCGGATCGCCGGCTTTTACCTCCATCACTTTGTCCACCACACGAGGCTTCGTGTAATGCAGTCCACTGATCAGCACATGATTCACGTAAAAAGGATTGCCTTCGTGCACCCGCACATCGATATCGATGCGGTTTGGATCGCTCGGATCGGGATGCTGCTCAAATTCCAGTTCGACCTGAGAAAATCCATGCCGGTAGTAGTAATCGAAGAGCTGCAGGCGGTCGCCGGCCAGCGTGGTTAAAGAAAACGGTTCGCCCGACCGCGTATTCATCTGCTCCAGCAAGGTAACCTTCGACACCTTCTGCACGCCGCTCAGTTCCACCCGGCCAATCTTCTGTTGTATGCCCTCGTGGATTTCGTAAGTCACGCGAACAACCGCCACCTTCGCCTTCGGCGCCCCCGGTATGGCATCCGAGTCAGTGACCACCGGAGTGACCGTGACATTGCCGAAGCCATTGCTCTTGTACAGAGCTTGGATCGCCGCGACGTCCTGCGCCTGCAACTGCTGGCTGTAAATTCCGTGCGAGTTCACGCGATCCGCAGCCTGCACCGCCAACCGTTCCTTCACAACGCTGCGATCGAAATAATGGTTGCCGGTCACCGTGACCGACACCACCTTGTGCGGAGTTCCAGGATGAATCTTGTAAATAATGTTCTCTTCATTCGGCCCAGGCTCCTCCACCACATGCGTTACATGCACGTCGAAATAGCCCTTCTTCTGAAAGTGATTGCGAAGATTGCCGTCGCCTTCATCCAGCAGATCCGGGTCGACCGCGCCCTCGTCATAGACAGGGATCAGCCGCTTCACATCGCGCTGCGAAATCTTGGCCCCGGTCGCGCTGATGCGCACCACCGGACCGCGATTCACCTGGAACTGAAAATCGACTGAGTTGGTTGCCGCGTTGAACGTCTCCGGTCCCGCTCGTACCGTCGCCTCCAGCCTGTTTTGCTTTTGATACTGTTTGCGCAACTTCGTCAGCGCTCGCGGTACCGTGTTCGCCGTGACTGTCGAGCCCTGCTTCAGCTTTGCGATCTTGCGGAATTCCTTATCCGTCAGCGCCGTCGCTCCAGTGGCCTCCACCGCGCCCACTTTCGCTTGCCGCCCCGCGTTCACGGTGTAGATCACATCCACCAAATGGCGCCCACCCGCCGAGACTGTCTTTACCGACGCCGTGGCGGCATGGAATCCGTTGCGGTCCAGCGCGTGCCGCAGGTGTTCTGTGGCCTGGTCTAGTTCCTGCGCCGTGAATGACTCTCCCAGGTCAAGACGGGTGGCTCGCTGGATCTGTGCCGCCAGGATGTCCTGCTTCATCCCTTGGATGTACAGCCGGCGTAGAAACAGTTGCGGTACGCCATCGAACGTGACGGTGACCTGACCGCCGGTTTCTACTCCCTCGGCCACAATGCTGCGGTAGAGTCCGGTCGCGAACAACGCATGCAGACTCTCCTTGACGTCCTCTTCGGTTAATTTTTTGCCCGGCTGCAGCGCAAGCTGATCTTTCACTCCAGTCAGATCCTGATCGGAAACGCCTCGAAACGCAACGGAGTGCACCGGCAGGCCATACCAGGTCTTCAGGTCGCGATATCGCAGAAATACCGGGCTTCGCTGAATGGTCGAACTTGCGCCGGCGGTTCTCGTGGTCGCGCTGGTCTTCGGCGAAGTTCTCGCCTCTTGCGCCTGGGGGCTCCCAACTGCGGCCCACGCCACCGTACCCAACCCGATTCCAATGGCGCAGAGCCCGAATCGCGCGATCCACTGCAAACTGGCGAATCCAGGATGTGGATGGTTTTTTTGCAAAGAAATAGTTCCATGAACAGTCCGTCCAGAACCGTCGCCGCAGGGATTGATTTTTCCGACAGCAAGTCCTCGGGTTCCAGACACTCGACGATGGATCGACGGACCCAGTTTGCCTTGGAGTACGGTGATCGAGAAACTCCGTTTGCCTTATCGTTAGCATACGCAACCTCTGTGTCCCTCGTCTTGTCCGGATATTCAATCCGGATCAATTTTTTTCAAACCCAAAGTGAAGAAAGATGTTCCTCACCGCGCGCCCAGCAAGTTCGCACCTGCAATTCTCCCAGCTAAGCCGCCCCCGCTAGGAACTCATTCCCCCTGATCCCTTCCATATACTGAAAGAGAAATGGTTGTCGCTCTCAACTCCGCCTTCTCTTCCTCGCAGGATCGCTATTCCCGCCAGATTCTGTTTTCAGGCATCGGAGAGCAGGGTCAGCAAAAGCTCTTCGCCGCCCATGTGGCCATCGTTGGCTGCGGAGCCACTGGAGCAGCCGTCGCCGGCCTTCTGGCGCGCGCCGGGGTTGGAGCGTTGACGCTGGTTGATCGCGACTATGTCGAATGGAGCAATCTGCAGCGGCAAGTGCTGTTCCAGGAAGAAGACGCTGCCGAAGGCTTGCCCAAAGCGGAGGCTGCCCGCCGCCGCATCGCCGAATTCAATAGCCACACCCAGGTCCACGCCCATGTCGCCGACCTGGTGCCCGCCAACATCCACGCCATCCTGGCCGACGCGCAGCTGGTGCTGGATGCAACCGACAATTTCGAGACCCGCTATCTGCTAAACGACTACGCCGTCGAACAGAATAAGCCGTGGATTTATGCCGGCGCGGTCGGCTCCTACGCCGTCACCATGAATATTCTGCCCGGCGTCACCGCCTGCCTCGCCTGCATCTTTCCCGAGCCGCCGTCTGGCATCGTCGAGACCTGCGACACCAGCGGTATTTTGAATCCCGCCGTAAACCTGGCAGCCTCGCTGGAATCTGTCGAGGCGATCAAGTGGATCGTCGGCGCCCACGATCATTTGCGGCGCACGCTTTTTTCCTGCGATGTGTGGAGCAATGAAATCTCCGAAATTGACACCTCGCGGCCGCGATCCGCCTGCTCCGTCTGTGCGCAGCATCAATTTCCACATCTCGGCGGAGTTGGACGCCCTCAGATCACGCTCTGCGGCAGAAACTCCGTTCAAATTCACGAACATCATCGCCCCATCGACTTCGCCGAGCTCACCCGCAAACTGGAAGCCCACGGTTCGGTTCGCTCGAATGATACGCTGCTGCGCTTCGACCGAGGCCAACATCGCATCACAATATTTAAGGATGGTCGTGCCATTATCCAGGGGACAACGGATGTCGGGCTTGCACGCAGTCTCTATTCTCGCTTCGTGGGCAGCTAAATCCCGGCCCGGGCAACCCTTGCGAAGCCATAACCCTCTAAGACACGGAGCTATCACAGCACGCATTATGGAAGATTCCAATCAAGATTCAGGGAAGGGCAGAACGCATTCGGACTCAATGAGAAAAAATACATTGCGAACTGCCGAGAAGATGCCGTCACCCACCCCCTCCCAGCCATTGACGGCGGAAGCTAGACCCGTACAGCAGCAACAGCGTCGCAATCCCCCGATCGCCGGAGAACTGGCGGCAATTGCGGCAGCCCAGCAAGGAGATGGAGCATCGTTTGAGATTCTCTACAACATGCACAAGCGCCGGGTGTACTCGCTCTGCCTGCGGATGCTGGGTAATGTAGCAGAGGCGGAAGACCTGACTCAGGAGGCATTTTTGCAGTTGCATCGCAAAATCAGCACCTTTCGCGGCGATTCAGCCTTCTCCACCTGGCTGCATCGAATGGCCGTCAACGTGGTGCTGATGCATCTGCGTAAAAAAGGTCTGCCGTTGGTCTCGCTCGAGGAAACGCTGGAACCCTCGCAGGAAGATGGACCGCGCAAGGATTTCGGTACGCGCGATCTCACTCTCTCAGGCTCTATCGATCGCGTCACCCTGGAAAGAGCCGTCGAAGAATTGCCGCCGGGATATCGCATGGTTTTCGTACTGCACGATGTGGAAGGCTATGAGCACAATGAAATTGCAGGAATGCTGCAGTGCTCCATCGGTAACAGCAAATCTCAACTACACAAAGCCCGCATGCGCCTTCGCAACTTGTTGCGTCAGGACACGAACGGGAAGGTGGACGCATGACATCCAAGCAGACCCACACGCCACAAGATTGCGACGAATTCCAGCAGCAACTGCCGGATCTCTTCGATTCTGAGCAGGACCTGCTGGATCATGCTCACCTGCAATCCTGCAAGAACTGTTCTGCACTGGTGCGCGATTTGGAATACATCGCCGCGCAAGCGAAATTGTTGCTGCCCATCCACGACCCTAGTCCCGCCGTCTGGGACAATATTCAACACGCGCTCGCCAGGGAGCCGAAGGGTGGCAACAAAAGTTCCTGACCCGCGTGTCCATGGAAACTTGTCCGCGAAAGCCGTTCCGTCTCATTTAAAATCCAGCAAAGATTGCTGGAGGGGCAGCCGTTCACATTTCGTCACAGTCCAGGACGGGCCGAGTTCTCTCGCCCAAACGCATTGTTCTGACAGGATTCATGGGTGCGGGCAAAAGCACGCTGGGCCCTCGTCTTGCGAAGCGCCTTGGCTGGTCCTTTATTGACTTGGACGACGAAATCGTGCGCGACCAGCAGCAAAGCATCGCCCAGATCTTCGACTCCATCGGAGAGGCCCGCTTCCGTGAACTGGAACAACACGCGCTCGCCACAACCTTGCACCGGGAAAATATCGTTCTTGCCCTGGGCGGCGGCGCCATTGAAACCGCGGCCAACCGGCAGCGCATCCGGCAGGACGACGCCACCCTGCTCCTCTACCTCGCCGCCCCGCTGGAGGTGCTCATCGAGCGCTGCGAGGAACAACAACGGCATCGAAAAGCGGTTCGACGGCCTATCCTTGAAAAGCGTGCGGAGCTGACCGAGCGGTTTCAACGAAGACGCCCGCTGTATGAACTGGCGGACTGGACGATCGATACTACCGGCAAAACCTTGGACGAACTTGTGACCGCCATTCTGGCTCGCTGGAACAGCGCTTCCGAGAGGGTGACAAATCGATGAAAGACACCCCATTGCCGCCGACCTGTCCCACCTCAAATGCCAGCGTGCGCGCCAATATCCTGTTTGCGTTCGCCATTGCCATCGCCATCTATCTCGCATGGGTGCTGCGCGAGGTGTTGGTCCTGCTCTACGTCAGCGCTCTCGCAGCCATTGTTCTTATGCCGGTTGTGCGCGGCGTGCAGCGGCTCCGCATCCGCAAATGGCGCCCCGGCCACGGCATTGCCATCCTCATCATCATGGTGGCGTTGGTGGGCTCGGTCACGCTCTTCCTGACGCTTACCCTGCCCCCGGTTGTGCGCGAGTTGGCTACATTTGTGAAAGCTCTTCCCGGTCGCAGCCCCGGATACCTGCAAAAGATTGGAAGCCTTCCCGTGCTGCGGGAAATGAACCTCACCGCCGTCGAAGCCCGCTTGAAGCAAGACACCGCCCAGAATGCTGGGGTGTTTCTCTCCTCGGTCAGCAATTGGGCCGCTAAACTTTTCGAAATCATCACGGGCATTGTCCTCACCATCTACTTCCTGGCCGAAGGCGAGCATGTCTATAAATGGTTCCTTTCCCTTGTCCCTTCCTTTCGCCGCGACCGGCTGGACGAGACTCTTCAACGCGCAGCGGAACGTATGGGTCGCTGGCTGCTGGGGCAACTGGCCCTGATGTTGATTTTGGGAATCACCAGCGCGGTTGTCTTCGGCGCCATCCATTTACCTTA
>JAJXZK010000356.1 GCA_021780095.1 Acidobacteriota bacterium | reverse complement strand
CGTAAATCATCAACCCGGTTAGCAACAGGCCCGTCGCGAATTCAATTTCTCTTGAAAGATTCTTGCCGTGAATCAACACAAATAAGAATCCCGCGATGGCCAGCAATGCCGGAATGGGGTACAAAGTCATTTTGAAAGGGTTGCGCTGTCCTCCCAGGCGACTGCGAAACGCCACCAGCCCCACCGCCTGCAATAGGAACTGAAATACGATGCGCGTGATGATGAGCGCCGCGATCAGGTCCGGCAACCGGAATAAGCAGAAGAAGACTGACACCGCACCCAACACCAGCAAGGACACAGTAGGGAAGTGTTTCGTCTTGTGCAAGGTAGCGAAGCTGGCAAAGTAATTTTTATCGACCGCCGCCGCATACGGCACGCGAGAGTATCCCAGCAGCACCGCAAACACCGATGCAAATGCGGTCCACACAATCAACACCGCCATCGCCTTGCCCGCCCACGCTCCGTAGAGGCGCTGCATGACGACCGCGATCACTGAGCCCCGCGTGGCGATTGCTCCCGGCTTCATAAACTCATGCACCGGGATTACCTGCAACACGCTGATATTCAAGAACACATACAGGCTGGCAACTATCAGGATCGACCAGAAGATGGCGCGCGGAATAATGCGTCGCGGGTCTTTCACCTCGCCTGCGAGAAAGCAAATGTTGTAATAACCGCCGTAGTTATAGATTGCGATCAGCAAACCAGCGCTGAACCCGCCGACACCGCGCTCCGCAGAAAATGCACCGGGTCCGCTCGCCGCACCCATGTGAGCCAGCCCAGAAACAATCACCCACACGATGGCCAGCAATACGCCGACTGACAAGACGCGTGAAATTCGCCCCACCGCTTGAATGCCGTTATAGATCAGGAACGTTGCCAGGCCGCACGCCATCATCGCGACCAGGGAGCCCAGCGTCACCGCAAGGTGAACGTGAAACCAGCCGAGTCCAATGTCGTAGTTGAACCAGGAAAGATTCAGCTTCGGCCATAAGTAGGCCGCATATTGCGATAGTCCCACGGCTCCTGACGCCGTCGATAACGGTGCGCTAAACGTCAGTTGCCATATATAGAGGAAGGACAGCAGGCGTCCCCACCGCTGCACGCCGTACAGGCGATTCAGATATAAATAGCTGCCGCCCGACTCCGGAAAACGTGTTCCTAGTTCAGCCCAGACCATGCCATCGCACAGGGCAAGGATCGCTCCGAAAATCCATCCCAGGATGGCGCGGTTTCCCAGCGCGACCACCATCAGCGGCAGCGTGATGAAAGGGCCCACGCCAATCATGTTCAGCACGTTCAGATTGATGGCCGTGGTCAGGCCAATGCCGCGTACCAGCCCGGTTGATGGTGGAGCGCCGCCTGCTACCGCCGAGCTGGTTGAAGATTCCATCGCTATCCTTCAGTGTTCTATGAGAGAAACTGTCCTGCGTCTGAGATTATGGAAGGAGCGAAAAGGTTGATGATATCAACCGATCCGCGAATCGTTGCACGAGCGATCCGTGTCCAATCATCATTGCACGTTGTTTTAGAATCGCCACTACCGTGTCATCCACAAAGGTCATACGAATGAATCGATGCTCCGCGCAACAATCCGTCGGCGTCGTCCTGCTTGCATGCATGGCATGGATCACGATACCAGTTTTCAGCCAGACTTCCGCCAAGGTTGAGCCAGATCCCAATGCTCGCGCCATTCAGCTAAACCGCGGCGCAGCCGCACTTTCGCGCACGCTGAGGGAGCTGCATACGCGGGCGAGTCTCATCATGTTTACCGCGCACCCGGATGATGAAGACGGTGGCGTGCTGACGTATGAGAGTCGCGACGTGGGCGCCGATACCAATTTGTTTACGTTGAACCGCGGCGAAGGCGGCCAGAACGTGATGTCATCCGATTTCTGGGACCCATTAGGTGTTCTTCGGACAGAAGAGTTGTTAAAGGCCGATCGCTACTATGGTGTGCACCAATATTGGTCTCGCGCTGCCGACTTTGGATTCACCAAAACCAAAGAGGAGGCGATGGAAAAGTGGGGATACGATCGCGTCCTCTATGATTCGGTTCGAGTGGTTCGCATGACTCGCCCGCTGGTGGTGACGTCTGTATTTTCCGGCAATGTTTCCGACGGGCACGGGCAACACCAGGTCGCCGGGCAAATGGCGCAGGAGGTCTACAACGCCGCCGCCGATCCCAAGATGTTTCCCGATCAAATCCGCGCGGGCCTTCGTCCTTGGGCTCCGTTGAAGATGTACGTGCGCACTCCGTTCGCTACCATCTCTTCGCAGGGCGTGTTTGATTACGCTACGGGTCACTGGGCGCCTGCGCGCTTTCACGACTACATCAACAACACCTGGATTGAAGGCAAGCCGTCGCCCACGCTGACGATTCCAGTCGGCCAATATGATCCTTCGCTCGGTCTCTCCTACTCGCAGATTGCTACCGAAGGATGGGGCCAGCAAAAATCGCAGAATGGCGGCTACGGGATTCCTTCTCCCGGTCCCGATGCATCGCCGTATCGGCTGTATGCTTCGCGCGTTCCCGCAAAAGATAAGGAGACGGGTTTCTTCGGTGGAATTGATACCTCGCTCGCCGGAATTGCGGACTACGCACCCGCGGACCAGGCTGGCTGGATTCGTGCCAAGCTGACGTCCATCAATGCGCTCGTAGAGCAGGCTATCCAGAGTTATTCGATCGATACGCCGGAAAAAATTGCGCCGCTACTGGCGCGCGGACTGGTAGAGACCGACGCGCTGATGAAACAAATCCAACAGAAACCGCTGCCGGAAGATGCTCGCTACAACATGCTGCACGAGCTAGGCGTGAAGAAAGTGCAATTCAACGCTGCCGTCACCCAGGCGCTTGGTCTCAGCATGGAAGCGGTGGTGTCAAACGGCGACGGCGGGGGACGAGGACACTATGGCAGAGGCAGCTCGAATACGTTTCAATCCGCCATCCCTGGCCAGTCGTTTCAAGTCAGTGTGCGTCTTGCCGATCAGGGAACCGATCCCGTCACTGTGAAGGATGTCCATCTCGCGACCACGCCGGACAAAGACTGGAAGCTCGAATGGCTTCCCCCGGCGCCGATCTCAGTGAATGCGGACGATACCGCGGAAGCGAAATTTTCCGTTACAGTTTCCGAGGACGCGACCCCCACCAAGCCATACTTCACGCGCCCCAACCTGGAGCAGCCGTACTACGACGTTTCGAATCCGGACTATCTGAATCACTCCTGGATGCCGTATCCGCTCGCGGCCAGAGCAACGTTCAGTTATCACGGCGCGGAAGTAGTGCTGGATCAGGTGGTGCAGACCGTGCATTCGGTGCATGGGTACGGGCCGGTTCTGGATCCCCTGCTGGTGGCTCCGGCAATTTCGGTATGGGTGTCGCCGAAGGCCGGCATCGTTCCAATGACAAGTAAGTCTTTCGCAATTCACGTCCAAATTCGCAGCGATGTTGAAGGCCCTGCGGCCGGCAGTGTTTCTCTGAATCTTCCCGAAGGCTGGACATCCAATCCGGCGAAGGCTCAATTCGCCACCCAGCAAAATGGCGGCCAACAGAACATTGAATTCGAAGTGGTCCCGAAACAGGTGGAAGCCAGGCCGTACCGCATTACCGCCACAGCGTCGTACCAGGGGCATACCTACACGTCAGGCTCAACTGCGGTCGGATATCCGGGCCTTCGTTCCTATCCGTACTATCGCGATGCTACCTACCGGACGGCCGGAGTTGATATCCATATGCCCACAGGTTTAACCGTTGGCTATGTGGCGGGAACAGGGGATAGTCTTGCGGCGTCTCTACAGCAATTAGGAATTCAAACTGCATTTCTATCCGCGCAGGATATAGCGACGGGCGACCTGGGTCGTTTTCGCGCCATCGTTCTGGGCGTGCGTGCTTATGCTGTTCGGCCCGAGTTGAAAACTTTCAACGCGCGTCTGCTGGAGTATGTGAAGAATGGTGGAACGCTGATCGTCCAATACAATTTGACGGAGTTGGGAGATACCTCGGGTCCCTATCCATTTCAACTCGGCGGCAATCCAGAAAAAGTGATCGATGAAAACTCGAAGGTAACTTTCCTCGATCCGAGTTATCCCGCGTTGACCTGGCCCAACAAAATTACCGAGCAGGATTTCACTGGCTGGGTAGAAGAGCGCGGTCACGGCTTCATGCGCAGTTGGGACCCACACTATACCGCGCCGACAGAGACCCACGATCCCAATCAGGATCCCCAAAAGGGCGGCCTCCTGATGGCTCCCTATGGCAAAGGGTTCTATGTCTACGACGCGTATGCGCTCTATCGCCAGCTACCCGAAGGTGTTCCCGGAGCCTATCGTATCTTCGTCGACTTACTAAGTCTGTCCAGCAATCCTGGCATGCAGAAGGTGTCGGCGAAGGCAGCGAAGTAAATAAGAAACAGTTGTCATTCCCAGCGAAGGTCGCCGCGGCGACTAGTCGAAGGATCTTCTTCTCGGTCCAAGCTGCAGATATTCTGGTTTGCTATAACGACTGTTTCAACTCGCCGGCCGAATCATCGTCGGCGGGGAACGGCTCTGCTTTGCGGCTACCATCTTTCTGCTTCAGCAAAATCTGGATCTTGCCTTCCGCCGCTTCCAAATCTCCCTTGCAGGCATTCGATAATTTGACGCCTTCTTCAAAGAGCCGAACGGACTCTTCCAGCGGCATGTCGCCGCGTTCCAGCTTGGCGACGATCGTCTCCAACTGCTTTAAAGATTCTTCAAAGCTTGCCAAGATTGACTCCCTGTTCCGCTTCCTGTTGCACTTTTCCTGTCGATCCCACGGCAGTCGGCTTGATGGTCTGCCCGGACTTGTTGGGCAGCACGCTTTCCATCACAGTCAAGGCCGCTTCGAATCGACCCGACGGTGCGCTGACCTGCACCCCCTGCACCATATCGCGTGCCGCGATCAGCATTTCCTGGGCAATCTTCACGCCTTCCGCGCGTGCCAGCTCCGGGGTATCCGCCTGCTGCATGCGCAGCAGGACTTCATCCGGCACAAAGACACGCAGATCGTTCCGCATAAACTCCGCATTGCGCAGGCTGATCAGCGGCCAGATCCCGGCAATTACCGGCAGACGAAACTGCTCGACCCGCTTCAGAAAAGCTTCCAGCAGGCGCAGATCGAACACCGGCTGAGTAATGGCATACTCGGCGCCGGCTTCAACTTTATAGGCAAATCTCCGCACCTCGTTGTCGAGGTCCGGCACGCCGGGATTGGCGGCCACACCGATCGCAAATCCAGTAGACGCGCCGATCGAATTTCCGCCAATATCCAGGCCGCTGTTCAGATTGCGAACAATGTTCACCAGCCCAATCGCATCCACGTCAAACACGGCGGTGGCATCCGGATAATTCCCCAGTTTGGGGGGATCGCCGGTCAGGCAAAGGATATTTCGCAGTCCCAGCGACGCCGCTCCCAACAGGTCGGACTGAATGCTTAATACGTTGCGATCGCGGCAGGTGTAGTGCAGCACACTCTCGATGCCAACCTGCTGCTGAATTTGCAGACATAGGCTCAACGCGCTCATTCGGGCCGAGGCCCGCGGCGAATCTGGAACATTGATCGCTTCCACGCCATTCTGCGCCAGCAGGGTGGCTGCCTGCAGTTCGCGGTGCGCGCTGATGCCGCGCGGCGGAACGATTTCCACCAGCGCTATAAATTTTCCGGCGACCAGGTCCCCGCCCAGTTTGGACCGCTTCTCCAGCGGCGGCGCGATCACAGTGTTCTGAACAGTCACTGTCGCGGAAGTTACCGGCCCGCTTTTGCGGACCTCCA
>JAJXZK010000419.1 GCA_021780095.1 Acidobacteriota bacterium | reverse complement strand
CCCACGCGAGAGGCGGCTGGAGCCGCCGCCGCGCAGTCTGCAGCAAGTTCGCTGATGCAGCTGGCAAAAGCGAACGCCGAGTTCGCAGTTATTTTCGCGACGGGAGCCTCGCAGCTGGACACCTTGCAGGCATTAACGCAAACTCCGGGGCTGCCTTGGGCACAAATTCGTGGCTTTCACATGGACGAGTACATTGGTTTGAGCCCAGACCATCCGGCCTCGTTTCGACGCTACCTGCGCGACAATCTGACGCAAAAAGTGCAGATGAAGGAGTTCTTTGAGATCGACGGTACCGCGCCCGATCCGGAGCAGGCATGTAAGGAGTATGCGGCCCTGCTACGTACCGCGAATCCGCAATTATGCTTGCTCGGCATTGGCGAAAATGGACATCTCGCCTTCAACGATCCAGGAGTGGCGGATTTCAACGATCCTCTTGATGTGAAGGTCGCGCAGTTGGATACGACGTGCCGTCAGCAACAGGAAGCGGAAGGATGGTTTGGGAGTCTCGAGGAAGTGCCCGAACGTGCCATGACCATCACGATTCCTGCGCTATTTCGGGTTCCCAAGCTGATCGCTTCTGTTCCCGGGCCACGGAAAGCGGCGATTGTTCGTCGCGCGCTGCAGGAATCCATTTCTACGGCCTGCCCGGCGACGCTGCTGCGCACTCATCCCAACGCCACGGTATACCTGGATAGGGAGTCCTCCGCCGAAGTGATGGATCTTTTGCAGTCGACGGCGGTTGGCAAAAGCTAGGTTCAAATTCGAACGAAAATCTTTCCACTGGGGGAATCGATGGCCGAGAAAGCACCGGAAGGGATCGATCGCCGCACGTTTGTGAAGCAGGCTGGAGTGGCCGCACTGGCGGCGGGAATGGATGCGCGCTCGTACGCCCGTATTTTGGGTGCGAACGATCGCATTCGGCTGGGTCAGCTGGGTTGTGGGCAGCGCAGTGAAGGCCATGTTCACATGGCGCATCTGGCGTCGAAGCAAATGCCTGTGGAAACGGTGGCAGTCTGCGATCTGTGGACCCTGGCCCGCGAACAGCGTGCCGCCCAGGTCAAGAAGGCTTTCAATGTTGATCCGCAGATGTTCAAGTACTCCGAAGAAATGCTGGCGCGCCCGGACATCGACGGTGTGATGATTGCGACCGGCGATTTTCAGCATGCCAAGCTGTGTACTGAAGTTGTTCGCGCCGGCAAGGATTGCTACGTCGAGAAGCCGTTTGCGAATGTTCTTTCGGAAGCCAAAGAAGCCCGCGACGCTGTCAAAGCGTCCAGGCAGGTTGTCCAGGTGGGGTCGCAGCATCGCACCCAGCCCTATCAACTTGCCGTGCGGGATATCGTCCGCTCCGGTCGACTCGGCAAAATCGTCCACATTGAGCAGGAATGGAACGTCAACGAAGAACGCTGGCGTTTTGTGCCGAATGATATTGGCGAGACGGTTCAGATGGATCAGGACCGCAACATGGAGTGGAAGAAGTGGATGCAGGATCGCCAATCCAAACTGCGGGAAGAAGACACGGACTGGAAGCGATGGCTGCTCGGCAAGCCATACCAACCCTTCGATCCGCACGTCTACCTGGAGTTTCGCCTGTACAAGGATTATTCCTCCGGCATCTTCGACCAGTGGTTGAGCCACGGCAGCGATTTAGTGCATCTGTGGACGGACGAGAGCTATCCCGTCAGCGTGGTGGCCAACGGCGGCATCTACGCGTGGCCCGACGGGCGGCAAAATCCAGACACGGTGGTGGCGGCAATTACCTATCCCAAAGGGTTCCTCTATACCTACAAAACCACGTTCGGCAATAGCTATCGCAGCTTCTCTCGGATTCAAGGACGCGACGGCACCATCGCGAATTATGGCGGCGAGGGCGCGTCGTTCTTCGTCGTGAGTAAGGAAGGCGGCAGACATGAAATGGATGGCTCCGTCAATTATTCGAAGCTCCCCATTGTGCCTCCGGCGCGCGAAGAGGAAGAGATCGTTCACGCCCCCGGAGCACCGCCGCCCGACTCCCGGGGCCCGGACGACGACGACGCGCATCACGTGATGAACTGGCTGACGGCGATGCAGACCCGCAGACAGCCCGACGCGAATGTTGATCATGGTTTCAGCCATGCCATTGTGGTGATCATGGCGGCCCACTCCTATTGGAGTGGGAAGAAACTGTATTGGGATCCTAAGGGTGAGGAAATTCTCGATCACCCCGTCGAGGTGTGATTGGATTATCGTGTCAATGTTGTGGTACTTACGTGGATGCACAATCGAATTGGAGGATGGCCAGCGTGAAAAGACTTGCGATGTCCCTCGTATTGCTTCTGACAGCGACTGGATGCAACAAAACTCAGGCGCCGAATGCTTCCACTTCCACCCCCGCTGTGACGACGTCGACGACCCCGGTCAGCGGGCCGTTCACTACGCAGGAACTACCGCAATTCGCCGCGCTCGATCCAATTGATACACATACCCACGCGTTTCAAGACGCGCCGGCGTTGTACGCGATGCTCAAGCGGCTCAATCTGCATACGCTGGACATCACCCTGGTGGATGACTTTGATCCAGAGCTGAAAGATCTGACCAAGGAACGTAAGGACGCGTGGACGGTCGTGCATCACAGCGACGGGTATATCGCGATGTGCAGCACCTTTGATCCATTCAAGTACAACCAGCCGGGTTTCGACGCAACCGCAAATCGCATCCTCAACGAGGATTTTTCGCACGGGGCCGTGGCGGTCAAGATCTGGAAAAATGTCGGCATGGAAATCAAGGACGCAAAGGGAAATTACATCATGCCCGACAATCCCGTCTTTGAGCCGATCTTCAAGAACATCGCAGCCCACAACAAGACGTTGGTTGCACACTTAGCCGACCCCAATACGATTTGGGAAGCGCCCAATCCCAAGGCGGCCGACTACGATTACTACACGCAGCATCCTGAGCTTTACATGTACGCCAAGCCAGGAGCGCCATCGAAGGCCGCAATTCTGGTAGCACGCGATCACGTGCTGGAAGCGAATCCGAAACTGCGAGTGGTGGGCGCGCACCTGGGCAGTATGGAAGCAGATTTCCATCAGCTTGCGCAGCACCTCGACAAATATCCGAACTTTGCTGTGGATCTTGCCGCGCGTATGCCTTATGTTGAAATGCAACCGCGGGCGGACCTGATCGCATTCATCACCAAGTATCAGGACCGTTTGATTTATGCGACCGACAACGAGTTCAATCCCGACAGCAACCCGCAAGGCGCAATGAAAGAGTGGGAAGACCGCTACGCGAATGACTGGCGCTTCTTTGCCACAAACGACGTGGTCGAGTACAACGGTCACAAGATCCAGGGACTCGCGCTTCCGCAGCCGATTTTGCGCAAGCTGTATCACGACAATGCGGTCAAATGGTTCCCTGGGATTCTAGGAAGCGCACATTAAGCTGCGGCCCGACGAGGTAACTTTGAAGTCTGCAGAGTCTGGCGCACCCGATTCGAAACCGTCCAAACATGTCGGCAGAACTCGCTGGTGGATCGTCTGGACGCTCTTCTTCTCCACCGTAACCAACTACATCAGCCGACAAAGCTTCTCTGTACTGTCGCCGATGATTACGGCGCAGTACCACTTGTCCCATATTGACCTGGCAAAAATCCTGGGATCGTTTCAGATCTCGTATGCCATTACGTGGTTGATTGGCGGAATTGTTCTCGATGCGGTTGGCAGTCGCGTGGGGTTGGCTGCGGCAGCGATCTGGTGGTCGGTAATGAATATTCTCACCGGATTCGCCAGTTCTGTTTTCGGCTTCGCATGTTTTCGGTTCATGCTGGGCATCGGGGAAGGTTTCAACTGGCCCGGCGCCAGCAAGGTTGTCGCGGAATGGTTTCCGCGCGAGGAACGCAGTCTCGCGGTTGCCATCTTCGATAGCGGCTCCAGCGTGGGCGGAGCCTTGGCTGCACTGACCATTCCGCTGATCGCGCTGGCCTTCGGTTGGCGCTGGGGATTTGCTGCCTCGGGACTGTCGGGATTTGTCTGGCTAGCTGTATGGCTGCGCGTCTATCATCCGCTGAAGTCGCATCCTCGCGTCACCCCGGAAGAAGTGGCGCTGATTGAAGCGGGCCGCGATGCAGAGCCAGTCACAACCGATCGCGGATGGACGCGCTGGCGGCGGCTCGCCAGGAATCGCAATCTTTGGGGCATTGTGCTGGGTCGAGCGCTGACCGATCCAATCTGGTGGTTTTATGTGTTCTGGTTGCCCCAGTATCTCAGCGATGCGCGCGGCTTCACCCTGAAACGAATTGCATTGTTTGCCTGGATTCCATTTATCGCAGCTGATATTGGCAACTTTACCGGCGGCTGGATTTCCGGCTACTGCATTCGCCATGGAATGTCGGTGGTGCGCGCTCGCACCTGGGTCTGCCTCGCCAGTTGTGTGCCGATCCTTGCCGGCATTCCAGCGGCGAGCGTCCACAGCGTGTATTTCGCGTTGGCACTGATCTGCGTCGCGCTGTGGGGGTACGCCAGCTGGTCCACCATGGGACTCACGTTGCCGTCCGATCTTTTCCCCCAGGATGTGGTCGGCTCGGTCACCGGCCTGAGCGGATTGGCTGCCGGCGTGGTCAGCACGGGCTTCACTTTGCTGGTCGGCTTTTTAGTCGATCGATTTTCCTATCGACCCGCGTTTCTTGCCGCCGGACTCCTGCCCGTGCTCGCAACCCTCTTCGTCTTCTTGTTGATTCGTCCTCCAGCGCAGGTGGAAGCTGCGTCTGACTAGCCCTTCGCCCCGAAGGAGCTGGCCGACCGGGTAGCGTTTCCTATTTCCACTGAATGTGCGGATGCGATGGTCCGAACAGAAATACAAAATAGCGTGCCCATTCTTTGCCGGTATTGCGAATCGCATACGGCGTGTTTGACGCGACGTATGCGATTCCGCCCGGTCCCACTTGGGAGCGCTTGCCCTCCATCTCCACCTCCAGCGTTCCTTCCCGCACCAGAAACATCTCATCGCCTGGGTGGGTGTACATTTCGTGGATGACGCCGCCCGGACCGACGGCGGATTCGTGCAGCGTCATATGTTGCCCATTCGAAGTTGTTCCCTCAAACACTGGGATATAGTCACGATTTTTGCTTTTCTCAACCTTCAAGTCTTTCAGGTTGTAAATTGCGGACTTGAGCGTCTCATTCTTGCCGGCATCGCCTTCCGCCGCGAAGCTCGTGGCTGTTGCCATCAAAGCCGGCAGCAGAATGCACATGTCTCTTCTTGTTAGCGCCATCGTAGAGTCTCCTATTTTGAATTTGTTTCGCGCGCCATGCGCTGGTTTTTACTTAGGCCGTTAATTGCGGAATCTTTGCTTCGCGACCCTCATACATGGCATGCCTTCCAACTGCGCAGGCGATTGCCGATCCAAATCCTACATTCACATTGGCAAAGGGCTGTTGTTTGGTGCGAACGCATTCCATAAATGACTTGCAAGCGGTGAGTGTTGGATCTTCATCACGTTTCATATTCACTCGATGTCCCGGTCCGCGATACGGCATCGCTGAATCCGCGTTGTACGAGGCTCCAGTCTCGACTCCTTTTTGCACCACGTCGGAATGGGAGGCCTCGGTGATCATCTTGGAGGTTCGCTTATAAAGCGTGGCGTCGGCCAGCGTAATTTGCAAACTGCCTTCGGTGCCATACACCCACACCTGGTCCGCCATCAGGCCATTGTCGGTGAGGGAACTGAAAAACATGCGGCGCCCCTTGGAGTAGCCGAGCACCGCTTGCACATTGTCGCCCACCGTACGGCCATCATGGTAGACCGCGATACTGCTGGTGCCGAGGAGGGTC
>JAJXZK010000007.1 GCA_021780095.1 Acidobacteriota bacterium | reverse complement strand
TCATGCCTTCCGTCGATTTCGCACGGAGACATTGCGCCGGGCGCGTGTGCCGGAGGACCTGATCCGGCTTTGGCTCGGGCACTCGAAACAGACTGTGACCGATCTCTACGCGGGAGGGCTAGAGAACGACGAAGCGTGGAGACGGGAATGGTGCGAGCGAGCCGGGCTAGGCTTTTCCTTAGTTGGGCTACTTGGGCTACAAAATGCAGCACCGAGGGAAGCGGAAAGAGTTGCGTAAACCCAATGCGGGGCAGAAATTAGAGTGGCGCGCCCGGGGAGACTCGAACTCCCGACCCTCTGCTTCGAAGGCAGATGCTCTATCCAGCTGAGCTACGGGCGCTTTCCGCGGTGCTTATTGATTCTACTGCGCCAGCAAGAGCAATTCGAGTTCTTCATGCGGCGCAGAGCGCAGCGTGGGCCTCGCCGCCAGCAGCGACCAGGGGGGCATTGTTGCGAATCTGCGGAACGAGATCCCCCGGCATGCCGTCGGGCATGTTGCAAACCAGGCATGCGGCGACTTGCCTTCCAGGTCGCCGGGCTATTCCAGATTCACGGCGGAAAGGTTGACCAGATTGAGGCGGTTCTCGATACGGTACCCTATGGCATGCCGTCCGGCATCTGGGACGAGCCTCACGCGAAGGAGTCGCCCGACTACGCATGCAGCCATGCCGGTAAAGACACGAAGCGTGGACGGCTCCTGCGGGGATTTGGGTGGAGCGGGGAGCGCGACGGATCCTTTCTCGGCGCTCCCCGCCGGATCGTTTCCTAGAAGAACAAATGCACCCCGAACTGAATCAGGCGCGGGTTGACGTCGGTATTGAAAATTTGCCCGAATTGAGGCGATGTGACGTTTTCGAATCCCACCGTGCCAAACTGAGCGCCTCCCGGATCGGCAAACTGCGGGTGGTTGAAAGCATTATAGAAATCCGCGCGGAACTGCAAGTTGACGCGCTCCGTAATCTGGTTGTTTTTCAGCAGAGAAATATCCCAGTTGAACTGGCCCGGGCCGGACGCGACGCCGACTCCGGAATTGCCATATCCCTGCGCGGTTGCATCCCCGTACGGGACTGGTCCCGCCTGGCAAGGAGCGCCCCCCTGGAAGAATGCCGCAGTGTTCCAGTAGTGGTTCAGGTTCGCTCCGACTCCGCCGGGGGCTTTCACGCTGCCGTTCCCGAAGCCGGGGCAGAATTGGGCGGTCGTCAATCCCGATAGGTAACTTGTGTTACTGGTCCCGTAGGCCGTGCCAGTGATCCCGGGTGCTATGAACGTGAGAAAGTCGCCAGACTGTGCGATGGTGACTCCTGAAACGGTCCATCCGTTGATCAGCGTCTTTTCGAGCCCTGTGGCGTGCTTGCCAAACGGCAAATCGTAGCTATAGTTCACGACGAGCCGCTGAGGCCGGTCAAAGCTCACTGGACCATACTGGCACATCATGCACAGCGCATTGTTGATGTTCGCTGTGTTGCCGAAGAAAACATCAGAGAGATTCCGGTCCCAGGTATAGGCAGCCTGCAGCGACAGCCCATTCGAGAACTGGTGCTGCACCGTTACCTGCAACGAGTTGTAATTGGAGTAACCGTTGAAGTCCGAGGCTTGCAGGCCGGCGGCCTCGTAGCCCAAATAAGGGACGCGGAAAGAAGCATTGTTGCTCGTATTGCAGATGTTTGGCGTGCCGCCGCTGCACAGATAGCTCAAGCTGTTCGTCGGCGTCGCCAGGAGCGATTGGTTGACGTTGTGATTGTAATCAAGCAGGTTGATTCCGCTTGATCCAACGTAACCGACGTTGAGGACCCATCCCGGCTCGAATTCATATTGAATACCCAAATTGTATTGCCGGATGAGCGGGGTGTGGACCGTCGTCGGATCGAACGGCGTACTTAGGCCGGAGCTCGCTCCCGTAGCGTAGTTCGAGAAGCGCGGGGCGAAGCCGAGCCCAAAATCGGTGTTGCAGTTGGGATCGGACGGCATGCAAACGAGCGAAATCGGTGGATAGGGAGCCGCAAGCGTGGACTGAAACCATCGTGGGCTAAAGAATCCATAATCGTACGTGGCGGCATAGGGATAGCCCTGTTCAAAGGCGTGGACAATCGAGTCCAATCCCACGCGGTCGTAAAAGAGGCCGGCGCCGCCGCGCACCACAAGCTTGTCGTTGCTGAGCGGCTGCCAGGCAAATCCGAACCGCGGAGCGAAGTTGCTGTATGGCGCGTGTCCCTCAATCGTGTTCTGGTTGGGCGCCGTGCCGACCCCGATTGGCGGAGGCCCGAAATGTGCGGCAAAGTTGCTGGGAACGACGTATTGCAAGACGCCCAGCGGATTCGTCGCGGAGAAAGACGTGGGGATTACGGAGTTGGGGGCCATGCGATCCAGCCAAACTTGCGTGAGCCGTCCGTATTTGTCGCTGAGAAGCCCCTCGTATTCCCAGCGCAGGCCAATGTTCAGGGTAAGCCGGGTGTTCACCTTCCAGTCATCGGCGATGAAGGCGTCCTGGTCGTGAATCTGGTAAAAGTGGATGATGGCATTCTCGCTGGCGATGCCTTTCGAGCAAAATAGGCATCCCACATTAAATCCTCCAAATTCAGCGCCATTTCCAACGTTCGTGCCGACAAGCATGTCCCCGAAGCTCGCGCGGGGGTCGAATACGTTGCCCGTCAACAAGAGCCCTTGTTGCAGCCCCTGATCGGAAATGGGCCAGTAGGCGTACTCATATTCGTACCCGGCACGGATGGCATGTTTCCCATGCTGCCAGGAAATCTGCTCGTCAAACTGGAACTGGGTCGTCGTGCTGTTGTCAGGCAGCAGCCCGCCAAAGGCCGTGAAGTTGTTATTGATAAAGATCATCGTCGGCGGCTCGAAAAAGCCTGGATTAACAGGCGTGATTCCCAGTTGTGCTGGCGATCCGCCGGGGGGCATCTGCACATTCGAGATATTCACGTTGCGCTGCATGGAGACGCTGGCTTCATTCACGAAGTTATTGGATACCAGCGAGGTAAGTTTCACGACCGCGTTATGGTTGGCGTAGAGAATGTCTTCCGGCGTTCCCGGTATATTGCCGCCGGCTTGGCCTAGAAAATCCTCTTGCGGCGCGTGTTGATAGAAATATCTCGTAGAAAGCGTGTTCTTGCTGTTGATGATGTAATCGCCATTGGCGACCATCTGGTTTTCGTTGTAGATGGCCGGAACGCTGAAATTGCATTGATAAAAACCGGCGTTGGGGCCCGATGCAAGGGGTCCGCTCCCGCAAAACTGAGGCAGCGTGTTCGGACTTGGGAAGAAGTAGCTGCCGTTCGGATTCTTCAGGTTCATCAGGTTCAAGCCAGGGGTGCTGATATTGGACCCATTGCATGCGAGGGCCGGCGTATTGCCAAATCCGCACAAGGCTGCGCCAAGGGTCGCTGCGGTTCGCGTAGCCGGGAGGGGCGGCAGGATGGCGCCGAAGGTCTCGCCTTGGGGTGCGACGCCATTTTTCGATCGCGTCCCTTCGTAACTGATGAAGAAGAAGAGCTTGTCCTTCTTGATCGGGCCGCCGAGAGTGCCTCCGAACTGGTTCTGGTTAAAGACCTGGTGTTGCTGCCCCGGGGTCTTAACGTAAAAGAAGTTATCCGCGTTGAGGACGGAGTTCCGGAAGAACTCGAATCCCGTCCCATGAAAATTGTTGGTGCCGCTCTTCGTCACCATGTTGACGTTCGCGCCGGGATTGCGCCCGTAGCTGGCATCATACGTCGAAGTCTGCACCTTGAACTCCTGAATGGCATCCGGATTGGGGATCGGAATTCCTGTGTAAATGGTGCCGTCGTTGGCGCTCCCTGAGTTGGCAAGGTTGTCCACCTGGATGCCGTCCATCATGAAATTATTTTGGCCTGGGTTTGCGCCGTTGACGCTCATATCCTGCGTGCCCTTGCCGACCGAAGCAGCGTTTTCCACGCCCGCACCCGCCCCTGCGGACAGGCTCAGGATCTCAGTGTAGTTCCGATTGGCCATTGGCAATGCGTCGATTTGGCTCCCGGAAACGGTTCCCCCGAGCGTCGAGCTCTCGGTCTGCAGCACCTGGGCCGTGGTAGATACGGTCACTTCCTGCGTTACTGCTCCGACCTGCAAAGTCTGATTGACTGTCGCGGTTTCGGTGACGGTTACCGTGACCCGGCTTATCTCGGCGGTCTTGAAGCCCTGCGCAGTAAATTTGACGCTGTAAT
Organism: Acidobacteriota bacterium; assembly: GCA_021780095.1. The sequence continues at coordinate 1,624 of JAJXZK010000007.1, read as the reverse complement.
TTCCTGGCAGCAGCAATGGAAATTTGAAGACGCCATCGGCGCCCGTGGTCGCCGTGCGTGTTTGATTGGTTCCCAGACTGGTGGCTGTGACAGTCACATTGGCCACCGTCCCACCCGAAGAATCTGTGACCGTGCCGGCGATGGCCCCTGTCCCGGCTGACTGAGCCCTGGCAATGGCTGCTCCCAGAAGCAGGAGAGAGGAAAAAATACAAACGAATAGACCGGCCCGCCTGAAGTGTGCCTTCATTCCACCCCCCTGTTGTGGCTGCGCTGGTTTCTGCTGCTCATCGCGCAGCAATGTGGCCTAGGCCACAATTTGCCGCGAAAATGAAAACGCATCCCCGAGCACTTCCACCCTGCATTTTGATCGTTGAGTTTGGGTGCGTCGCAGTCCCACTGCTGCCAATGCTGGAGCGCGATTTACCATCGGGGGGCGCGTGTGTCAATAGAAAAGTTAAACGATTTGTGCCCCGGTCCGCAGGCCAGGTCCGCAAGTATATATACGTATAGTATTGCGTTAAACGTATATACGCTCTTTGCGCGCTATGACAGCTCTTCTGGGGCATGCGGCTTTGGTTGCGCGAAGAGTTCCGTTCGAGCAGGGTGGCTCGAGGGCGGCGGCGGAAGGGTGTTTCTAGTGCTTTGGACGCGAAGGTAGTACCATCCATCGCGTCAGGGCGGGCTGGATGGCAGGAGGGTCGGCAGGATTCCATTTCCGCAAGGAGGGGCCATGTCCAAGGCGCAGAGGCCGGTTCTGCTGGTGGGGGGTGTCCCGGGCAACAGTGCTGAGGAGGTTTTTCGCACCCTGGCTCCCATTCTGGGAGACCTTGCAATGGGGTTTACGGATGGCGAATTCGGGGTTCGGCGATTCTGGATTTACTTCGTGCTGGTGAACACCTGGATGAAGCATCCGGAGCTGGAGCTGGTCCGGCCGGTGGTGCCGGCGGGCGGCGGATTGCCGGAATGGCTGCCGAGAGATTACAGCACCTGCCAGTGGTACGGCGTGAAGCCGGGAGTGCGGAAGCTTTCCCGCATCGAAACGCTCGGCTATCCACGGGAAGCGGCGGCGTCCTATCAGGTCTTTTGCCGACTGCGCGACCAGGGAGTGATCCCGCGCGGCGTGCGCTTTCAGCAGTCGCTTCCATTTCCCGACGACGCCACGCGGCTGTTCACCAACAGCGCCCGCAACATGGATTTGATGGTGGACGCCTATCTGGATGTGATGAAGCGGGACGTCGCGGAACTTTGCAGGCGCATCCCGCACGACGATCTGGTCTTGCAGTGGGACATTAATTGGGAGACGGTGGCCATCGAGCATGGCGACCATCTACCGGATGTTCCGCCCATGCAGTTCAAGCCAACGGGCGAGCCGCTGGATCGCTTTCTTCGCTACATTCGCGAACTCAACGCCGCGATTCCAGCCACGGTCCCGGTCGGCATGCACCTTTGCTATGGCGACCTGCACCATAAGCATTTCAAGGATCCCGCTGACCTTTCCACGAGCGTCCTGATGGCCAATCAGGCGCAAGCGGCTTCACCCCGCCCAATCAATTTTGTGCAGATGTCCGTCCCACGCCACCGGCATGACGATGCATATTTCATGCCGCTGCGAGACCTCCGCTTC
>JAJXZK010000190.1 GCA_021780095.1 Acidobacteriota bacterium | reverse complement strand
CCACAATAAATGGGTCCTGCTTGGTCAGCGAGCTGGCGGCATAATCGAAACCGGCGCGGACCGCGTTCAGATTCAGATCCGCTGCCTTCACCTTTTTCGCGAACTGTTTGCGAACCGTCTTCTCCACCCAGTCCATGTCAATCGACAGCAGTCGCGCCGCGACTCCGACGTACACCATGTTCTTCACCAGCTTGCGAATCTTCGCATCCGCGCCGGTCGACGCCGCCAGTTGATCGAAGGGGACCGCGTAGTAGGTCAGGTCATCGCGCACCTGATCCAGCTTCAGCGACTGGTCGTAAATCACGGCCGCGCCCGGCCGCAGGGATTGCACATCCTGCTGCACCGTCTCCGCGTTCATTGCGATCAGCACATCGATGTCCGTCTTGCGCGCGACCCAACCGTCTTTACTGACACGAATCGTGTACCAGGTAGGGAGTCCGGCAATGTTGGAAGGAAACAAATTCTTGCCGGAGACAGGAACACCCATGCGAAAGATGCTGCGAAGCAGTACGTTATTGGCAGATTGCGAACCTGATCCGTTGACCGTGGCAATCTGTATGGAAAAGTCATTGACGATCGGCTGGATACCGCCGGCAGGTTGCAGCCCCGGCTGGTCCTGCACCACAAGTTCAGGAGTGGTCATTGGTTGAATGCATTCCTTCCATGTTTGGGGATACGTATCATCGGTAAATCCACGGAGGTTCTGACCAACGGTCTTTTAATAAAAGACTCTTTGGCGGGTGATCCTGCGGCCCTGCAGGCCTGGATCATCTCCACGGAACTCTCCACCGTCTTGCCTCATATTGATTGTATTCCAGCGCCGCCCCGATCACATTCGCGACGCCGTTTTCGCGCTCGGTCGTATCTCGCCGATACACACCGATCTTTGTCGTAGTGTTCGCCTTCCTTACCATCAAGATCGCAGGTCTACGCCACCGGCGTGCGGAGGGTGTAACTGCTCAGCGTCTTGATATAGTTGCCGCGCTCAAACGGAGACGGATCGGGTACCGAGCGGCGACTCAGGCTGCCACGCATCTGATCGATCGATTGATATTCGTGTTCTTCCATCCAGCGCATCAGATCCGCTCGAATAATGGAGAGTTGGTCGATGCCGTGGGCCAGCAGGTCCGACACCATCATCGCCACCTGCGCGCCCGCCATAATGGCTTTCAGCACGTCCTGCGCACTGTGCACTCCCCCCGTGATGGCCAGGTTGGCTCGCACATTGCCATACAGAATCGCCACCCAGTGCAGACGCAGCAGCAGTTCCTCCGGCCGGCTCAACGCAAGCCGCGGAACCACGTCCAGCTGTTCCAAATCAAAATCTGGCTGATAAAAACGGTTGAATAACACCAGTGCGTCCGCTCGGGCTTCATCCAGCTGCCGGGCAAGATTGGGAAGGCTCGTATAGTTCGGAGAAAGTTTGACGGCAATGGGAAGCTTGGTATTCTGTCGAACCTGTCGCACCAGTTCCACAAGCGCCTGCTCCACTGTGCCGCTCGTCAACCCTGGATCTGTCACCAGGGAATACGTATTCAACTCCAGGCCATCCGCACCCGCCTGCTCAATCTCCTTGGCAAAGCGAACCCAGCCGCCCGCTGTCGCCCCGTTCAGGCTGGCAATCACGGGAATTCCCGCACGCAGCCTTGCGTGATGCAACAGGCTCAGATAGGCATCCTGGCCCTGTCGATAATCGTCATACACAGGAAAGTAGCTGAGCGATTCGGCGTACGATTCCGTTCCACGCGAGATGTCCCGGTCCAGAGCATTCCCTTCCAGCGACAGCTGCTCCTCAAAGATCGACGGCAGAATTACCGCCGCCCCTCCCGCTTCTTCCAGGCGCAGAATATTGTCCACGGATTCCGTCAGTGGCGAGGAGGAAACCACCAGCGGATTTTTCAGTTTCAGTCCAAGATAATCGGTTGTCAGGTCCATCAATGTCCATCCTTGCTTTTTCCAAGGGCGACTACATCCTCGTCCTTTTGCGGTGGAGCAATGTTGGGAGTTTCCGAGCGACCGGCCATCGCCGCCCGACCGGAATAGACGCGCCATTCGCGCTCTACATCATCTTGCGCTTCCATCAGCAGCTTTTTCGCCACCTCTGGATGACTGCGCGCCAACATGGTGTATCGCGCCTCGTGATAGCTGTATTCCTTCAACGGAATTGAAGGCGCCCTGGAATCCAGCTGGAATGGGTTCTTCCCTTCCTCGCGCAACATTGGGTTATAGCGCATCAACGGCCAGTATCCGGAGAGCACCGCATTTTTCTGCTGCTCCATTCCGTAGGCGAGGTCGTAGCCATGCGCGATGCAATGGCTATAGGCAATGATGAGCGCGGGACCGTCGTAGGCCTCGGCCTCCTGAAAGGCCTTGACGGTTTGAGCGTCACTGCCACCCATCGCGACCCGTGCGACATACACCGAACCATACGCGACCGCTTCCATCGCCAGGTCTTTTTTGGCGTTGGTCTTGCCGCCTGCTGCAAACTTAGCCACTGCGCCGCGAGGCGTGGCCTTGGACATCTGGCCACCCGTATTCGAATACGTCTCCGTATCCAGCACCAGCACCTTCACGTTCTGTCCGGAGCCAAGCACATGATCTAGGCCGCCGAATCCAATGTCGTACGCCCAGCCGTCCCCGCCGACCATCCACACGCTCTTGCGCACCAGCAAATCGGCAATCGCCAGCAGGCTGCGAACATCGGAAGGATTGACGACGTTTAGAAGCGGCTCGCCCTTCAAATCCGCTGCCGCCAGCCGTTCCCGCACCAGCCGCACCCTCTCCCGCTGCGCTTCAATCTCGGTTTCTGTGGTTTGCCGAGCCATCAACACCGCCGTTGCCAGCACTTCACCAATAATCGGCGTCAGCCGGACAAGCAATTCCTCCGCGTAGGTCTTCTGCTGGTTCAGCGCCAGCCGCATACCCAGACCGAACTCCGCATTGTCTTCAAACAAGGAGTTGGACCACGTTGGCCCGCAACCGCTCTTGTTCACGGTGTACGGAGTAGTCGGCAAATTCCCGCCATAAATGGAAGAGCACCCAGTCGCGTTCGCAATATACAACCGATCGCCGAACAATTGCGTCAACAACTTGATGTACGGCGTCTCGCCGCAACCCGAGCACGCGCCGGAGAACTCAAACAGCGGCTCCAGCAGTTGAATGTCCTTCACCTGCGTATGGGCCAGGCGGCTGCGATCCACCGAGGGCAACGACTCGAAGAAGTTCCAGTTCTGCACTTCCGCATCACGCAGCGGAGCCTGCATTTCCATGTTGATGGCCTTGTGCTTGGCTTCGCTCTTGCTCTTCACCGGGCAAACTTCCACGCAGATGCGGCATCCGGTGCAGTCTTCCGGCGCAACTTGCAGCGTATAGAGTTCCTGTTCCATGCCGCGCCATTTTGGCTTGGTGCTCTTGAATGTGGACGGCGCCTGATTCAGCAGAACATCGTCGTACACCTTGGCGCGGATCACGGCATGGGGGCAGACCAGCACGCACTTGCCGCACTGGATGCAAAGATCCTTGTCCCACACCGGGATCATCTGCGCGATATTGCGCTTCTCCCATTTGGCCGTGCCGGTTGGAAATGTCCCGCCAGGTGGTAGCGCGCTTACCGGTAACGCATCTCCATGACCGGAAGCAATCGCGCCTAAAACGTCATGGACAAACGCCGGAGCCGCTGCGGGAATGATCGGCAGAATGTCGAACGACGCAGTAATCTTTTCCGGCAGCTTGACCGGATGCAGATGAGCCACGGCAGCATCGACCGCAGCAAAATTTTCCTGCACCACCGCGTCACCGCGCTTGCCGTAGGTCTTCTGGATGGCCTTCTTGATCTGCTGAATCGCCTGGTCGCTGGGCAGCACGCCGCTGATGGCGAAGAAGCAGGTCTGCATCACCGTGTTGATGCGATTGCCCATCTTGGCTTCGCGCGCCACTGTGTAGGCATCGATCACATAAAACTTCACCTTTTTCTTTAACATTGCCTCCTGAGTTGTTCTAGGCAAATGGCTCCAAATCTGCTCCGGTCCATACGGCGTGTTCAGCAAAAACACTGCGCCCGGCGCTGCCGCCTCCAGCACGTCCATCCGCTCCAGAAATGAAAACTGATGGCACGCCACAAAATTCGCTTTGCTGATCAGGTAGGTGGAACGGATCGGATCGGGCCCGAAACGCAAGTGCGACGTCGTCACCGAACCGGATTTTTTCGAGTCGTAAACAAAATAGCCCTGCGCGTAATTCGGTGTCTCCTGCCCGATAATTTTGATGGAATTCTTGTTCGCGCCGACCGTTCCATCCGAACCAAGTCCGTAGAACAAGGCTCTCACTGTGCGCGGGTCTTCAGTCGAAAATTCCGGATCGTACGCCAGGCTGGTGTGGGTCACATCGTCCTGAATGCCAATGGTGAAGTGGTTCTTGGGGTGCTCCTGTTTCAGCTCGTCGAACACGCCCTTGACCATCGCCGGGGTGAATTCTTTTGACGACAAGCCATACCGCCCGCCAATAATGCGCGGATGCTGCGCAAACGGCGCGGTGCCACTGGAAAACGCTTCGCTGAAGCTGGTCACCACATCCTGATACAAGGGCTCGCCCAGCGCCCCGGGTTCCTTGGTGCGATCCAGCACTGCAATCGACCGTACCGTGTTGGGGAGGGCTGCGAGAAACGCCTCGGCCGCAAACGGACGGTACAAATGCACTTTCAGCAGGCCGACTTTTTCTCCCTGCTGGTTCAGGGCATCGATCGTTTCCTCCACTGCGCCAGAAGCCGAGCCCATCAGGATCACAACACGATCCGCATCCGGAGCGCCAAAATAATCGAATAGGTGATAGCTTCGTCCGGTCTGCGCGGCAAAGCGATCCATCACATCCTGGACAATCGTGGGACAAGCCAGATAGTAGGAGTTGCACGCCTCCCGCGCCTGGAAAAATACGTCGGGATTTTGTGCCGTACCGCGCAGGATCGGCCGATCCGAACTCAATGCGCGCTCGCGATGGCCGGAAATATACTTCTCCTCCAGCAGCGCCAGAATCGTCTCGTCGGAAATTGCCTTAGCCTTGTTGATTTCGTGCGAGGTGCGAAATCCGTCAAAGAAGTGGAGAAAAGGGATGCGCGCCTCCAGCGTGGCCAGGTGCGCAATCAGCGCCATATCGCCGGCTTCCTGCACGGAGTTCGACGACAGCATGGCGTACCCGGTCGAGCGGCAGGCCATCACATCGGAGTGGTCACCAAATATCGAAAGAGCATGGGTCGCGATGGAGCGCGCCGTCACATGAATCACATTCGACGTCAATTCGCCGGCGATTTTGTACATGTTCGGGATCATCAACAGCAGGCCCTGCGACGCGGTAAATGTAGTGCTGAACGCTCCTGCCTGCAGCGCGCCATGCATTGCGCCCGCGGCTCCGCCTTCACTCTGCAACTCGGCGACGATTGGGATGGATCCCCAGATGTTCCTGCGCCCTTCTTCTTTCCACTGATCCGCCCACTCGCCCATGGTGGAAGACGGCGTAATCGGGTAAATGGCGATCACTTCCGCCATGCGGTACGCGACCGATGCAGCAGCTTCGTTTCCATCCAGAATGACTGTTTTTTCTTCTCTCATTGCCTTCCCTTCGTCCATCTTCATCTTGCAATAACGAAAGGGGCTCCAGATGTGCGCTCCGTCACAACGCGACTTTATAATCAAGGCGTAACCTGTAGGGAAGGTTCGCATCGCGGTGTGAATCTGGTACGGTAAAGAGTTCAGAGAATATGACAAACAGCCCCTATTTCCCAGTCTTCGTGCTGCTGCTCGCGGGAGTCGGTTTCGCCGTTGCACCGCTGGCGCTGGCGTGGCTCTGGGCGTGGAAATATTCCCCGCAGAAACCCGGCCCCAGCAAGAATTCAATTTACGAATGCGGTCTGGAGTCCCCGGGTGATGCCTGGATTCAGTTCCATCCCGGCTACTATCTGTACGCAATTATTTTTCTGGTTTTCGACGTCGAAGCGGTCTTCCTTCTGCCCTTTGCCGTGGCCTTTACCGGCCTGACATTCGCTGCCGGAATTGCCATGCTGGTTTTCTTGCTTTTGCTGGTCGAAGGTTTGGTCTGGGCGTATCAGAAAAAAGTGCTGGTCTGGAGCTAGGCTCCTCATCAAACGCGAACGCTGCACCCGGGAGCCTCAGGTTCGAACCAACCGTAACACACAAGGTTTTCTCTACATGGATGAACAGCTGAAAACTGAATTGAGAAAGCAAGGGATTGTTGCGACCACCCTGCAGGAGTTGTACAACTGGGGCCGCAAAAACTCCCTTTGGCCGTTGAATTTCGGCCTGGCCTGCTGCGCCATCGAAATGATCGCCGCTAGTATGGCCCGCTATGACATGGCCCGCTTCGGGGCGGAGGTGTTTCGTCCCTCCCCGCGACAAGCGGACCTGATGATCGTAGCCGGCACCGTCACCAAGAAAATGGCTCCCCAGGTAGTGCGCCTGTATAACCAGATGGCCGAACCCAAATACGTCGTCTCCATGGGAGCCTGTGCCATTTCCGGGGGCCCGTTCAAGCAGGGCTACAACGTGCTGAAGGGGATCGATCGTTACATTCCTGTCGACGTTTACATTCCCGGCTGCCCGCCGCGTCCGGAAGCATTGATCGACGCGTTGATGACGCTACAGCGGTTGATCGACAAACAAGCTCTCACCGGAGATGAGCGGCCGCGTCATATGCAGGCGGAAGCGCCGAGCGAATTTATTGTGCCGCAGTTTGGCGAGCACGATTTGGAACCGCCGCAAAATCCAGTGGTATGGCAACCAGAGTTGGTCAATATTTCTTTAGCAGGGACGGATGACGCTGGAAACAATTAAATCCGAGATTGAAGCGAAGATTCCCGGCTGCGTGCTGGAAATCGTTCCCAACCCCAGTCCGTCGGGCCAGCATTCGCTGCGGATCGATCCCGCACATGCAGTCGCGATCGCCACTTTCCTGCGTGATGCCGAACACCTCCATTTCGACTACTGCTCCAACGTGACTGGCATCGATTGGCCGGGCAAGGAAATTTCAGAAAAAGTAAAAGTGAAGCAAATCGTCGATGGCGTGGAGCAAGAAATCGAAGAGGTCCGCAAATCCCAGGCCATCGGCTATCTTGAAGTCGTCTATCACCTTTTCTCCATGGAGAAAAAGCACGGTCCCGTCGTTCTCCGCATGTGCACCGAGGACCGCGCCGAGAAGGTTCATCTACCCTCTCTCACCCCCGTCTGGCAAAGCGCGGAATTTCAGGAGCGGGAAATCTTCGACCTGTACGGCGTCATCTTCGACGGACATCCCGATCTGCGTCGCATATTAATGTGGGACGGTTTCAAAGATCACCCCATGCGCAAGGACTACATCGAGCCCGACGATTACGAGTATGAGCCGACCGCGCACGACGAAGTGCTGGAACGCGCTCGCCAACATCGCACCGTGATGGGGGCGCAATGAGCACAGCGACCGAGCCCGTCCGCAGCCTTCCAACCAATCCTGCCAATGGCGGTGAAAGTCAGTTCCTGGAACTCTCCATGGGTCCGCAGCATCCCTCCACCCACGGCGTTTTTCGAATGGACGTGGTGCTGGATGGCGAGCGCGTCCTGAGGCTGAAGCCGGTCTTCGGCTATCTGCATCGCAATCACGAAAAAATCGCCGAGCACGAAACCTATCTCGGCTCCATGCCCTACACCGATCGCCTGGACTATATCTGTTCGCTCACCAACAACTGGGCCTACGCGCTGGCGGTCGAAAAACTGGCAGGCATTCAGGTTCCGGAACGCGCCGAATATATTCGTATCATCACCGCTGAGCTGACCCGCTTCCTAAATCACTCCGCGCTCATCGGGTTTCTAACCCAGGACATGGGCGCCAGCGGAACACCGTTGATGTACGCCTTTCGAGAACGCGAAACCATTCTCGATTTATTCGAATCGCTCACCGGCGCGCGCATGATGTGCAACTATATGCGCTTCGGTGGTTGTCGCGTCGATCTTCCCGCCGGGTGGCTCGATCAGGCGCGGAAGTTTGTCGCCACGCTTCCGCGTTTCCTGGACGAATTCGAACGCCTGTTGGCCAGCAACGAAATTTTGATGGCTCGCACCCAGGGCGTCGGCGTCATGTCGAAAGAACTCGCCATCAATGCCGGTGTTACGGGGCCGATTCTGCGCGCTTCCGGCGTAAATTACGATCTGCGCAAAGTAGACAAGTACGGTATCTACGATCGATTCGCTTTCAAAATCCCGATGGGCGAACACGGCGATACCTACGATCGATACATGGTCCGCCTGCTGGAAATGCGCGAGTCCGTCAAGATTCTGAACCAGGCGCTCAAAGACATTCCCGAAGGCCCAATCGTCGATCCAAAGACAAAGATTCGCGGATTCAAGCCGAAGCCGGGCGAAGCCTACGGGCGCATCGAATCGCCCAAAGGCGAGCTTGGGTTTTATCTGGTCAGCGATGGCACGGCGAATCCGTATCGCTACCGCGTGCGTTCCTGCTGCATGATGAACCTGACCGTGCTGGAGCAGTTGTGCATCGGCCATAATGTAGCCGATGTAGTTGTGATTTTAGGAAGTATTGATATCGTGATGGGCGAAGTGGATCGATAAACACTGGCACAATGCAGGCCGGGTGGCCCATCCAAGCGCTTTTGGCTTGAGTGGGGTTTGAATCAAGTTGTCATTCCGACCGAAGCGGTGCAAAAAGTAATTGTCGAGGTTGACTCTGTGTTTGGTGAAGGCATCCTGAAGGGACTGGCGGAAACTGCCCGAAATTTTCTGGGCAGCTACGTCAGTAAAAATCGACTGACCACCGTTCAATATCCTGAAGAGCGGTTGCCGCAGATTGAGGCGTATCGAAATTTTCCCTTCCTCGTCTACGACGGCGAAGACTGGCAACAGGGCCTACGCTGCGTCTCCTGCTTCATCTGCGAAAAAGAATGCCCGCCGAAATGTATCATCATTGAAAAAAGTACAGACAAGAAACCCGATGCCGTCGGCAAGCCGCAGTTCTACCCCAAGGTTTTCAACATCGACGTCTCCGTCTGCATGAGCTGCCAGATCTGTGTCGAGGTCTGCCCGTTCGATGCCATTAAGATGGATACCGACTACGAACTCAGCACGACCAACCGCTTTAGCGCCCTGCTATGGGACAAGCATCATCTCGCCAAGTCGAACGAACATTACCACAAGATTCATCCCACAGAAGCCGCCGCCGTAGATGCAGCGCTGGCCTCCGAACGAGCCAAGGCAGCCGCCAAGGCCAAGGCTGCCGCTGAAGCCAAGGCCGCCACGCCGACGGCCGCCGCTAGCGCAAATGGCGCCAGCTCAAATCCTGCCAACAAACCTGTCCCGACAGCGAGCGAGAAATGACCTTGACCCCCATCCAGCAAGCCGACCAGATTTTTGTCATCGTGCAGCATCGTCTCGTCAGCTATCTGCCTGCCGGATTCCAGTCCATTGCCGATGTCATTCTGTCTGTCATCGCCATCGTGCTGGTGTTTGCTCTCTTGTTTGCCGTCACCACCGTTCTTGAACGGAAAGGTCTGGGCAGAATTCAGAATCGTTACGGCCCCAATCGCGTGGGCCCGGCCGGCTTTTTCCAGCCGCTAGCGGATGGAGTCAAATCGCTCACCAAAGAAGACCTGGTTCCCCGCACCGCCGACCAGATCGTGCACTTTATGGCGCCGGTGTTGCTGGTCATCGCGGCATTTCTCGCTTACGCGGTGTTGCCCGTCGGCCGCAACATGGTCCTGGCGAATCTGAATGCCGGCATCCTATTCTTTTTCGCCGTTGGCACTCTGGTGGAATTGGCCGTCTTCATGGCCGGCTGGTCCAGCCGCAATAAATATTCCCTGCTCGGCGCCATGCGCGCCATTGCCCAGATGATCAGTTATGAAGTGCCGCTGGTCCTGGCTTCCATCGTCGTCATCATGGCGGCTGGGTCGCTTTCCACCGTCTCCATCGTCGACATGCAGACCGGCTACTCCGGCATCTGGCCGCATTGGTTTGTTTTTACTCCGTGGGGCTTTGCCGGCTTCAACCTGTTCATGATCGCCGCCACTGCCGAGTCCAACCGCTGCCCTTTCGATCTGCCCGAAGGCGAATCTGAAATCATCGCGGGCTATTACATTGAGTATTCCGGCTTCAAATTCGCCCTGTTCTTTCTCGGCGAATACCTCGGCATGTTTGCCACCAGCGGCCTCGCCATCACTCTCTTCCTCGGCGGATGGGCGGCGCCATTTTCGTTCCTGACATGGATTCCGTCGTATCTCTGGTTCTTTGCAAAGCTGTTGCTGCTGATTGTGATTTTCATCTGGATTCGCGGCACGCTGCCGCGTCTGCGCATGGACCAATTGATGAGTTTTGCGTGGCAATTTATGTTGCCCATGACGCTGATCAACCTGTTCGTTGCGGGCCTCTGGCACTTCATGCCTGCCGGAGTGGTTCGCTGGTTGGTCTGCGCCGTGGTGCTGCTCATTCCAGCCTTCCTGCTCAGTCGCGGCCTGAAGCAGGGCAAAAAGTTTGCCGCCAGAACATATCGATTTGCAGAATGATTTCGTGATGAGTGTCACTGCCGATCGTATGCGGACTGTGACAGTCTGATCTTCGGTCACTGAAAGAGTTGGAACCACATTGGAGAACTCGTCGAACCTGACATGACAGCGACCTTCCTCATCCTTGCCGCCATCACCATCGCCGGAACTGTGGCTGCGATGGCGCTCCGCAATCTCGTCCATTGCGTGTTGGCCCTGACCCTGGGTTTCGCCGGGCTGGCAGCCCTCTATTTGCAACTGGGCGCGCAATTCGTCGGCCTCACGCAGATCCTCGTCTACGTCGGCGCGGTCGCCATCCTCGCGGTCTTCGTCATCATGATGACGCAACACCCGACACAAACCGCCGAGTCGATCTTTTCGTCCTTCTGGTTTTCCGGAAGTCTGATCGCGGCGCTTGTCTTTGCCGTCCTCGGTTGGGCGATCCATTCCAGCGCCCTCCCTTCAGGTATCGTGCCGCCACATGCGGAAGCAGCCGTCCAGCCCATTGGCGATGCCTTGATGCACAAGTATGTTTTGCCGCTGGAAATTATGGGCTTGCTGCTGACCGCCGCTCTCATCGGCGCCGTGGTGCTGGCGATGCAGGAAAAGCGGAGGTCCGCATGAGCTCTCTGCCCAGCTATCTGCTCGTCTCCGCTCTCATCTTTTCCATCGGCCTGGCCGGCGCGCTCACTCGCCGCAGCGCCATTCTCGTTCTGATTGGCATTGAGCTAATGCTCAACGCCGCTAACCTCAACTTCATCGCCTTCTGGCGCTACGGACCGCACCCAGAAGCACTCACCGGCGTCATGTTTGCCATCTTCTCCATCGGTATCGCCGCAGCCGAAGCCGCCGTCGGCCTCGGCATCATCCTGGCTGTCTATCGCCATTCCAAGACCACTGAACTAGACCAAATGAATTCGATGAAAGGTTGAAACACGAACGAACCACTTTTATTGCGCACTGATTTCTTTTGACCGTTACACTTTGACTGCGAAAACCAGTCGCAGATTTTCAACTGCTTTTCAACCTTCTTGAGACCCGATGACCTGGATTGTTCAAAACCTGTGGCTGGTGCCCGCATTGCCGACTGTGGCAGCCGGGATCAGCGCCATCGCGCCTCGGCGCAATCGCGTCCTGGCCGCTGCGCTTGCCGTCGGTTCCATGTCCATCTCCTTCCTGCTCTCCGTCATCGCCTTCGCGCATGTTCTTTCTCTCAGCAACCAGGGATTGCCAACCCGCCAGGTTGTCAATTTCCGTTGGTTCCAGTTCGGCAATGAGTGGTTAAAGCTCGGCTGGATGCTCGATCCGCTGACCGCCATCATGCTAGTGATGGTCACCTTGGTTGGCCTGCTGATCTTTATCTACAGCATCGGCTACATGGAGCACGACGAAAACTTCACCCGCTTCTTCTGCTTTCTCGCGCTGTTTGCCGGGGCCATGCTAGGCGTCGTCATCTCCAATAGCCTGCTGCTGCTCTTTATGTGTTGGGAGCTGGTCGGCCTCACCTCCTACCTGTTGATCGGCTTCTGGTATCACAAGCCGGAAGCAGCAGCGGCAGCGAAAAAGGCCTTTATCGTCACCCGCATTGGCGATCTTGGTTTCTTCATCGGTATGGCCTGGTTATACGCGCAAACCGGTACATTGTTGTTCTACGATGGCGGAGCCGGTTGCCTGGACCATCCTGCGCTTGCCGCGATGGTGACTCATATCACTGCGGTAGGAATGGCCGCCTCCACCGGCATTGCGCTGCTCATCTTCTGCGGCGCCGCTGGAAAATCCGGTCAGGTTCCGCTGCATGTCTGGCTGCCTGACGCGATGGAAGGCCCCACTCCCGTCAGCGCCCTGATCCACGCGGCCACCATGGTCGCCGCGGGAGTCTTCCTCATCGCGCGCGTGTATCCACTGATGAGCGCCCATGCGGGACCCGGCCTCGAGCTGCCCCCCACGACAGCTCTGATCGTCGTTACCTGGGTCGGCGCCATCACTGCTGTTTTCGCCGCGCTCATCGCCACTGCGCAATGGGACATCAAACGCATCCTCGCCTACTCCACTGTTTCTCAGCTCGGCTACATGATGATGGGCCTCGGCGTCGGCGGCGCGGCTATCGGCATGTTCCACCTGATCACCCACGCCTTCTTCAAGTCGCTGCTGTTCCTGGGCGCGGGCTCGGTGATTCATGGCTGCAATGGCGAACAGGACATTCGCAAAATGGGCGGCCTGCGAAGGTTAATGCCGATTACTTTCCTGACCTATGCCGTCGGGATGCTGGCGCTCTGCGGGTTTCCGCTCTTCTCCGGCTTCTGGAGCAAGGATGAAATTCTGCATGCCGCCAATGCGTGGAGCATCTCCAGGGTGCCCTTCTATCTGGGCGTGTTCGGGGCGCTGCTGACCGCCTTTTATATGACCCGTCAGGTCTATTACGTGTTTGCCGGCAAATCGCGTCTGGACGCATCGACTGCTGTCTCTGCACACCACGACAAGCACGTCGCGTCCATCCCGCACGAGAGTCCCGCGGTCATGACCATTCCGCTGACGATCCTGGCCGCCTTCGCCCTGCTGCTTGGCCTGGTCGATACCCCGGTGTGGTCCTGGTTCCATTCGTTCCTCAGCGGAACCCCGGCGGTCGTACGGATCACCGGATTCTCTGAGTCCGGCTTGCTCACGGTCATGTTGTCCTCATCCATTGTGGTCTTTGTCGGCCTCGGTCTGGGCTGGTGGTTTTACGGCCGCAAGCCGATCGCCAGCGCCGAAGCACCAGATGCCGTTGGCCGCCTGCAGCCCCACATCTTCACTGTGCTCGGGCACGCCTTCTACGTGGACGCATTCTATGCCGCGACGCTGCTTCGTCTGAATGCCGCCTGGTCCCGCATCTGCGACTGGCTGGACCGCTGGGTGTGGAATGGCGCGGTGCAAACCGTCTCGCATCTCGTGCTCGCCTTCGCCTGGCTTGACAATCTTGTCGACACAAAAGTGGTTAATGCCGGCTTTGATGAGGGCTGCGAGACCGTGTCGCTGGGCGGCCAGATTTTCTCGCGACTCCAGGGCGGTCGCGTACAAAGTTATCTCCGCATGATTGGGATCGCCCTCATCGCGGTGGCAGGCTTCCTGCTGTGGGGAGCGACGCGATGAATGCCTTCCCGTGGCTCACTTTTCTGACTCTTGTACCCGTCGTCGGCGCTCTCTTCGTGCTTTCCTTTGGCGGTAGCAACAAAAATGTTACTCGCTGGATCGCCCTGAGCTTCAGCTTCATCGCGCTGGCCATCACCCTGCTTTTGTGGGCTCACTTCGACTCCGCTTCCGGGGCGATTCAGTTTCAACAGACAGTCCCGTGGATCACCGCCCTCGGTGTCGAATATCACGTGGGCATCGACGGTCTTGGCCTGTTGATGCTACTGCTGACCTCGATCGTAGTTCCGATCGGAATCCTGGCGTCGTCACAAATTCAGGAACGCGCGGGCCTTTATTTCTCGCTGGTGTTGCTGCTGCAGGCTTGCCTGTTCGGCACATTCACCGCGCTCAATTTCTTCCACTGGTTCATTTTTTGGGAGCTCAGCCTGATTCCCGCCTTTTTCCTCATCAAACTTTGGGGAGGATCGCGCAGCACCGCCGCCGCCACGCAATTCCTGGTCTACACGATGGTTGGCAGCATCGCCTTGCTGCTCTCCTTCCTTGCCATTTTTCTCGCGACGGGAAAATTTGATTTCATCCAGCTCGCCGCCCTCGCTCAACAGGGTCAGTTGATGCCGGCCGTCATTGCGAAGCTTGGCTGGCACCGCTTCACCCCGCACCATGTGGAACTGCTTCTGTTTGCAGGAGCCTTTCTCGGCTTCGCCGTCAAAGTGCCGCTGATTCCCTTCCACACCTGGCTTCCCTCCGCCTACACCGAAGCGCCCACCGGCACCACCATCGTGCTAACCGGCGCTATGTCGAAGATGGGACTGTACGGCTTTCTCCGCATTCTGCTCCCCATCTTCGGGGCGGAAATGCAAATGGTGCTGACGCCTCTGTTGTGGATGGCGGTCGCCACCATTGTCCTTTCCGCTTATGCTGCGCTGGCGCAAAAAGACCTGAAGCGAATCTTTGCCTACTCCTCCATCAACCACCTCGGCTATTGCCTGCTGGCAATCTTTGCCGTAGCCAAATTCACGGGCGGCGATGCCGCGCTGACCACGGAAAAATATGCGGCCTTGAACGGTGTGATGCTACAGATCTTCAATCACGCGCTTACCGCCTCCACGCTATTCTGGTTCGTCGCCATGCTGGAAAAACGAACCGGCGGCCTGCGCGGCTTGAACGAGTTCGGTGGCCTGCGCAAAGTTGTTCCCGTCTTCACCGGCCTAATGGGCATCGCGCTCTTCTCGTCGCTGGGCCTGCCCGGCTTGAATGGCTTTGTCGGAGAATTTCTGATCTTTAAAGGGTCGTTCCCGCTAATTTCTTGGGCCTCGTCGATCTCCTTGCTCGGCCTGCTGGCGACGGCCATCTTTATTCTTGGAATTCTGCAGCGCGTATTCTTCGGTCCGCTCAACGAAACGTGGGCCACCATGCCCGACCTAACGACGGTCGAGCGCATATCGCTGGCGCCTGCAATTGCATTGATGTTTGGGCTGGGTTTGTATCCCCAGTTGATCCTCGGATTTGTCAACAGTACGGTGATGCAGCTAGTGCAGCAACTCAAGTTTTAGTCGCACGGTGAACGTGGAATTTTGACGATGTTGGCTTGGACGATCTACATTTCGTTTCTCGGAGCGCTCCTGCTCCTGCTGCTGCCGAAAAGCAGCGCCGCGGCTGCGCGCATTCTCGCGCTGCTCACCGCGCTGGTCACGTTTGCCATCACCCTCATGTCCTTCCTGCAGCATCGCACCGGAGAAATGTTCACCGTCGCCGACGTCTCCTGGATTCCGGCGCTCGGCATTCGCTATCATCTCGCCGCCGACGGCATAAGCCTGGTCCTGTTGTTGCTGACCGGCATCATTGCCGTCACCGGCATCCTGTTTTCCTGGAACATCGAGCATCGCGCCAAGGAATTTTTCGCGTTCTATTTGCTGCTGATAGGCTCCGTCTATGGCGTCTTCCTCAGCTACGATCTGCTGCTGCTCTTCGTCTTTTACGAGATCGTCATCATCCCCAAATATTTTTTGATCGCCATCTGGGGCTCGACCCGCCGGGAATATGGCGCCATGAAGCTGGTGCTCTACTCCTTCATCGGGTCCGCAATGGTGCTGATCGGGCTGATCGCCGCCTACGTCGTGGCCGGCGCAAAAACCATGGCGCTAGGTGACCTCGCCGGATTCCCCTTCTCCGCACACTTTCAGATGTGGGCCTTCCCCTTGGTCTTCGTCGGCTTCGCGATTCTTGCCGGCCTGTGGCCTTTCCACACCTGGGCGCCCACCGGCCACGTAGCCGCCCCGACCGCTGCTTCCATGCTGCTGGCCGGTGTTGTCATGAAGCTGGGCGCATACGGATGTCTGCGGGTAGCGATGACGATGTTCCCACTCGGACTGGGTTCATGGGGGTTCCACGTCCTCGGCCTCGGTTCCTGGCGCGAAGTGTTCGCTTTGCTCGCCGTCATTGGCATCGTCTACGGGGCCATGGTCGCGCTAGTGCAAAAGGATTTCAAATTCGTCATCGGCTATTCCAGCGTCAGTCACATGGGCTTCATCCTGCTCGGCCTTATGACGCTGAACCAGATCGGTCTCTCCGGCGCGGTCGTTCAAATGTTCTCGCACGGAATTCTTGCAGGGCTGATGTTCGCCGTGGTTGGGCGCATGGTGTATGACCGCACTCATACTCGCGAGCTGGCACGTCTCGGCCCCATGAACCTGAATAAGACGATCCCCTTTGCCGCTGTCACTTTTGTCGTCGCTGGAATGGCCAGCATGGGGCTGCCTGGATTCAGCGGCTTCGTTGCGGAGTTGATGATCGTCATCGGCGTCTGGCACGCCTATCCGATCCTCACGATCTGCGTCGGCCTCGGCCTCGTCGTCGGCGTCGCCTATATCTGGCGGGCTATGCAAAAGGCATTTTTCGCTGAGGCTGGTCGCGCTCCCGCTGAACCTCCTCCACCGCTGCCGCCCATCACGGTGCCCGAACGGCTCGGAGCCATCATCTTGATCGTCGCCAGCGTTATTGTTGGTCTGTATCCGCAAATTCTGTTGAACATTATCGTCCCCGCGCTGAATTCGCCAATGTTTCACGGCTTGCGCCAAGGGGGCTGGCGATGAGCCCCGTCAATTACGCCCAACTTTGGCAGCTAGCTCTGCCGCAAGTCATCGTGGTCGTTGCTGCTCTGATCGCACTGGCCGTCGATCTTCTGTTGCTGCGCACGCGACCCACGCACACGCGCTTCATCGTCGCAGCAATCCTCGGATCGGCTGGCTGCGCAATCGCAATTGCGCGCCTGGTTTTCTCTCCCACGCAAGCAAATGTTCTCGACGGAACGCTGCTCGTCAACCCGCTCACTCATCTTGTCCAGATTGCCTTGCTGGTGCTCGCCATCGCCACGTTGTTGATGGCCACGAATTCCCGCTTCACAGAACACGTTGGTGAATTCGTTCTGCTCATCCTGGTCGCCACCGTCGGCAGCATGTTCCTGGTTAGCTCTCAGGACCTGCTGGTGATTTTCATTTCACTCGAATTGCTCAGTCTCTCGCTCTACATCCTTACCGCCTTCGACAAAGATCGCCTGCATTCCTCTGAGGCTGCGCTTAAATATTTCCTTTTCGGTGGCATGTCAGCCGCCTTCCTGCTGTTCGGCTTCAGCCTGCTCTACGGCCTGTCGAATTCCACCAGCCTGCTGCGCATCGCAGCGGTAATCCACAGTTCCACTGCCACCGGCTCGCCGCTGAACCCGCTCTTGCTCATCGCCATCGTCACCACGGTGATCGGATTCGGCTTTAAGGTCGCCGCCTTCCCGTTCCATTTTTGGGCACCGGACGTGTACCAAGGCGCGCCTGCACCAAGCGCCGCGTTCATCGCGTCAAGTTCCAAGGTCGCCAGTTTCTTCATCTTCTTCCAGGTGCTGGCGGTCGGCTTTGCCGGTGCGGAAGGCAGCGCCGCCTGGATGCACTTCACGGCGGGCTGGGTCCCGGTGCTCGCGGTGGTCGCGGCACTCTCCATGGTGCTGGGAAACCTGGTGGCCATCGTTCAGAGCAGTGTGCGACGCCTGCTTGCCTACTCTGCTATCGCTCACGCAGGCTACATGCTGCTCGCCATCGTGGCCCACACGCAGCAAAGTCTCGGCGCACTTCTCTACTACGTCATCACTTACGCGCTGGCCACTCTTGGAGCCTTCGGCGTAGTCGCCATCGTCGAACAGCAAACCGGCGGCGACCGCCTGACACATTTTGACGGACTCAGCCGCCGCGCTCCTGTTCTCTCCGCCTGCATGTTTGTCTTTTTGCTATCGCTGGCCGGCATTCCCCCGCTCGCTGGTTTCTTCGGGAAGTTCTATCTCTTCGTCTCCGTGCTCCATTCCGGCCCGGGCCTGCTCTGGCTGGTCGTTCTTGCCATCGCCATGAGCGCCGTCTCGCTTTACTACTACCTGCAGGTGCTCAAGCGTATCTACGTCGCCAATCCTTCGGACGCAGTTGCCAATGCATCCGCCGATGCGACTACAATCAGGACGCCGATTCTCAGCCACGCTATCGTCGTTTTGCTAGCCGCCGGCGTGGTCCTGTTCGGATGTGCTCCC
Organism: Acidobacteriota bacterium; assembly: GCA_021780095.1. The sequence continues at coordinate 5,400 of JAJXZK010000190.1, read as the reverse complement.
CACCTATTGCTGTACTGGATAGACATCGCCATCCACGCTGCTGGCTTCTAGAAAAAGACGCAGAATTGCCGTAAGTACCAAAGATCTCCCATCCCCGAGCGAAGGTCGGTCGATGAGGCGACGAAACCAGTCGAGGAACCAACTCTCTTCTTCGTGATTGCCGGCAAGTGCGCAACTGCATTTGCAACATTGGAGGTAACGATGAAAATGAAACCAGCATGGCTCTTTGGAGCCATACTTTGCCTTCTGCCGCTTCTTTGCCTCAATTCATCCAACGCACAGTCCGCATCGCCGACAGCGGTCTTTACCATTGGAGAATTCAATCGCTCCTCCGTCGACCTCGCCGGCGGCACTCCGCAACAACCCGTCAAATTCATCGTTGGAACCAGCACCGCCTCAAAAGACTGGTACGCCACCCAGCGCGTTGAGCAACCTTCATCGAACGGCGCACCAACCGTATCTCCACAGTCCTCGCCATGGACCATCCAATTTTCTCTGGCCAACGCGCCCGCGACCTCCTATCGATTCCGCGTCGCCCTGCTCATCGAAAGCTCCAGCGTGCCTGCGCTGCGCGTCGTCATCAACGGTAAAACCGGCACATTCTATTTGCAGCCCAAACTGGATACATCGAACGGCGACCAGGGCGAGTCTTTCTACGCCGCGTTCTCGCACGCCGATGTGGAGTTCGATTTTCCAGGTGCGTATCTGCATCGCGGACCAAACACGATCACCCTGCAGGCCGTCGAGACGGTTCCTCCATCGCTGCCCAATGCAGCCCTGCCCGCGGATGCAAGCTTCACCTACGACGCCGTTCAGCTCGACCGCAATACCCAATCGTCAGCCGCGAACCATCCATCCGCCCACATTCTTCCCACCATCTTTTATCAGCAGCGCGAAGGTCAACTGGAAGAATCCGTCGACGTAATTCTGCGCGATCCGCGACCCGTACAACCCGGCGCTTCCGTCGACCTCACCCTCGCGGGCAAGCACTTCCGTCAGACGCGCCCAGGCGGACAGGAGTTCGGCGAGGAAAAACTTACCTTCTCTGTTCCCGAGTTTCCCGCCCATACCGCAGCGGAAGTTTCCTGGGGTGAGCAACACGAAAAACTATTCATCGACCCACAAAAGAAATGGACCATCTTTCTTGTCCCACACATTCATCTCGATGTCGGCTATTCCGATTACCAGGGGAAAGTGGCTGCCATTCACAGCCGCGTCATCGATGAAGCCATGCAACTCATCGCGCAACATCCAGATTTCCGCTTCAGCCTCGATGGATATTGGCCGCTGCAACAATACTTCCAGACGCGCACGCCTGCGGAGCAGCAGCGCGCCATCAACGCCATTGAGAAACAGCAACTCTACCTGCCCGCGCAATTTGCCAACCTGCTCACGGGCTTTCCCACGGCAGAAACTCTGATTCGCTCGTTATATGCAAGCGCTGCCTTCAGTCGCCAGCACGGCACGCCCTTCAACTACGCCAACATCACCGACGTTCCCTCCTTCAGTTGGTCCTACGCTTCCATCCTCGCTTCGGCAGGCATCCACGAACTGTTTTCCGGCAGCAATAACTATCGCGCGCCCGTGCTGTTGCAGGGCCACCTGAATGAAGACTCTCCCTTCTGGTGGCAGGGTCCCGACGGACAGAAGGTGCTTCTCTGGTATTCCCGCCACTACATGCAAATGCAATTTATGTTCGGCCTGCCGCCATCGCTCTCCACCGGGCATGACACGCTGCCGCTGTTCCTGCAGATGTATCAGCACCCCAGCTATCGCGCCGACGCAACCATTCTCTTCGGCACCCAGGTGGAAAACACAGACCTGTTCCCACAGCAGGCCGAACTGGCGCAACAGTGGGACAGCGTCTACGCCTATCCTCACATCCAGTACTCCGGATTTCACGAGGCGCTGCAGAATATCGCGCAGCAATTTGGCAACAATATTCCCACTGTCAGCGGAGACGGCGGCCCCTATTGGGAAGACGGCATCGCCTCCGATGCCGCTTCCGCAGCGCTTGAACGCCACAACGAAGCCCGCGGCCCCTCTGCGGAAAAGCTCGCTACCATCACCACTCTGGTCAGCCCAAAGTACGCCGCCGACACTCTGAGCCTGCGTCGTATGTGGATGAACATGTTGCTGACCGACGAACACACCTGGGACTCCTACAACAGTGTCTCCGATCCCACCAGCAAAGAAGCCGTCGACCAACTCGCATTGAAAGACTTGTACCCCATCAAAGCCGCTGCCCTGGCGGACTTCATGACCCGCAACAGCATGGCCAGCATCGCCAATTCCATCTCCACCGGCTCCGGCAGCGTCATCGTCTTCAACACGCTCAACTGGAAGCGCAGCGCCCCGGTGTCTCTCGATCTGAACAATGATCAGGAGCTGGTCGACACCGCCACCGATCAAGCTGTTCCTGTCGAAGTCGTTAGCGGCAACCAAAATTTCCACCACGTCCGCTTCATCGCCCAGGATGTTCCGGCAGTCGGCTACAAGGTCTACCACCTGCGCGACTCAAAGAAAGCCCTCGAACCCGCCGTCACCACCCAGACCACCACACTCGAAAGCCCGTATTACCGCGTGACCCTTGACCCCGGCACTGGCGCTGTCCGCAGCATCTACGACAAACAGTTGCAACGCGAACTGGTCGACGAGAAAAGTCCCTATCGCTTCGGCCAATATCTCTACGTCACGGGCGGCGACAAAGTGCCGAACACGCTGCTGCAGTACAGCCACGTTTATCCCAAGCCGGACCTCGACGTTCATCCCGCCGAGAACGGGCATCTCGTCTCGGTCACGCGTACGCCGGACGGCTGGGTCGCTCGACTTCAGAGCACCGATACCAGTACTCCGGAAATATCCACGGAAATTCGCCTCTTCGATCATCAGAAAGAAATTGAATTCGTCGAAGACCTGAACAAGAAAGAAGTCACCACCAAGGAAGGCGTTTACTTTGCCTTTCCCTTCGCAATGGATCACCCGCAATTTCAGTACGAGATCCAGAACGGAGTTGTCGACCCGTCGAAGAACATGTATCCAGGTGCCGGACATGAATGGTTTTCGGTGCAACACTGGGTTTCCGCGCAACAAAACGGCTTGTCTGCAACAGTCATGCCGCTCGATGCTGCGCTGGTCACACTGGGCGACATCAACCGCGGCCAGTGGCCGGATCACTTCGGCTCGCGCACTGGAACCATCTTCTCCTACGTCATGAACAATTACTGGGACACGAATTATCGCGCAGGACAGGGCGGACATTTCCGCTTCCGCTATGTCATCACCAGCGCGCCTGCCACAGACGATGCTCAACTGAGCCGTCTCGGTTGGGAAGAAATGACGCCGCTGGAAAAAGACGAAATCACCACGCAGGACAAAGCCCTCAACACACCCGGCCCGCTCGACGGTAAGCAGGCCAGCTTCCTCCACGCAAACGATCCTAATCTGGTATTGACAGCCTGGAAGCCTGCGGAAGACGGCCACGGCACCATCCTGCGCCTTCTCGACCTGGGCGGGGTCACCCGCACCGTCAGCATCGAAACGCCGCTACTCCAGTTGCAACAAGCCTGGCAAACCGACGCGGTCGAACGGGATCAATCGCAGCTGGCGATGTCTGGCGTGCATGGATTCCAGTTCACCGTTCACCCGCATGAAATTGTCACGGTGCGATTAGTCGGGACGAAGTGATTTCCAACCGGGTGCTCACGGCGGGCCGCTTTCGCCGCAGTTCATTTAATTTGGGAGAGACGCGGATCCATCGCACGAAATTGAATGAAGCGGCCCTGCACACTCGAATGGGTTCACTGGTTCGTATTCCAAATGTCAATGTGCCACTTCCAGATGCCAGATTCTTTCTTCCAGTGGACGACATATTTGACGCTCAATATCCGACCTTTATCGAGCGTCAGGTCGCCTCGGCCAATCTCTATGATGCTGTCGCCGACCGGTTCAGCCTCCACCGTAGTCAGCTTCGCATCCATGATGCCCAGACCGGCAATTGCCTGCTTCCAAAAACTTTTAATCTGGGTGCGCCCTTCGATTAAATCCGCTCCAGGTGGTAAAACACGAGCGTCCGCAGTGTAAATGTTGTCCAGCGCATCGAATTCTCTATTCTTCACGACGGATGAACTGAAAAGAGAATTGGTTCGCTGCATTCCTGTTCGTATATTTTCAGGAAGATTCATAAACACCTCCTTGCGCTGGCGCAGGAGGATTGCGTATTGGCGAGTATACACCCGTCGCCATTTGAGACAATTCGCTTCACTGTCCGCCGACTTTCAACGATGTTTTTGGATTCCTGCTCATCACCACTCCACACCGGCCGCTTCCAACCGCCACTGACATCGCTGTTCCCAGGGCAGAATAGAATATAGATATGGATTTGACCTGGACTTCGTCTTTCTCCAAGCGCGTCGCCTTTTCATGCCTCGCTGTTGTGTTCACCTTCTCGCCATTTCTAACAGCACTGGCGCAAAGCGACAAAGCCACCGCCGACGCGGCCCAGACCGACAAGAATAAGACCTCTCCCCCTGCCGAAAAGTCCGCCGCCGACAAGCAGGCTCTGCCGCCGCTGCCCGCGGACGCCCATGTCACCCAAAGCATCCAGCTGGACGGCAAAACTCTCCACTACACCGTCACGGTGGGCAAATTTCCCGTTCGCGATCCGGATGGAAAAGTCACCGGCGACGTTGTCTACACCGCCTACACCGTCGATCAGCCGGATCGCCCGGTCACGTTCGCGCTCAATGGTGGCCCCGGCGCTTCATCCGTCTACCTCAACTTTGGTGCGATCGGTCCCAAGCATCTCAATTTCGCCAATCGCGACGAAAGCCCTTCCGAACCGCCCACACTGACCGACAATTCCGGAACATGGCTTGGCTTTACCGACCTTGTCTTCATCGATCCCATCGGCACCGGCTATAGCCGTTCTCTCGTCCCGGACGACCAGGCAAAAAAAGACTTCTACACCACTGAACCGGACATCCACTATCTGTCCCGCGTCATCTACGACTGGCTGGCAAAAAACAATCGCATGACCTCGCGGAAATATCTGGTCGGCGAAAGTTATGGCGGTTTCCGCGGTCCTCGCATCACCTACTATCTGCAGTCACAACTTGGCGTGGCAATGAATGGCGTGGTGCTGGTCTCGCCCTATCTGAATCCTACGCTGGAGAGTCACGGTGATCTTTCGCCAATTCCCTGGATGGTGACGTTGCCCTCGATCACCGCGGCGCATCTGGAGCGCGAGCACAAGTTGACGCCCGAAGCCATGGCCGATGTGATTGCCTACACCGAAGGCACCTACGCGCAGACGCTGATCAAAGGCCGCTCTGACCCCGCGGCTACGACGGCCATGATCGCCAAGGTGACGGAGATGACTGGCCTCGATCCTGAGTTTGT
>JAJXZK010000143.1 GCA_021780095.1 Acidobacteriota bacterium | reverse complement strand
TGATGCAGCGTGAATCTCCCAGAGCTCTGGTCCTCAACCCCTCTGGCAAAACAAGCGGTGCTCAAGCACCGCACCGGTTAAGTGTGCCTTGACAAAGCCTTCGTCCTTATCGAGGGGCACCCGGCAAAACCTAGATAACAAGAGAAATGAAATCAAACCATCGAATCAACCGAATCAGTGATTTTTGGGAATGGTTCCAGTCGAATGCCGGGGCCCTAGCCAGCGATCCTGAGAACCCGGCGATTCTCAATGAACTCGACCAAAGAGTTCGCTCCTTGGCGCCTGAGCTGTCCTGGGAGATCGGCCCTGGCACGTCCAAATCATGGCAATTAGTAATCTCCCCCGATTGCCAGCAAGGTTTCAGGGATCTGACACGGTCAATTGTTGCAGCGGCTCCAGTCCTCCAGGAATGGGAATTCTATCCAGCTAGGCAGCCGAAGGAGTGGGATTACAAGTTCGAACTCACTCGCGAATCGAATAAGGAAACGGTGGCAATAGATGCAACACATTGGACCTTCGTTCTATTGCGCTATCCAGACGGACTGAGGGAAGTGCTCCTGAAGGGAGCAGGGCTTTCTGCGATCACGGATGATGAGCGCCAGCAAGCAGGTGCAATCGTACTTGAGAGCGTGTTGGGCGAAGACATCTTCATGGATTACGTGGACAAGTTCGAGGTTCTAAACGAACTAGAGCCTCGTTTCGCTGCGAAGGAACGACCGATTCAGAGTTTACGCACTGCTGTAATGGGGACCGGCGTGGCGTAGGAAGCTGGCTTCCGAGTTCCGCCGAAGGGCAGGTCTGTGCGGTCGAGAACACCTCGGGCGGACTGACGACGATGTTCGGCTATGTGTACGACGCGGGCGGGCAGCGCGTGGCCAAGGGTCCGATCACGACGTTTAGCTGCGATGTGACCACGAACGGGTTTGGGGCGCAGTCGCAGTCCGACGATACGGACCTACGTGCGCGACCAGGCGGGGAACCAGTTGAGCGAATTCGCGATGAGCGGCGGGACTCCGTTGCTGGCGCACACCAACGTGTGGGCCAACGGAGTGCTGATCGCCACCGACGACGTGACCAAAACCCACTTCTACCTGAACGACTGCAGCAAAACCAGAGTCGATGTGTCTCGAAGCGCTGCCCCGTACCCTTGTCAAGCCCCTTAACCCGAAAATTCCTCGCAACCCGCTCATTCTACGAACCAAAAATCTGCAGCCGAAATGCATTTGAATCCTTGCGATTCGCTACAATGGATGTAGGAAGAAAAATAAGAGGGGCTGCGTTGCGCAGCCCCTCTTCCTGTTTATTGGAGCAGCAACATACGCGCAATCGCCCCGGCTCGAAACCTCGCCTCATGACGCCCCGCAGCCTGGGCAATTTGTTGCCGAATTTCAAAATGGGCGACCATGCAACTCGTTTTCGAAGAAATTGTCAGATTCCTGCACGGGCGAAATCGCGAATGACATGGTCCGCCGGCTCTGCCCGCATCCTGGGGAACTTCGCCGTAACTCTTTATGCGAGACGATCATAGCCCTAACCCATGCGCTTGCACGAACTTGGCGCGCTTGAGCCGATAACCCTTTTAGAAGCACGAACTTGCATTCTGAACATGCTGCAAATAGGTAACCAAAAACAGGAAAAATAGTAATAAGTCATGCGATCCTGAGACCTCGCGTGCTGCGAAGAGCCAAGAAATGAGTGCAAATATTGTTCTGTGAAAATCGCCACACCGAATCCGAACTCGCAGCCCTTACTCTCGTAAGGTCGGAAGTGCTCAAAACGCTTCCAAGATCACCCGATATAGGTAAAATTCCTAATAAGCGTAGGTTAGGACGATCCGAAGTGAATTGCAGTCGAGGGATGCGAGGAGAGGGATGCGGCAGATGCTATTACCTGGGTAATTAAACTATTGCATAGTTTATATATAAACAAACACAGCCACAAAAACCCCAATTTACAACTATACTCCTTGTTGTCGGGAACATCCAGACAAATTTTTAGTAATTAGAAAAGGTTACTGACCATGAAACTCATTGTGCGTGCTTCCGTTCTGTCTCTTGCCGTGGCGGGTCTCGTTGCTGGTTTCGCTCCCAACCACTCACCCAAAGCGCAGTCCATCGCACTGAGCCATCAGATCATCAACGCCGGTATGCCGAGCCCGGCTTGCGGACCAAATACCTGTCAGATTGGTAACTAAAAGAACCAAGAGGCAAATGCCTTAAATTCATACAAAAGGCTGAATTTTTCCTGTTGCTGGGTACGCCGGGCGGGGCTATGATAAGAGCCTGTATCGGACGGTGTGCCCATGAACTGGATCTCTACAGCTGTTCACTCCATGGTTTACGTTGAACCATGGCTTGACATCATCGCTTTGATGGCATTGCTCAAGGCAGGGTTGTCTCGCCGGTTTCCGGCGATGACCTTTTACCTCGGCCTCAGAACCTTCACGGAAGGGTTTCTTTACCTCGTCCTTGAGGAGCGTCACTTCCTGTCCGTCAGTGCTCGCACGCAGACGTTTACCTATATCTATAGTTACTGGATCCTCTACGCACTGGGTGCGGTAGCGATCTTCTTCGTCTTGCAGGAGATCTTCAAGGCGGTCATGGAGCCAGTCCCTGGTCTCCAGCGGTTGGGCCTTATTGCTTTCCGTTGGGTAAGCATCGTGTCGGTTGTTCTGGTCCTGGGAATGAACGCTCTGCCGATGCATAAATTTGCCGCAACAGATGTTTACCTTGCCACTATTGACACGCAATTAATGCGCTGTGTGGCCACACTGGAAATCTGTCTGCTCGCTTTCTTAGCACTTTCCGTGCACAGTCTGGGGCGCTCCTTCCGCGGCCGGGTGTTCGGAATCGGATTAGGCTTTGGTCTTGAAGCGGCTGGCGATCTGATCATGAGTCTTATGTCGACCAAGCCTGGCCCGATCTGGTCCTTGGCGAACCTCTTCCTCATGTCGGCTTCGGTCATCACCCTCGTGGTTTGGACCGTCTACTTCGCGTTGCCCGAGCCGGCCGAAGAGCGTGGCCCAATCACCCTGCCGGTTACGTCGCCCCTGCTTCGCTGGAACGATATCGCCAGCGCCCTCGGGCAGCGCCCCGCGCATGTGGCCCTCGGCACACAGTCCTCGTCCTTCTTCCTGCAGGACGTTGAGCAGGTTGTTGATCGCCTGCTGTCCAAGTCTTCATAGACTTCGCATTCGGGACGGGGATCCCCCAATCCCCGTCTTAAACTCCAGACGCAGGCGTTCCCCCTCGCCAGCCATAACCCTAAGCAGCATTCAACTTGAAGTCATAAGAAAGACCTGCGGTTCTCTCAAACCCCAAGTTTCCCGGATAAATCATAAGCAAATAGAAGAGGCGCAGCTTGAAGCTGCGCCTCTTCAAATTTGGGTGAAGGAAACCCGCTCAGGAGCCGATCCTCCAAGGGATCTTTGGTTCCCCACGCGACCCGAATTCTGGCTTGTTAAGCTACGGGCTCGACAGCGACAAAGCGGCCCATGCGCCCGCGATCCACAAACTTTACCCGCCCGTCGATCTTGGCGAAGAGGGTATCATCACTGCCGCGACCTACGTTCTGTCCGGGCTTCAGCGGTGTGCCACGCTGCCGCACAATGATCGAACCACCGGTGACCAACTGGCCGCCAAAGGCCTTCACGCCCAGCCGCTGCGCATTGGAGTCGCGGCCGTTTTTCGAACTTCCTAATCCTTTTTTGTGTGCCATTGTCTCGAATCCTTGTTCTGTCTTTGCTCGAATCTCTGCTTACGCGCTGTAGCTCTTGCCGTCCACCTGGATCGAGTCGATCCGGACCTGCGTAAAGCCCTGACGATGTCCCTGCAGTTTCTTGTACTGCTTCTTCCGCTTGTAATGGAAGACCAGGATCTTGTCGCCACGACCCTCGTTGACCACGGTTCCCAACACCTTTGCCCCTGCAGGCTGAGTCACGGTGCCGGCTTCGGGCGAAAAGGAGAGCACTTCACCGAATTCCAGCTGTCCATTGTCGCCTGCAGCGACCTTCTCAATCTTCACAACATCGCCAGGGGCGACGCGATACTGTTTCCCACCGGTGCGAATCACCGCGTACATAGTTCCTCCGAGCGCCCGTCACGCAGGCGCGCTAAACTTCTCTCAAGCTGGGCGGATACATGCTTGCCTCGGGTCGTTGGGCCCGTTATGCTCGAACTCCGCCGGACTAATCAGGTCAGAGTGAGCGGATGCCCGCCGAGACGAAAGGCAGAATCGCCAAACTAGACAAGTTTACCGGGAACGATGGCTGTGGGTCAATGGAGGATGCCGGAAAATGGCGCAATCCGGTTGCTGCCTGGCCTCCAAATCGTCTAAACTGGGAGTTCGGCGCCAAAGCGGGCACCCTAGTGTATCCGCTCCATCCGCTTGAGCCGTCATGCGGCACAAAACAGCGGGTTCCGGTACGCACGAATATTACAAGGTTTTGGAGTCAGGTCATGGCACAGGTTTGTGAAGTCTGCGGTAAGGGTCCGCAGTTCGGCAACAATGTATCGCACGCGCACAACGTTACCCGTCGGCGCTGGAATGTCAATCTGCGCCCTGTCAAGGCGAAGGTGAACGGAGCAGCCCGTCGGCTGCGCGTTTGCACCAACTGCATCAAGAGCGGCAAAATTACCAAGGCTTAAGCAAGTTCACATGCCCGGGTATTGGTTTACCCGGGCATTCCTGTGCCTTCTTCAGGCGTCCGGAACATCCGTGATCGCTTTGCGAATGGAGGCATATGTAGCAGCCGCGTTGAACAGCACGCTTCCATCTGCGCCGCGGCCCACACCAAGTTCCCGCCATAGTTCCTGCAGGTCCACCCGCACAGGAGCGTCTTTCATCCGGTTGTACTGATCGGTCAGAACCGTGGTGCCGGTCGCTTCTTCGCCGACGGCGAGCGCCTTGGTCAGCGGCCAGTTGGTATCGATTGTCCCACCTGAATTCACGATGGCGCGGAGAGCGTCCTGCAGGCCCTTGCGGTTCGCGGTCTTCTGCCTGATCGTCACGTCGGCCAGCAAACAGAACTGTGCTCCGCCCCAGTATGTGCGGCCCCATGTGTGCGTGCGATCGAGTCCCTGGTCGCCAGGTTGCGGATCGCCCTTCGGCATGTCGCGCATCATGTCGCCCCATATTTTTGCCGCTGTCAGGAAGCCAGCCTGGACGCGCGCGACCGGTTCGACATAAGTTGCCAGTCCTTCTTCGATCCAGTGATGCGAGTCCTGTTGCGAGGGAAAGGCCGTATGCACCATCTCATGAGTCATCGTCCAGTCTGCAATGAGCTGCTTCTGCGTGGTGTGCTGCCCCACATGGATTTGCGTGAAGGCAGGGAACCCGTCCACGGCACCCCATGTCGTGCCCCCGAACACACCGCTCTGATCCGGGACGAAGACGACCAGAATGCGCTCGCGCGGCACGGGGAAATGCCCGTAGTACACACTGACAGCCTGTGCGGCATGCTGTACCCAGTCGATGATGGCATTCGGCGGCAGATCCAGGTCCCCATGACTGAAGTCCAGTTGAATGCGAGCACCTCCAGCCTGAAGAATGCGCGAGGAGGCGACGGGACGACGCCAGGGAGGTCCCCAATGATGCCAGTCTGGAGGATGATGAGGCCAACTTTGTGCGCCCATGGCCGCCGGAAGCATTGCGGCGCCGGCGGCGGACGCAAGCAGGCCGCAGAACTGCCGGCGGTTCAGAGGGTCCGAACCGTGTGCCCCTGCGATTGCATCGGGTTTACGTTTCCTTCTCAAAGCTCAAGGCAGCAGAATTAATGCAATAGCGCAGTCCCGTGGGTTTCGGGCCATCTGGAAATACATG
>JAJXZK010000264.1 GCA_021780095.1 Acidobacteriota bacterium | reverse complement strand
GTACTGCCGATCCTTGCCATAAACCAGACCACAGGCCGGGTTGAGAGTATGCCGGAGATTGTGACCCGCGGTTTCGCTGCCGGCGAGGAAGCTTTGATTGAACAGGCGCGGCAGGTTGTGGGAGCCACGCTCGAAGCTTCCAGCGCAGAAGAGAAGGCCGACTATGGTGTCATCAAGGAAAAAATCCGTCAGGATCTGAAGCGCTACATCCAGAAAAATACCAGCCGGCGGCCGCTGATCATGCCGGTGATCCTGGAGATCTGATCCAGCGCCTCGCCCAACTTTGGTACAACTGAAAGAGTGAACGCTTCACCCTATTCCAAAACCTCCTCTGGACCTGTTCGACGCGCATTCTTTATTTTTGTAGCTTGCCTGACATTTCTCCTTCTGCTGCCAGTTCTTTTTTGGCCAAAAACGCGCGCCCATATGCAGGCGATTGCGATTCTCGATCAGTTGGACGGCAAACCTGTGCCGCACCTGCTGCAATCGATCGCCGCCATGCCGGTGACCACAAAGATACTCGCGATTCCCTCCGCCGCAGGCGAAGTACAAGCGCGGCTATACACGCCAACTCCTGCGCCAAATGCACCCGGCCTGGTTCTGGTGCCTGGCATTCATTATCTGGGGATGGATGAGCCTCGTCTGATGGCTTTCGCTAGGTCCATATCTGCTTGTGGCCTTCGGGTATTGACGCCGGAGTTATCCGATAGCCGCGATTACCGGATTCAACCGTCCGATGTGCAGGAGATTGGCGATGCAGTGCAATGGCTGCAGCACACCACAGGTCATCCGGTGGGATTGATGGGCCTGAGTTTTTCTGGCGGACTGGCACTGATGGCAGCCGCAAAACCTAAGTTTTCAAATGAAGTTTCTTTTGTGTTTTCCGTAGGTGCGCATGACGATCTCCTGCGTGTGGCCACCTTCTATGCGACCGAAGCCGATCCCCTTCCCAATGGAGATGTGGAACGCGCCAAGCCGAATAACTACGGCCCTTGGGTGCTGGAGTACGAGCACCTTGAAGATTTTGTTCCTGCGGCCGATGTCGCCGCGATCCGTCCTGTATTGCGCGCGCGTCTCTTTGAAGATTCGGCACTCGAAACGCAGTTGATTACCAACCTGACAGTGGCGCAGAAAAGCGAGTATGAAAAACTCCTCGACCCGAAGCAAGAGGATGCGGCATTGTTCGCCTCCAACAAAAAGCATGCTGCGAAAATGGCTGCTGTGTCTCCCGATGGGCACCTTGCGGGCCTGCACGTGCCGGTGTATCTGCTGCATGGGCGCGGGGACAAGCTGATTCCCTTTGCCGAAGTGGAATGGCTGGCAGAGGATTTGCCACGCGGAACCCTGAAGGGGATGCTGATCAGCCCGCTGATTTCGCACGTCAGCACCAACCCCAGCAAGCCCCGCGCCTGGGATCAATGGCAACTGATTCATTTGCTGGCTGAAGTCCTGGAACAAGCGGAGCATCCATAGTTCGACATCCGAAAAGAACGTTCCCTCCGCAGAAGTAGGAAAATTTGCCTCTGCGAATTTGTGGACACGCGGTGCAGTCTCCATGTGAGGTAGAGTAACCAGCATGCACACGATCGCTGGAAACAGCCCCTCTCACGATCAAAATACCGATACTGTGCACACGCTGCCGCGCGTGTTGGGTCCATGGCAGGCGACGGCCATTGTTGCCGGCACGATTATCGGTAGCGGCATCTTCCTTGTTCCAAAAGAGATGATGCGGGCCGCCGGCTCCTCCAACCTGGTCTACCTGGCGTGGATTGCAGCCGGCATTCTTTCCCTTTTTGGTGCCATGACCTACGCGGAACTGGCGGCAATGCGTCCGTTCGCGGGCGGCGAATATGTGTATCTCCGCGACGCGTATGGTGAGTTGCCATCGTTCTTGTACATGTGGACCTGGTTCTCGCTGGCCAAGCCCGCCTCCATCGCCAGTAGTGCGATTGGCCTGGTGCGTGTGTTGGGAATATTTTCATTGCTGACCTGGCTTGGGCAGCCGCTGCTGCTGCATCCGTTTCGGTTGGAATGGGGACAGATTGTAGCCATCGGTGTGGTATGGCTCATCACAGGATTGAACTACCTGGGACTGCGACGCGCCGGGGAATTTCAATTGGTCTTCACGCTGCTGAAGGTCGCGCTGATTGCAGCCATTGTGGTTTTTTGCTTCCACAGCCCTCTGGGCCATCGCGGAAATTTTTCGACAATCTTCCATGGAGCAACAGGCGGTATCGCTGGATTTACGGTGGCCATGATCGCTGCGTTGTGGGCATATGACGGATGGAACGATCTGAACATGGTCGCCGGCGAAATCAAGCGCCCGGGACGTTCGATTCCACTTGCACTTGTCGCCGGGGTTTTGCTGGTGGCTCTGCTCTATATGCTGACCAATGCCGCCACGGGATACTTGTTGCCCGGAACCGCGATCGCCAACTCTCCGCGTCCGACCGCCGATGCCATGCTCCTTGCTGTGGGCGCGTGGGGCGCGGGACTGGTCTCCATCGGCATGGCGATCAGCATCCTTGCGTCATTGAATGGAACCGTTCTTTCCGGGGCGCGCATTCCCTATGCCGCGGCTCGCGATGGAATTTTTTTCCGCTCGATGGCGTATATTCATCCCAAATTTGAAAGCCCATCCGTATCGCTGAAAGTACAGGCGGCGATGTCGACCGTGCTGTTGCTGATGGTGGGACGATTTCAGGCGCTGTTTGAGCTGGCGTTACTGGGGGAATGGCTGTTTTACATGCTGACGGCGACAACGGTATTTGTTTTTCGCGTACGTGAGCCGGATCGCCAACGACCCTATCGAGTTCCCGGCTATCCCGTGCTACCCGCAGTATTTGTGGCTGCGGCACTGTTGGTAATTACGTATATCTTTCTCAGCAATCTCCATAATTCCATCGGAGGGCTGGTGGTCATTGCGCTGGGGCTACCGATGTATGTGTGGATGCGATTCCGACGGCAGAACAGCATTTCTGGGAATCGATAAGCCGAGTAATTCGACGCAGGACACTTTCACTTCTTGTGAAGCTCGATCAACCGCTCGTAGAGGTGGATGGTTTGATCGGCGATGGCGGACCAGGCAAACTTTTCTTCGACCCGCCTGCGACCGGCTTCGCCAAATTGCCTGCATTTTTCCGGATCGTTCATAAGGTCGGAAATCTTCGCGGCCAGATCTCGCGCAAATTGGTCGGGGCTCGACGGAAAGCCTGTCGTCGGATCCGCAGCAAATGAGACCAGGCAGCCGGTCTCGCCATCGACCACAACTTCGAGGATTCCACCAGTGGCGCTGGCGACTACCGGAGCATGGCACGCCATCGCTTCCAGATTGATGATGCCGAATGGTTCATACACCGAGGGACAGCAGAAGACGCGCGCGTGGCTGTAGAGCTGAATCACTTCCGGTTTGGTCACCATCTTTTCAATCCACACCACGTGCGGATGGGTGGCCTTGGCCTCGGCAACTTTCTGGCGCATCTCGGCGGCGATTTCTGGCGTGTCCGGCGCACCCGCACATAGAACCACCTGGATATCTCGCGGCAAGTAGCGGATCGCCTCCACCAGATGCGTGACTCCCTTTTGTCGCGTGATGCGGCCAACAAATAAAACGTAGGGCCGCGACGGATCGACACCGTATCTCGTCAGCGCGCTCGTGTCGCTGATCTTGTCATATTCGGTGAGGTCGATGCCGTTGTAGATGACGTGAATTTTCTCCGGCTCCAACTCCGGATAGACCCGCAGGATGTCCGCCTTGGTGCCACGCGATACGGCAATCACCGCATCCGCGCCGAGAATCGCGGTCCGCTCCATCCAGGAGCTCATCGCATAGCCGCTGCCCAGCTGCTCGGCCTTCCAGGCGCGCAGCGGTTCCAGGCTGTGCGTGGTCAGAACGAACGGAATCTTGAACAACTTCTTTGCCAGAAATCCGGCCATCGAGACATACCAGGTGTGAGTGTGGATGATGTCGATCTTCGCAAGCGATTTCATCTGCAGCAGGTTCAAGCTGAAGGCTGCCAGCGCCATATCGAATTTCTCAGGCGTGCCTTGTGCCAGTGCCTCCCACGGCTCCGCCCCGCGCACGTGCAGGCTGCCATCGTCGAACTTTTGATCGCCCCAGGAATGGACTTCAACTTCGATTCTCTTCGCCAGTTCGCGGCTCAGATACTCGACATGCACCCCAGCGCCGCCGTATACATTGGGCGGATATTCCCGCGTCATCAGACCAACTCGCAATTCAGCTCTCCTGACTTCCTACAAAGGTTCGATGCGCTCAGGTCCATGTCGTGATCAGCGCGGTGCTGAATCCTTCGCAGGAAGGGTTATTCTAGAGCAGTTCGATCTTACCTGGTACCGGGCGAACAATCACGCAGACCTCTCGACGGCATGTCCCAGAAGAAACCTAAGCTCGGCCAGAATTTTCTCACCGACCCCAGCGCACGACAACGCATCGTCGAGGCGCTTGGAGATATTTCCGCGAGCACGGTGCTGGAAATTGGCCCCGGCCGAGGTGCGCTGACTGACTTGCTGGCTTCGCGCGCGCAGCAACTGATTGCGGTCGAGCTGGATCGAGCACTGGCGCCCCGGTTGACCGAAAGATGGAAATCCGCTGGCCATGTAGCAATCTTGCAGGCAGATATTTTAGAGCTGGATTTAGCGAGCGCGCGTGTCATGACCGGAATCGTAGGCGATGCGCCCATGATCGTCGTGGGGAATTTACCGTATTACATTACGTCCGACATTCTGTTGCACCTGTTCGCACAGGCGGCATCGATTTCGCGTGCGGTCGTGATGGTGCAGGACGAGGTTGCAGATCGATTGGCAGCGATTGCCGGGACCCGTGCGTACGGAGTTCTTTCTGCAACCGCGCAGATGCACGGACACGTAGAAAAACTTTTTTCGCTACCGCCGGAGGCGTTTACACCGGTACCGGGCGTGTCCTCCGCCGTTGTGCGGTTGGAAATGCACCCTCGTTTTGAAGAATTGCAGGTGGACCGAACGGCATTCATGCGGTTCCTGCAACTGTGTTTTCGCCAGAAGCGAAAGACGCTCGTCAACAATTTAAAAAGCGCGCGGATCGCCGAAACGGCCGACATACTTGCCGCGATTGAGGAGCCCGGGCTGAGGCCGGATATCCGCGCAGAAGCCGTTTCGCTGGAGACGATGGCCTCAATCTTTCGCAAACTACATGCAAATCACGTGTAAATAAGAAAACCGGCGATTCGCTCGCCGGCTTTCTAAATTCACTTAAAGTTTTGGTTAGTGATGGCCGCCTCCTCCACCACCGCCGCCACCAGCATGGCCCCCGCCACCGCCGCCGAAGGAACCACCACCACCATGGAAGCCGCCTCCTCCACCGCCACCGTGGAAGCCACCACCGGCACCATGGAAGCCACCCGCGCCGAAACTGCGGGCACCGCCGAAGGAACCTCCGCGGAAGCCGGAACCGAAAGAGGGAGTGGTCCCATGGTAGCTACCGTGACTACCAAAGGTCGCGTGGTTGCCGAACGCGCTGCGGTTTTGAAATGCGGCCGCATTGGCTGCGCGCGGGCTATTGAACAATGGAGCCCCCATCTGCCGTGAGGTTCCGTGGAGTCCGTTCCCTCCGCGAATCCCATTTGGAAGCCGACCCGCCAGAGCAGGATTCCCCCCTAGCGCTCGATTCCCCGCCAGAGCCCGATTCTGTCCGGCGAATCCACCAGACAGGTTGCCCCGCAATACGCTGGGTGGAGCGCTCTTCATAAGGGCGGCGTTTCGAAACGGGATGTTAGCCCGGGTCGCGACACTGTGCAGCGGCGCAATTTTTGTTCCGTTGAAATTGATCGCGCGAGG
>JAJXZK010000293.1 GCA_021780095.1 Acidobacteriota bacterium | reverse complement strand
GAATCAGGTTGAGAATGGAATCGAGATCTCCGCGCAGGTGCAGCAATCCTGAAAGTGCGCGCACGGTTTCGTCGATGAACTCCCGGGCTTCGGAATGCGACATGTCGGGATTGCCGGCCTCGCTCAAGAACTGCAGCGGCACCGTCGGGTGGCCCAGGGCTAGAGCAAACTGGATTGGAGTACCATCGAGGTTTAGTCGCGAGGAGCGCGTTCCGGGCGCGACCGGGCAGCCAAGGGAAGTTCGGCAAATCAGTTCATACGCTTGGTAGAGTTGCGCCGATACCTCCTCGATCCCCACTTTGGGAATGAGCGCCCCCAGCTGTCTGGCGATCAGTTCATACCAGGATGACTCAACGCGATCATGGCTCGGAAGATCATCTGTCGTGGCCACTCCAAACCCCCTATGCTTTTTTTTTGTTCTTGCAGGGCTGGTGGCGTCAGCCCCAGGCTTCCACTTCCGTGGACATGATGTTAAGCAGGACGCGAGGACGGTGCAGTGAGGCAAATCACTCTGCTTTCTTCCAGCCGGCGCGCGTATGTTCCGGTCGTGCAGAGGGTCCATCATCCGCTTTCATCAGTTCAAGCGTGATGCGAGAGGGCGCATTCGCCTGGAACAGCACGGCCTGGCCAGGTTGAAGTTCCACGTTGGCGGGCTCAAAACCGCCCTCGGAGCAGACTATCTTGGCCGGGCTCGGAGGGCGATAGGCTGTTTTCCCGATCTTCGGATAGCCGACCGTGATCTTGCCTTTTGCTTTCGCATCCAGCCCATTCGACGCGGAATATGTTCCGGGTCGCAGGATGACAGCTGAGAAGATGTCCTCGCATTTCAGTTCGCGACTGTCGAACTGATTCTGCTGCTTGGGATCTTCGGCGGTTTTGCTGACACGAACCGCATAGCCGCCAGCACCCGCGGAGACGTGGAACACTGCATAGCCCTTTGGGTTCACCTCGAACGCGCTCTCCGCCTTGGTGCCACTTGCCTGGCAACCGCAGTTAGTACCACTTGCGGTAGTCGCCGGTGCAGGCAGGGTGGTGTCGAAAGCGGCGAGATCAATGTTCGCCTGTGCGATCGGGCTGTTCTTGTCCACGTTGATATAGAACTTGCCAATGCTTTCGCGGCCACGATAGACGACGCCTCGGTATTGGCCGGCTTCCATAAAGCGATGCGTCACGCCCCCCAGCATGGTGAGAGAGCCGCTGTCCAATCCGACTTGTGTAAAGAGATTCTGGTCAAAGGTCATTTTCATGGCTATGCACCCACATTCGCTTGAACGATCATTTCTTGTGAGTCAATGGTTGCGGCCAGGTTCCGAATCGGAATCTTGACCGGAATGAGCCCTCCACCTGCTGGAAGAATCGGGAAGGGATCTTCGAATTGATAGAGCGGATACTTGCTGGCAAAATAATCTGCGATCGCAGTCTCCAGCAGGGCCACCAGGCCGAAAACATTCCCCAGCAAGTTGGAGAGCCATTCGGCGATGCTGGTTGTAATGCCGAGCAGGCCGGTGATCAGGTCGATGATCGGTCCAAGGAACGCCATGATCAAATCAACCGCCCAACCCGGCAGCCACGACGGAAACAGATTGTGAATCGCGGTGTTGATGGCATTGACAAGAATGTTGTCAATGGTCGCCGGCACGTCGATCAGCGCAACATTCACCCAAACCGGGTCAATGTAGATCTGCCATTGGTTGGAGTGGCCGTTCAGCTCCGCATCCAGATCCGTCCAACCGGCCTGACGCGCCGGATCGACGTAGTATTTGGGCACCAGACTTGCCTTCAGGTCGGTGATCTGAGATGTAAGACCGGAGAGGTTCAGATCAACGCAGATGGGACCGCCAATGCAGAAACCGGGGAAGCCCACCAGACATCCGTTCCATGGATCGGGAACGATGCAGAAACTGGGAATGCAGAACCCAGGCAGGTCGAGACAGAGATTAAAGTCGAGCGTTCCGAAGACGATATCGACGTTCTGCAGCTCGAGAGTATTGTCATTGTTCAACTGCAGGTTGCCGCCAGACAGGTGCACCTCAACGGAATAACCTGCGGAGAAGGGCCCGAAATTGGCGTTATCGGACTTCTTAAAGCTGAAATTCTTCTCCACTTCATTGAACAACTGCTGAAAGGCTTTGGCGGATGCTGCGATCGTAATATGGCTCATGGCGCCACCGTAATCGAGATGAATACCTTCAATTGATCGTCCTCAATTGCAGGGTTGTGAGGGATGGGAGGATTCGGAGTGAGCTGGGCCGTAATGGTGGCCAGGGTCAACAGCGGCAGGTCGAACAGCATAGTGGAGATTGGGAAGATCAGCTTTTCTTTCAACATCAATTCGAAGGTCGTCTTCAGGTAACAGTTGATGTTTTCGGACAGCCCTTTCGGCTCAATTCCGACTACATCCACGTCGTCGACGATTCCCACCAGAGAGGGTTTTCCAGCGATAGCCTGTACCGCGACGTGGGCCACGATGTAAGCATCCAGGCAGAAGCAGAGCAATTTGCGGGTGGGCGGCACCACCTCCTGTAGCTGCTTGCTGTAGGTCGCTTCGCCGTAAGCTGGTGTCGGCAGAAATCCCTTTACGAACTCGCTCGGGCAGTCCATTCCGCCGCAAATCTTCACATGGAGGGCCAGATGCTGCGCGGCGAGCGGCGGACTCAGCGCCGGCGGCAGTGTGACTAGCTTGCCCGGATGAAAGTCCACCTCGGCCTTAACCAGTTGCACGCAGAAATTGAGTCCTACCGGTGGAGAGTCTGCGCCCAGAATCGGAACCGGGCTGACAACCTTGAAGAGCGGATTGTTGTAGTGGGTAACGTCTAGGGTATGCGCCACCGGCACGCAGGCAAGTTGTGGATGATCGCTGACGTATTGCGTCGCGTAGTTGAACCACGACGGACGTTGTCGCATAACATGTTGCGCAACGAGGTTGATACCGTCCTCATGGACGGCAGCGTAGAGGTCGCAATGGTCGGTATATCCCATAGTCACTCCCCTGGAACAGGCGGATTTGGACAACTTGCTGATTGAAGTTGTAGAGAAACTCAGATATTGGAGAATCTGGCTCAGTCCATCTCCACTGAGTTGATAGTGTGCGGGTGGGCGAAAGCGTTTCACGACGCCCAACATTTTTCTTAATGGCCGGCAATAGTGCAGGGTGACGGAGGGGGCGGCCGCGTTTCGTCGTTTTCGCAGGAGTCGAAATACAAATCCGGCTAGAGGTCTACCGACTCCTCCTGATGAAGCTCTGCTTTATTTATTTCAGTAGCGCAATTATTTCGGTGACATCCATTTTGTAGCTTGTAACGTTATCCACCCAACGCTCACTATCCAGCCGTAGAGGGTTGCCTACATGAGATCCACAAATCATCGGAAGTACCCGCCTCGTTCTTATCGGAACAATTACGACATTGCCTCCTTTGCAGATTCTTCTGGTTCGGTTCTCTCGAAAAGCAATGCGGCGCGATTCGACAGAGAGTTTTCTGCGAACGGGCAAGTAGATCCAGCGAAAAATATTCTGCCGGGTCGCGCGATTGCAGCGGCGCGAAATGCCTGCACACATGAAAGCGAAGCCCAGGAAACAGGTTCGTTTCCCGATGCGAACGACAGTGCCATGTCAAATGCGGCCGTTTTTCTCCACCGTGCAACATTGTTTGACAACGTGATGGATTTTTTGGATCGATGCGATCAGATGGCCGCAATCCAGCAGTCCTCCAAGAACGCAGGACGAAGCGACTCTTCAACCATATAGATATTTGTGCGCAGTTCCTCCCGGTGTGTAAGATTGGGGCCTAGGCTTCAGCGGAATCGGAGGAACGGCGCGTGCAGTTCTTCACGTTTGACGCATCCTATGTCGAAAAACTTCGATCGGGTGATGCTCGAGTCGAAGCCCATTTCGTGAGCTATTTCAGTGAACTCATCCGGTTGAAGCTGCGGTCCCGATTGAGCTCCAGCGAGGCGATCGAAGATGTGCGCCAAGAGACCTTTGCCCGGGTCATTGGCCTGTTGCGAGCCGAAGGCGGCGTCAGACAAGCGGACCGACTGGGAGCTTTTGTGAATTCCATTTGCAATAACGTTCTGCTGGAACACTATCGTTCCAAAAGCAAAAAGGAATCGAGCCTGGATGAAGAACCGGAAACGGTGTTCATTCATCAGGGGCCAACTGCGCTCAGCATGCTGGAAACAGAGGACATAACAAAGGCCGTGCGTAGGATTCTGAATCAGATGACCGAGCGGGATCGGAACCTGCTGGAGGCGGTACTGCTGGATGAGCGTGACAAGGATATTGTCTGCGCTGAGTTTGGAATCAACCGAGAATATCTCCGGGTACTGGTCCACCGCGCAAAGCAGTCGTTTAAGTCTTTATATCTGCAGCAGGTGGGTGAAAAGGACTCTTTTTAAAGGAGATGTAACGTTTGTGCAGGATTTGGCACTATAGAAGCAGGACGTGATTGATGAATCATCAGGATGCAACGCAGTCGATGACGGTGGAGAAATATGCACTCGACGAATTGACGCCCGAGTTGCGCGCCGAATTCGAAGAGCACTATTTCGAATGCTCAGAGTGCGCGATCGACTTGCGCGCTACGACCGCATTCTTGGATGCGGCAAAGGCCGAATTCAAGGCTGCTTCCGCCGCGAAACGGATGCCTGTCGCTGTCCCAAAGACAGGAGGCCCGTGGCTCTGGCGGCCTGCCTTTGTCATGCTGGCATTGGCGGCCTGCCTGCTTTTCATCACGTATCAGAACGCAGTGGTCGTTCCGCGATTACATCAGAAAATCGCACAATTCAGTTCGCCAGAAATTCTGCCCACCCTCTCACTGATTGGTGGGGCCACCCGCGGCGGTGCAATTCCATCCATAACTGTCCCGCCTGGCCATCCGTTCCTATTGCTCATGGATATCCCGACGCAAGATCGTTTTTCCGCCTATACATGTTCGCTGTATTCTCCAGCTGGCAAGCTCGCATGGCAGGTCCAGGTCTCTGCGCAACAGGCAAAAGATTCCATTTCAATCACCATTCCGGCGGCAGACAGGATGGATGGCCAATACTCCCTGCTTGTGCGGGGAAATGCGGTTCCTTCCAATTCGGAAACTCCAGCCGACCTGGTGCGGTACAGCTTCGTCCTGAATACCCAGAAATAACATTTGCGCATCAAGGAGGGGAGATGCAATCCAACGCCCAAAAAGTGTTTTATTACCACGCAGATGCCAACTCGCTTGGCGGCTTCATTGAAGAGCCATTTCAAGCGGCCGTTCCGGGTGTATCCTCAATCTCCCTGCCCCCAGTGGGCGGTCATGTAACGCACCGGATGGAAGTCTTCAATTTCAGGGAGATCATCTCCTGCCGTTCCGCCTATACGCGGGCATCCGGTCGTGCGATTGCCGAGGATGGTCCATGGTCCACGCAGGTAACCTCCGTAGTCGAAGGATTGAACATTCTCGAAATCGTCACAGCAGACCGGATTGTGTCGCAAATATCCGTAGAGCATCCGCGGGAGGGGAGCGCGGCGAGCATCTCATTTGCCGGCAGCCACTTCGAGGGATTACGTATCGGCGGAAGTGAAGTTTGTCCTCGACTGAATTCGCGCTTGATGGGTACCGCTTTGGAAGCGGATAATGATTCCTCGCCGATCCTTTGGCCGACGTTATTGCAAGCAGGTCACGGACAGGCCCGCGAAATAGTCCAAAGCGTAACCGGGCCTGCAAATCGAATCGGCTGGGAATGGGTACTGCAACGGTATGGTTGGATGGACGAGAAGCGTGAGCAGAAAACAGTCGGATGTGTTCTATGTTCCCTGGTGGATGGCGTAGAAGGCACAGTTCCGGGCAAGACGATC
>JAJXZK010000436.1 GCA_021780095.1 Acidobacteriota bacterium | reverse complement strand
CCGGAATCAATTCATTGGTCAGCATCAACCATGCGGTATCCGTGCACTCTCCGCTAAAACTGGGGTGTTCTCCGGCTGTGCACTCTCCCCAACCGGTCACTCCTTCAGACTGCACTTCCACCAACAGGATGCGGCGCTCGGTGGTGCGTCCAAAACTGGTTTCAAACGGCTGCAGCAGCGGCATTCGAATTTCGCGCAAGACCACACTTTCAATCTTCACAAACACTCCTCCGAAACTCTCAATCGCGATCGCAGCAGTTTCGCACTGCGTTTCGATCGATCGCTACACTACTTGTCGACGCTCTCACTCATTTCGTTCCAGTGACCAAGTTGGTAGCAAGCCGATTCGCCCGACAGATTTTGAAACCGCAACACGGTGAGCCCTGCGGCAAAAGCCATGGTGAATTCACGCCTGAGCTTCAATAATGATTCTAACGCCAACGCGGGGAGTGGGTGGAGCGCGCCAACCGAGCGGGGGCGAGAATATGTAACAGTGATAGTTTCATTTATGGAATGTTTTGGCAGATCTTCTCCTGCGATCAGCGCGCACACGCGTGCAGTGCGTAACCACCATTCTGCGTGGAGTCGATCCGTGGGAAGATTACCATGCAACGGCGATGTGGAAGCACCATAAAAATCAGGGGTGTAGCGTCGAACGATCGCGCCGAGTTTTTCGATATTGAAAAATGCGTTCTTTACTTCCAAGGGATCGAACGTCCATTCTATGAGTTCGATTCCACGCGCGAGCGCATCGTCTCGTTGTGCAAGCTTTAGCATTTTTCCTACTCCACGGTTTCGATATTCCTGCGCCACGGCCAGCATGTGCGAATGGAAATACGGGCGGCCGTCGCGCAACCCAGGAATCGACAACGCATAACCGATCAGTTTATTCGCAGCCCAAGCGCCCATCACCTGGCCCCCAATTGCGTTGGCAACGGCGAACATTCTGCGCGGAACAATATCCAGATCGCGAAACTGCCAGACCGACTGCTGCAATTGGACACAGGCCTCCATGTCTGGAATGGAAACTATCTTGCGAACTTCAATCGTCTCAGCCGCTTTACTCACTGGTAGATCCCTTTCGTTCATCTGTTTTTGCAAGAGCCCAAAGCTTCTCCATGCCTTCTGGACCGAGGTCGGCCATCGACCCCGCCGTCGCAGCAGAGGCCTCCATCGCGGCGAATCTTCGCCGGAATTTTGCATTCGATGTGCGCAACGCAAATTCCGATTGCAGATCTAATTTGCGCGCCAGATTGACGACTGTGAACAACACGTCGCCGAGCTCTTCCTCTTGCGCCTTCTTTTCGCCAGAGGCCATCGCCTGCCGCAATTCGTCCAGCTCTTCCTGCAGCTTGTCGAACACCGGCGCCGCCTCGCTCCAATCGAAGCCGATCGAGGCTGCCTTGCTACCCAGCTTGCTGGCCTCCATGAGCGCCGGCAGCGATCGAGGCACCTGGTCCAGCAGCGAAGCCTCGCGTTCACTTGTCTCATTTGCGCGTTCAGATTTCTTGATCTCTTCCCAATTTTGAAGCACTTGCGCCGAGGTTTCCACTCCCTCTCGATTCGCAAACACATGCGGATGACGACGAATCAATTTTTCGTTCAAGTTGTCCGTCACATCCTGCAACGTGAACAACTTCGCTTCCTGCGCCATCTCGGCGTAAAACAACACCTGCAGCAATAGATCTCCCAGCTCGTCCTTTAGGCCGGTCCAGTCCTTGCGTTCAATGGCGTCTAGGACTTCGTAGGTTTCTTCGAGCGTGTACCGCCGGATTGAATCGAAGGTCTGTTCACGATCCCATGGACAGCCGCCCGGAGCGCGCAGCTGCGCCATGATCGCCGCCGCGCGTGCGAAGGATGCTTCCAGGGACGTGGGCCGAGACAAAGCGACACCGGATGTCCGCGAAATTTCCGGATGGGAGGATCGATTTTCCGATAAGGTCATGTTCCACATCTTAGACTGGTCGCGCGGGGATGATAGTAGATTGGCGCTGCCCTGCGTATACTGCGGCTGCGTGTCTGTTTTCTCTTCCATTCCCGTTTGGGCGCTGATCACGGCGGCCGTTGTCGCTGGCCTGACGTTTGGCAGCTTCCTGAATGTCTGCATCGTTCGTCTGCCCAAGCATCAATCGATCATGATGCCCGCGTCGCATTGCCTGCACTGTGACACGCCAATCCGCGCACGGGACAATGTGCCGGTCATCAGCTGGCTCTGGCTGCGAGGCCGCTGCCGCGCTTGCAAGGCAAATATCTCACTGCAGTATCCCGTGGTCGAACTCGGCACAGTGGCGCTATTTGTCGGTTGTGTGCTGCACACGGGCGCGACCTGGCAAACATTGGTTGACGCAGTAGCCTGTTTTCTTCTGCTGGGCCTTGCCGTGATGGATTGGCAAACCATGTTGCTGCCCGATGCGTTTACGCTGCCCGGAATTGGAGCCGCGTTTCTGCTTCGAGTGTTTGCCCCCGGAAATCAACTTCACTCGCGCGTGGCGATGCATGTGCTGGGAGATACGGCCATCTCCGCCGCCCTGTTGTTGATAGTCTGGACCCTATATCGGCTGGTTCGGCGCCGCGAGGGGCTCGGCTTGGGCGATGTAAAATTGCTGGCTATGATTGCCGCATTCACGGGACTTGCGGTCACGTTATTTGCGTTCTTTGTGGGCGTACTGGCTGCAGCTCTGTTCGCCGTTGTTCTGCTGGTAGTACGAAAAGTTCGTGGCTCCGATCGCATTCCATTTGGAAGTTTTCTCGCCGCAGCCGGCATCGCTTCCATTTTCATCGGAAGGCAGGCGATCGCGTGGTACCTGTCAACCTTCCACTAACTCATCGGTTGTGCATGCATTTTTCCGGATGCGCCAGCATCTTCTCGGCTTTTCTCGCATACTTTCCCTGCGGATTGTTGGTTGCGTAGCTTTTGAAGTGCGCCATGGCTTCGCTGGTTTGATTTTCCTTGCAAAGCGCATCGGCAAGCCCATACAACGCGGTATCATTCGTGGGATCAAACTGCAGCGCATCCTGATAGCGCATGTATCCGCCCCGATAATTTCCATTCTTTATGTAAAGGTCGGCGGTGTTCAGGTCGTCGTCGACTCGTCCATCCGGGTTTTGGTCGCGGGTGTATGAATCCAACTTCGGATGTGTCCCGAGATTTCCCTCTCCCACGTCCGGCTCCGGCAAATGTGCATCGCTGGAACTGTAGCCGCCTTTCGAGGCCGCTGAACCGGGCTGCGGAATTCCAGACCCTTGAGAATTTCCCGTTCCTGCTGCGGCCCCTTCGTTATCATCTCCTTTCGCCGCCGCTTTCGATTGCGCCTCGGGGAACGGATTGTCTTTTGCCGGTGAGGATTGCCCAGAATTTGGACCTGGAGTTGTTGTCTCGGGCGATGGCGGGCCTGGATTCGGAGAAGAACTGTTGTGCATTGGCTCGGTGGACTGCTGGGCCGGCTGTTGTGCGCCTGCCTTTGCCGCTGCCTCCGACTGCGCCATGGGAAATGGATTACTGGCGGCGGGATCGTCTTGCGGCGTTGATTTGGAGCCGCCCTTTGCGGAGTTCTGCGGCTTCGCCGTCTTTGTCTGCGTGGAGGACGAGGACGGAGACGACTGCTTCTGGGCATTCGCCGATGGAGCATCGGGCGGAGGACCCTGGCTGCCCTGTTGCCCCCATGCGATCGCGCTTGCAAACAACAGTAGCATCGCGGCCAGCATGGGAACCCTGCGGCGTGACTCTTTCGAACACTCCATACTTACTATTCTGGACGTTTTTTCGCCCGTTTGGGTAGGCGAATTATCCTCAGCGGTAAAAAATTGGCCGCCTCATGGCTGCTATACTCCTAGTTCTGCTTCCAACATAGTATGGGCCTCATTGTTCGCTCCTCCCTGATCCACGCCGCCGGCTGTTACACCACCACGCCCATCGCGAAAGGTACCCGCGTGGTGGAGTACACCGGCCCCATCATCGATAAAGAAGAGGCCGACCGCCGCTACGAAAACAAGCCGATCACGTATCTGTTCGGCATTGGCGACGGCTCCAAGGTGATTGATGGCCACGGCATCGCCATGTTTATCAATCACTCCTGTGATGCGAACTGTGAAACAGAGGAAATCGATGGCCGCGTCTGGATTATGGCCATCCGCGATATCGCCGCCCGCGAAGAGCTTTGCTACGACTATTGCCTGTACGACGGCGACGACGAAGAAGCCCCTTGCAATTGTGGCGCGAAACGTTGTCGTGGCTCCATGTATTCCGCGGAAGAATTGCGACGCCGCAAACGGCTGGCGCTGAAACAGGCCAAGTCACAAGCTGACGCAAAAAAGAAACAGGCGCGAACGGCGTCGCCCCTAAAAAACTCAGCAAAGCCTGCGAAAACTTCCGGAAAGCGGCAGTGGAAGAGTTCCCCAGCTTCCCCGCAAAGAAAATCCACAGCCAGCCCAAAGCGCGCGAAAAAAACCCGCGGAAAGTAGCCCTCGCGACACGGCAATCGTCAAACAAGCGCGCGGACGAATAGACAAAAATCCCGTTCGTCATCGGGGCGCGGCGGCATCCCGGTATCTGGCTCAAGCGCTACAATCGAAGGGCAGGTCAACTGGCCACACACTTCGAAATATTCCACTCGACGACCCTATGGCTTATCAGGTTTTAGCGCGCAAATACCGTCCGCAGCGCTTCGCAGACGTCATCGGACAAGACCACGTGACGCAGACGCTTTTGAACGCGCTGGCGCAGGACAGGATTGCGCACGGGTACATTTTCAGCGGACATCGCGGCATCGGCAAAACCACCATCGCCCGCATTCTTGCCATGGCCCTGCAGTGCCGCACCCCCCAGGCCACGGCGGAGCGCCCGACCCCGGAACCTTGCGGAGTGTGCGATGCGTGTACGGAAATTCGCGCCGGCAACGCCATGGATGTCATTGAGATTGACGCGGCCACCAATCGCGGCATCGACGAGATTCGAGAACTGCGGGAAGGCGCTCGCTATAGCCCGGCGCGGGATAAATACAAGATCTACATCCTGGATGAAGCCCACCAGATCACCGACGCCGCCTTCAATGCTTTGTTGAAAACCTTGGAAGAGCCGCCGGCGCACGTGATCTTCATGATGGCGACTACGCAACCGGAGGACATTCCACAGACCATCCGCTCGCGCAGCCAACACTTCAGCTTTCATGCTGTGCGGTTTGAGGAAATTGTGGCGCAACTGCGCAGCATCGCGGAAAAAGAATCGGTTGGCGTCGACGAGGCCGCGCTATCTCTGCTTGCCGAGGCTGGCGACGGCTCTATGCGCGACGCGCTATCCATCATGGACCAGGCAATCGCCAGCGCGCCCCTGGTCAATGGCGCACATACTCTGGAAGCCTCGCAGATTCGCTCGCTGATGGGGACCGTTTCAAATCAGGTGTTTGAAAACATGATGGGAGCGGTGAAGGAGCAGAACGCCGCCTCCATGCTGGAGCAAGCGGCACAACTGATGGACGCTGGTAACAGTCCGCAGCAAATTGCGCGGCAGATGGTGCGCTTTCAGCGTAACTGCCTGATGGCGCGGCTGGCTGGGACGGACTCTGACCTGCTGCAAGTTTCCGACGAAGAGCGAGCGCGTGCGGAGAGGGTGGCAGCGGCATTTTCGGAAGAGGATCTGACGCGGTTTTTGAATTCCATGCTGCGAACCTTCGACGATCTCGGCTACCGGCAGGAGCAGCGCTTCCACCTTGAACTTGGATTGCTGAAGCTGGTCCATATGCAACGGCTGCTGCCGCTGGAGGATTTATTCCGGCAGCTTTCGCTTCCCTCAGGAGCGAGTGGAGGTTCTGGCGCCGCGACGCCGCGACTATCAGGCAGCAGCGCCGCGGCGCCAGAACCTCCATCCGCGCCGGCCATCGCTCAGCCAGAACCGTCTTTGGAGAAAGCTGCCAGCCCTTCGGTCGACCTGTCGGCTCCAACCGCCCAGCCCACGCCCAGTGAGCTGACATCCTTGCCGGATGTAGAACCCTTGCGCGCAGCCATTAGCCAGGCGTTGATCCAGGGAGGTTATGAAACCGCGGGGTACATGCTGGAGTCCGGAACCTGTGAATGGAATGGAAATGAGTTACGGGTCAGAGTCGCGGCCTCCAAAACTCTCTTTGAAATGATGTACCCAGCCGCCGCGCAATCGCTCGCGAAGGAGGCGTTTCGCCAGACTGCGGCACCCGGCCACACGATTCGCCTGGAGCCAGGTGATCCGTCGGCGGCCAATGGCAAAAAACCGCAGGCGAAAGTGAACCTGGCGCCCCCGACCGAGGGAGGGACGCGTCCCCAGGACCATCCCCTGATTCGCCACGCACAACAACTTTTTTCGGCGGAGGTCCGTAGTGTGGTCTCTCTCCGCGATCCACAAGCTTCGAAATCCTGATTGGAAAGGGCTCCCGATGGACATGGACAAAATTAAAGAAATGATGGGCCAAGCGCAACAAATGCAACAGCAGGTAGAACAGACGATGGCGCAGGTCCAGGTGGAGGGTTCCGCGGGCGGCGGCGCAATTACTGTGCGCATGAATGGAAAGAAGCAGGTGCTGGCGGTGCAGGTAGACCCGTCGGCGGCCGCGGTCGGCACCGGCGCGGGAGACAATACTGCGGACTTGGAGATGTTGCAGGATCTGATTGCAGCCGCTGTGAATGATGCGTCTCGCCGGGTCGATGAGGCACTGCAAGGCAAGCTTTCGGGAATGCTCGGAGGGATGGAGTGGATGCGGATGCTAGGCCAATAAGGGCACCCAGTCTGATGCCGTAAAGGTTCAATCTTCAGCGACAATTCCCACTTCCAATCAATGAAGGAAAAATCGTGTCACGCTTCGCGCAACCCCTTACCCAACTGATTGACGAGCTCTCCAAGCTGCCCGGCATCGGCAGAAAGTCGGCTCAGCGCCTGGCGTTCCATATTCTGCGCGCCACGGAGCAGGACGCGATCGCGTTGGCGGATGCCATTCGCGACATGAAAGCGCAACTTCACTTGTGCTCCATCTGTCACAACATTACTGATGTCGATCCATGTCAGTTTTGCAGCAATCCGTCGCGGAATCAGGCCATTATTTGCGTTGTGGAAGAGCCGTCGAACATCGCCAGCATCGAACGCACCAAACACTTCAACGGCACCTACCATGTGCTGCATGGAACGCTGTCGCCGTTGAACGGAATTGGTCCGGACCAACTGCGCATCGACAGCCTAGTGGAGCGTGTTCAAGCCGGTTCTCTGCAGGAGGTCATACTGGCTACCAATCCCACCGTCGAAGGCGAGGCCACGGCGGGCTATCTGCTGCAACTGCTGCGCGGGGCGACAGTCCGTATTACAAGGATCGCCACCGGCATCCCGGCCGGAGCGGACATTGAATACGCGGATGAAGTGACCATGACGCGGGCGATGGAAGGGCGCAGAGAAGTTTGACGTTGCGCAAACGAGCCTGCGTAGTTTTATTAGATGTTTGTGCAATCAAACAAAATCTTGGCCCTGAAATCTTTCAACTATGAGCGCAGGTGCATCAGTAAGTCTTGCGGGTGGACTGGCTTGGCGAGGATTTCAAATTCGTGGCCCTGGGTTCTTGCTTTCTCCAGGAGATCGGCCGTCGCCGCCTGACCAGAAAACAAAAGAATCTTGCACTTCGGCAACATACTGCGGATCTGAATCGCCGCATCAATGCCATTCATATCGTTCATGATGACATCGCTGATAATCATTTCCGGCTGCATGGACTGGGCGAATTCTACAGCTGATTCGCCGCTATAAGCAGCCGTGGCTTCAAAACCGTTCCGGTTCAGAATAATCACTAGCGTATCGGCAATCACGCGCTCATCATCGACCACCAATATCTTTGGCTTCACGAAAACTCTCTTTTGTTTCTCAAGATTTTCTTAGACCTTACTGAAGATGCTTTGCGTCATGGATATAAAAGAAGTGTACCCGAATCTGAGAAATTTCGCGCCCGACTTCTCCCACTCTAGTTGGACGCAATAAAGCTGAAAAGAATCCCTGGGATCACCAGGGAGAATGCAGCGTCTTAGGTGCAAAATTTGCGACAAACCACCGCCCAGAGCGATGCGTCACTTCATTATTGGTTTTTCTCCATCACATTGCTGTCTGCTTTTTTACTGCTTGGCAGCGGCAGCCGCGGAAAAATCCGCCACCCCGACGCGAACAATGGTGTGATCTTTGGAATGATCCTCCCCGGTTGCTGGAGAAGGCTTTTTCTCCTCAGCAGGCACCTTCTCCTTGGGCTCGGTATCTTCCGCCCACGCGCCGTAGACCCTGTTATCAAAGGAAGCAATCCCGCTGTAATCCCCCATAAAATCCTGCTCGGCAGCGACGAACGGTTTTTGGCTCCAGGCATAGTTCTGAAACGTCTTTCCGCCGTCGGTTGAACGCGCCAGGGTGACCAGCGTCTTCTCATTCTGTGGATCTAAACGCCGGTCATAGAAAAGGATCGAGACTGCGCCCGAAACCGGATCCACGGTGAGCCACTGGAAGAACTGGTCGGCGCCATCGTGGATCGAGTCATTATTCACCCGCACCGGCGCACTCCACTTTTTGCCTCCATCCGCCGACCGAGCACAGAATACGTCGATATCGCCATTGCGAGTATCGCTCCAGGTGACATACAGATGGGCATGTTTGTAGTTGCCGCTGCGCGCATCGACTGCGATCTGGGGAAATCCGTTGGCGCGATCGAAATCCTGCACCGCGAACATTGTCGGTCCGCTTCGGATGATGTTCTTCACCTTGGCGAATGTCTTACCGCCGTCGCGCGAGGTGGTGAACTGAAGATAATTCCCCGCCGCCCATACCGCGTACAGAGTCGAGTCCGCTCCAACCGCGCCGTCAAATCCTTCCAGCGCACCGTTATCATCGCGCGGCAATCCGGGCTTCTGATCGATTTCCATTGGCGTCGACCAGGCCTTTCCGTCGTCTATTGAACGCGACAGCACCATGCGTGAATCGAACAGGCTCCAGCGCGTCCACGCGATATACAGGTTGCCGGCATACTTGCCATGCGAGGTATCCGCCACAATATAGGGCTTGTCCTCCATGGGGATTCCGGGCTGCTGCGGTTGCATGGAAACCGTAATGGGAGTCGGCTCCCAGGTTTTGCCGCCGTCGAACGATCGGCGAATCAAAACGGAATTCGGATTCGTCGCGTGCCCCCAGTAATTGAACGTTCCCAGCTTGTTGAAGGCAATCGAACAAAGGATGGCATGGCCTTGGTTGTCGTAAGTCACGGACACATCGCCAGAGACCTTGGAGTCTTTCGGCGCAACATTCGCGGCGTGCTCCCAATGCTCGCCGGCGTCTGTCGAATAGGCGATATGCGCCGGAACCTGGTAGGCCACCACCACTTGCTTTGGGTTGTTCGGGTTCACCGCCACCGAAGGCTCGCTGAAATATCCCGGAGCGGTGAGGATGGTCACCTGCGCCTGCGGAGCGCGCGGCAACGCGGGCTGGGTTTGCGGGAAAGCGGGGATCGCCGCGAGGAAAACGGCGCCTACGGGCACTGCAAGGCAGGAGAAACGAGAATGACTCTTCATAGCCCTCTCAAATCAAATCTTAAGCAACACGATACCGCATCTTCGCCGAAATCAGCCTGCCGCCGCAGTTTGAATCAATGCTTCCATGCGATGCCTGTGAGCAATCGAATCGTTACATCTCCAATAAAATTGACCTTCCTCTCCCTACGAACTACAGTGATTGCAACCATGAAAATTCCGGGGATCTCTTGTGCCACAATTCTGGTGGCGAGCACTCTGCCACTGCTCGCGAGCCAGCCTTCTGCTTCGGGCTCTCAAAATCAGTGGACCGCTGCGAATGAATCGATCCAGGTATCGGTCGACAAATCGACTGGCGTCATCGACCATCTTGTCGACCAGGTCAGCCATGAGGATTATTGCAACCAGACGCTGGCCGACGCCACCTCAGACACGGACGGTAATCGCGGCTTGACGTTCACGGTGGGCAAACGCATCGGCGGACTGACCCTGTATGACGAATTGCGCGACCGCACGTTTCGCGACATTTCCGATCCCGGCAAGATCACGCACCTAAAGCAATCGAAAGCCGGCGATGTAGACATTCTTTCCTTCGACAAGCAATATTCCGGCGCGGAATTTGTTGTTCACGAGACATTTCTTGTAGGCCCGAAGGATATGCGCTGGAACGTGCGTATCAAGAAGGCTTCCGGGCCGGATCGCACCGTGCGCGTCATCTACGATGTCCCCTTACCGCTGGGCGGTGAAGCCTGGGCACCGATCTCCAACGCGCCGTTTCGCGTCAAACCATGGCTGCCGTTTTCCATTGACTACGGTCAATCCACCTCGGGCGCCATCGGGGAAGGCGAATGGAGAACAACGGTCCCGCTGATGGTGTTCTACTCCAAGCGAACAGACCGCGCGCTGGCCATCGCTTCCCCGCTGGAGGTCCCTGCGGTCCGCGTCCGTTTTCTGACCAACACCAGTGCGACGGCGGACTTCTATTGGAATTCGCGGCAATACCCTGCCAGCGAGCGTCCGTATTTTCAGGTGAGCAATGAGGACCTTGGTCTTCGCAGCTCCCATGACCTGCAAACAAGCCTGCTGATTTCCGCGCAACCGGCCAACTGGCGTCCCTCGCTTGGCTGGTTCTATGCCAAGTACAAAGCCTACTTCGATCCTAATCCTAATTTCGACAAGTGGGATGGCGCTTATACCGGCGGCGACGACTTGATGGATCCCTCGCTCACCAAGCAGCAAGTCCGCGAGGCGTATGCCGAACGTTATGCTCTGGGTGTGCGATGGGAGGAATACCACAGTCCCTATCACTTGTATGGCGAGATGATTCCGCCGCCGGACATGAAGAGTTGGTCGGATATTTCGGATCCCGGTGGTCCAACGTTGACACGCGCTGCCATCGAGGAACATTGCCGTTTGAGCAAGGAAGCCGGGGTTGGCACATTTCTCTACTACAACACCACCGAGTCGGAATACTGGTACGCACAACAAAACTTCTCCAAAAGTATTGCCAAGAGTGAAGACGGCCAGACCATCGCAGCGTGGCGAGGACGCGAATATCCTAGCAAGCGCGCTTGTTGGCTGATGAACTCCGACCCAAGCACCGGATTCGGGCAGCACATGGTCGCGGATGCAAAACAGATGGTGCAGTCCTATCCAGATGCGGCGGGTTTTTTTTGGGATGTGTACGGCCGCAGCTACATGTTCGACTTTGCGCATGACGATGGCATCACCATGGTCGACAACAAGCCGGCTTATTATCCAGAATTTATGTACCGCCGTCTGCTAGATCAATATATTGGTCCGTTATTGCACGATCGTGGCATGACCCTTACCGCGAACAAACCAGTCACGGTCGCAAGCACCCGTGGCATCGACGGCATCATGATGATGGAAAACGCACC
Source organism: Acidobacteriota bacterium (assembly GCA_021780095.1). The sequence goes on along the minus strand of JAJXZK010000436.1, from coordinate 12,341 downwards.
GTACGAAGTGAGTCCCGGATGGATCACGACGCAAAGCTATCTTGGACTGACGCGGCACGTGATGATTCTCGACGGCGACGGCGCCGACCAGGAAATTCTCTATCTCCACTGCCTGCGCTACGGAGCGTTCAACTCGCTTGTCTCCGACCACACCAAAGACGGAAAGCCGCTGCCGCCGGGAACCATCGCCTATAACGAAAAACTCCATACCATGTATCAGCCGTACGTGAACATGTTCGCCGGCAAGAAGTGGATTTTTTATCCGCACGCGCTCGACCTGCCCGCGAACACTTACGGCAATATTTTTCAGCTAAAAAATGGCGACGTCATGGTCACGATGATCTCAGCGTGGCGCGCGTTGAACCATGCAGATGGTTTCGATTCCAACCTTCAAGTGATCGCCCGGCTGCCCAACGCGGATGCGGTGCAATCGGTCGACGTGGATTCTGTCGATCTGGGCGATAAGGCGTCCGTCACGCCGCAGCGTAATGGAAATCAGCTCACCATCACCGTGCCCAAGCATGGGAAAGCAACGGTCATCCTTCTGCACATGAAGAGCTAGATATACCTTAGGTCGTCGCGGTTCAGCTTCGGCTCAATTGCATCCTGCTGTCTCCACGTGAGGCGAGACGTGGTTACAAGCGTATTCGTTGGCATTTACACTCATCCCATGCCTTTCGCAACACGATTGTGGTTTGCTCCGCGTCATTTTGGCTCGCACGGTTCCTTTCGCCCATCGCTCATCACGCTCGGCGTGTGCCTGCTGCTTCCCTGCGCGGTCTGGTCGCAATCGTTCAAGGCCAAAGACCTTGCTCCGGCGCCGCAGCTGCAGACGAATACATTGCAGGATCGAACAGCACAGCTCAACCTTGTCTTTCACGACTATTGGCAGGAGACGCTGAAACACTCGCCGGAGATGGCTTCCACAATCGGCGACAAGCGCTACGACGATCAGTTGTCGGACTATTCTGACGAGGCCTACAACGACTCCCTGGCGCGCGGCGAACGCTTCATCGAGCGGCTCGGCGCCGTCGACACGAAGGGGATGAGCGACCAGGAAAAACTGAGCAAGCGCTTGCTGGTGCATGACCTGGTCGATCAGCAGGAATCGTCGACATGCCAGCCATGGCAGACTCCGGTGAACCAGTTTTCTGGAATTCAAGTCGACCTGCCGATGCTCGCCGGCATACTCTCCTTCACCTCCGTAGACGACTACGACCACTACATTGCGCGGTTGAACAAGGTGCCGGCCGCCATTCTTCAGATCAGCACCGACCTGATGTTGGGCGAAGAAGCGGGCCGCAGCGAGCCGCAATTCATTATGCAGAAAGTGCTGGCGCAGGCCAATGCATTGGCCACTGGCAAGCCGGAGGATTCTCCATTTGCCAGCCCACTGCAACGCTTCCCCGCCGGCATCTCCGAGCAAGATCGCGCCCAGATTCGTACCGCGCTGCTGACCGCCGTCCGCGCTCAGGTACAACCCGCATTCGGCCACTTCGCCAAGTATCTCGCGGCACAATATATTCCCAACGCCCGCAAAGACGCCGGCATCTGGGCCACCAAGAACGGGGATGCGTGCTATGCGTATCTCGTCCAGAGCTATACCACCACGGACCTGACGCCCGAGCAGGTCTACCAGATCGGCGTCGCGGATGTGGCGCGGATTGAACCGCAATTGCTGGCCGTCGTGCACCAACTTGGCTATAAGGACCTGCCCAGTTTTCATCAAGCGCTGGTCAACAATCCGAAGGAGCACGCGCAATCGGGCGCGCAGCTGATCGGGTTGTACCAGCACTATGTCAACCAGATGGAACCCAAGCTGCCCGACCTGGTCACCAAGCTACCGAACGCGCCGCTGAAAGTTGCGCCCATGCCCAGCTTCGGCTCTGCCGACCAGGTTCCGGCCGACTATCAACCAGGCACGCCCGATGGTTCTCGTCCGGGAGAGATTCGCGTCAACACGACCGACGCCAGCAAGCGACTGCTTACCCAGGTGGAAGCGATTGCGTATCACGAGGGCGTCCCTGGCCATCATTTGCAAATTTCGCTGGCACAGGAACAGGCCGGGATTCCGGAGTTTCGCCGCTTTGAAATGTACCCTGCGTTTGTCGAGGGCTGGGCTTTCTACAGTGAGCAACTCGGCAAGGAAGTCGGCTTCTATCAGGACCCCTACAGCGAGTATGGAATGCTAGAAAATCAGATGTGGCGCGCTGTTCGATTGGTCGTCGATACCGGGGTTCACGACAAACATTGGACCCGCGAGCAGATGGTGCAATACTTCCACGACCACACCGCGATGGATGACATTACCATTGAGGAAGAGGTGGATCGCTACATCGCGTGGCCTGGGCAGGCCTTGGCCTACGACATGGGTCGCTTGAAAATTATGGAGCTGCGCGCCGAGGCGCAGAAAGCGCTGGGAAAGAATTTGGATCTTCGCGCATTTCACGATGAGGTGCTGGATTCAGGCGCGTTGCCTCTCGATATTCTGCAGCAGCGCATCGAGTCGTGGATTCAACAGCAACAACAGAAAACCGCTGGCCACGCAAAACTGCACAAGATTTCTAGTCGGACGACGGAAGGAAATTAAGTTGATGTCCAAGAGAACAGAAAAATCCAAGCAGGAACGATCGTCCTCCTCAGATATGAAAGTTTCGATGTTGGGTGCGGGCAAAATGGGCGGCATTCTGCTGCAGGCATTCTTGAATAAAGGTCTGTTCCGTCCAGAAAACATCCGCGCCACTGTGCAACATCCGGAGCGCGCGAAAAAGCTTTCTGAACAATGGGGAGTTTCCGTTTCCACCGATAACCTTGCGGCCGCGCGCGACAGCAACCTGATCCTACTGGGCGTCAAGCCGCAGACAGTTCCTGAAGTTCTGGCGCAGATTCGTCCTGCACTAACCGCGAAGAAGACAATTATTTCGTTTGCCGCATCGGTCAAAACCAGCGCTATTGAAAAAGCTGCAGGCATCGATCTGGCCGTGATTCGCGCCATGCCCAACACGCCGTCGTTGCTGGGTTGCGGAGCGACGGCACTGTGCCGCGGCAAGTTCGTCACCGACGAACAACTGGCGGTCGCGGAACAGGTTTTTGCCAGCGTTGGCCGCACCGTCACGGTGGATGAGAAACACATGGACGCAGTCACCGCGCTATCCGCCAGCGGCCCTGCCTATATCTACATCATTCTGGAATCGCTCGCCGAGGGCGGAGTCAAGGTTGGCCTGCCGCGCGACGTTGCCACGCTGCTGGCCGCGCAGATGGCGCTGGGCGCTGCAACCATGGTGCTTGAAACCGGCAGCCATCCGGCGCTATTGAAGGACGCAGTCACCACGCCGGCAGGCTGCACCATCGACGGCATTCTGGAGTTGGAAGAAGGCGGTCTGCGCGTCACCTTGATCAAGGCAGTCATGCGCGCGGCGCAGCGCGCAAAAGAATTGGCATCCAGCTGACCTCACGCCAGCCCACTGCCACGCCGGGGCCTACGGAATCGCCCAAGAAATTGCAGCAATACTTATGCGAAGCGACACGCAGACCAAAGAAGACGTGCATGGGGGGATTCAGGCGAAGGTGCAAAAGCCCTCGGCATTTAACGCTTGGGCAATTAATCCTGGCGTGTTACGCGCTAGCCGACCAGAATCATTGTCTGAGCGGAATCGCAGGTTTACGGATCGGGCTAACCTCTAACGGAGAATTCTCCGGGTTTCGTCGTGTCGTGAACTGATGATATAAAGCGCTCTCCCAAGAATTTCTTGCTTGCCAATCAAGCCAACCTCCGGACTTCTGCTATCCAAACTTATGTCGCGATTATCTCCCAAGACGAAAAACTTTCCACGAGGAATAGAAATGGGGCCGAAGTTGACCAATTCCTCGGGAGCGTCTCCAAGGTGAATCGCATAAGGCTCCTCAAGTCGCTTTCCGTTGAGAAAAATCACGTTCGACCGGCCTTGGACAGAATCACCTTCCATTGCTATGAGGCGCTTAGAAAAAATTACATTGCCGCGACGGTACACAATTATTTCGCCATCCGTCGGGGAGTTTGGGCAGTAAGCCCACATGTCTGCCACAAATACATCCCCTGGATACAAGGTATTTTTCATCGCCGAGGAAGGAAATCTGTAGACTTTGAATCCTGCTAAATGGAGAAACATCACCCAACTTAGCACGGCGACGAAAAGAGAAACTGGGACTAGGAGCAAGAGCCACAGACAGCAGCCACCTCTGCGAGACGGCGTCTCCGTGCGAACGGCACCCCAAGAGGCAGTCACGTTTAACGCCATGGACGCAAACATCAGTAGGAGACAACCATAATAAAACCGCGGGAAGCGTAGTGGCCAAAAACATACCGCAAGCAATACTGCAAGGAGCAGATAGACCATGCCCACCTTGGTTCTATGAAGAAATATCTGCCCCAATCCTGGCAAAAGTGCCGAAAGAAAACCGGCAATCGTTGGCGATCCCCTCCATGTGTGCTGACTTGCGAGTGTCCAAGCTTCGCCGCTATCATCTGACACGGGCCCAACGTTCATTGCACCCTCTCTCTTTTTGAATGAGTTCTAAGGTGACTTTTTTATAGACCAAGCCTAACATCGCCGCAACGTGCCTAGTTGACAAAACGTCTACTCCCGACACGGCCTAGCTGAGTTCCAGGCGCGTTGCTAGAATCGAAGGCTCGCTCTAGGCCACTTGACGGCTGGCACGAGCGACGAAATCGGCGGAAATGAAAGAAGCAGAATGTGGCAGGCGGCAGAATCCGCCATCATCGCGTTTCGATCTTGGTCGCAATCTGGTGATATTCGGCCCGCGAAATAATGTGCCGGCGCGGGAGCTCTTCTGAATTCTGATAGGGCCTGCCCGCGATAATTCTGTCCGCGGCGGTGGCGTCGATGCCCGGCAACGTCTCCAGTTGTTCTTTCGTTGCCTTGTTGATGTTGAGTGGACCTTTAGTTTTCAGACCCTCGACGATTCCCTGCGCAACCGCCTTGGTGTCGCGCGCTGCCGCCGCTGTCGCTTTAGCGGTTTGCTGGCGAATCTGGTCGGGACTTGGACTGGACGGAGCACAACCGCAAAGCGTCATCAAGCCGAGTGTTGCAATGACGATCCATTTCATCCCGGCTTGGATGCGGCTGGCGCTTCGGCCGATGTTCGCAAACCGCGCTACTTTCTGCCGACCATACCGGTCGCCGTTCTAGTCGTATACCCTAGGAGGCAGCCGCTCTCGTTCACCGTTCCGCTTGTCGGATGCGCAACTTAGGACGTTCTATGCCCGCAACCCGCTCCCCCCTGAGAATACGGAAGCGCATCTCGATCCGAGGAGTGGTGCAGGGGGTCGGCTTCCGTCCTTTCGTATACAACCTGGCCCGATCGCTGCAATTGGCGGGCTTTATCCTGAATTCCTCTTCTGGGGTTACGGTCGAAATCGAGGGGCCAGACGGGGCCATTGAGCAATTTCTCCATACACTGCGAACCAGCCCGCCGGCCCTGGCCCAGATTATCGAGATCGCTCTGGAAGAGGTTTCCTTGCAAAATGCAAGCGACTTCTCCATCCAGCCAAGCCGCGAGCAGGAAAACGCGTTCGCCTTCATCTCCCCGGACGTGGCTACCTGTGACGAATGCCGACATGAGTTTGGCGACCCGGCAAACCGCCGCTACGGCTATCCCTTCACCAACTGCACCAACTGCGGGCCACGCTACACGATTATTCAGGATATTCCCTATGATCGCCGGACGACCACGATGGCGTCGTTTCGCATGTGCAAACTTTGCCAGGCCGAATATGAAGACCCGGGAAACCGGCGGTTTCACGCTCAACCCAACGCGTGCCCTGCCTGCGGTCCAAGCCTGGTACTGGTCGAAAGCCGTCAGCATAACCCCGATTCGCATCTACCGGCTGCCGGCGATTTTCGTGCAACGCAATGGTCGTCGCTCGCGATGCTGCAGCAGGTTCGCGATTTGTTGCGTGCGGGACGACTCGTCGCAGTGAAGGGGCTCGGCGGCTTCCTGCTGGCCTGTGACGCGCAGAATGATGCGGCGGTGCAGCAGCTTCGCCAGCGCAAGCGCCGCAGCGACAAGCCATTTGCCATCATGGCGCGTGACCTGGACGAGGTAGAGAAATTCTGTATTGTGACGGAGGTGGACCGCACCGCGCTTGAGAGCCCGCCCCGGCCCATTGTGATTCTGGAGCACCGTCCGGAGTCGAGCCTATCCCGCTCGATCGCACCCGGCAATGATTCCATCGGCGTAATGCTGCCTTATACCCCGCTGCACTATTTACTTTTCAGCGATTCGCCGACGGAGCCATCGCAGTTTGCGGCGCTGGTGATGACCAGTGGCAACCTGAGCGAAGAACCCATCGTCATTTCGAACGAAGAAGCGTGGCGGCAGCTGGAGCCAGTGGCGGATTGGTTTTTGTTTCACAACCGCGACATCTATATGCGCGCGGATGACTCGGTGGTGCGGACATTTGAAGGCCGAGAGCGGGTGCTGCGTCGGTCGCGCGGGTATGTGCCGCAGGTGATCGATCTCGGCGCCCCGATGCATGACCTGCTGGCTTGTGGCGCGGAGTTGAAGCACACATTCTGCCTGACGAAAGATCATTACGCCATCCTGAGCCAGCATATTGGCGACCTGGAGAATTACGAAACGCTGTGTTTTTTTCAGGAGACGCTTGCCAACTTGAAAAATCTGTTCCGTGCAGAGCCGCAGGCTGTTGCCTATGACCTGCACCCAAACTATCGCAGCACCCAGTTCGCACTGACGTTGCCGCTCGAGCGCAAAATCGGCGTGCAACACCACCACGCGCACATCGCCAGTTGCATGGCAGAAAATCATCTGCAAGGCAAAGTTATCGGGGTCGCGTTCGACGGCACAGGATACGGCACGGACGGAAAAATATGGGGCGGAGAATTTCTAGTCGCGGATCTGGAGACATTCGAACGGAGAGCGCACCTGCGCTACGTTCCTCTTCCCGGCGGCGATGCCGCGGTGCGTCAGCCCTGGCGCATGGCGCTCAGCTATCTCCGGGACACCTTTGGCCCCGGAACGCTGCCCACTGGGCCACAGTTTCTGCAGCACGCGCCAGACAAACAAATCGCCGTAGTCGACGCAATGATCGCCCGCCGCATCCAGTCCATCGAGACCTCTTCGAGCGGCCGGCTGTTCGATGCCGTGGCCGCCCTCGTCGGGCTTGGGTCCGCAGTGACGTTTGAGGGGCAGGCGGCCATCGCGTTGGAATTTGCGGCACAGCCGGGAGTTGAAGACCGCTACTCCTTCCATTTGGAAGACGTTGGACCCATGCAACTGGATATGCGACCGATGATCGAAGAGATTGTGCGCGATCTGGCTCGCTGCGCGTGCGTCGGCCTTATTTCCGCGCGCTTTCACAACGCTGTCGCCGCCGCCATTGTCCAAGTCTGCCAAAGAATTCGTCAGCAGGAACAATTGACCCGCGTTTGCCTCAGTGGCGGAGTTTTTCAAAATATGTATTTGCTAAAACACACGGTAAGAGGCTTAGATAAAGATGGGTTTCAGGTTTTTCTGCACGCTTTGGTTCCGCCGAATGATGGCGGGATTTCTCTGGGGCAAGCAGCCATTGCAAACGCGATTCTGCGGCGGGAATAAACGTAAGGAGACGCACCATGTGTCTGGCCATTCCGGGTAAAGTTGTCGAGGCGTTCGATCATGGCGGCATGCGAATGGCAAAAGTGCAATTCGGCGGAATCATCCGCGAGGCTTGCCTGGAATATGTGCCCGATACCAAGGTTGGTGAATATGTTCTGGTCCACGTAGGTTTTGCCATCAGCAAGGTGGATGAGGAAGAAGCCCACCGAACCTATCAGATCCTGGAGGAGATGGATCAGCTTTCCGAACTGATGGCTCCTGGTGTGGAAGAACGAGGGGGAGAAACGCGGGAGCTTCGCGAATCCGCGACAGGTACAAGCGGGAACCATCCTCTGGACACGAAGGTGCCCCCCGCAAGGAGAGCGCGTGATGAAATATCTGGATGAATATCGTGATGGCCGAATCGCCCGAAAAATCGTTGACGAAATTCATCGCGTCCAGACAAAACCGTGGGTGATTATGGAGGTTTGCGGCGGTCAGACCCACTCCATTGTAAAGAACGGAATTGATCATCTGTTGCCTGAAGGCGTGGAACTGGTCCACGGACCGGGCTGCCCTGTCTGCGTGACGCCACTGGAAATGATCGATAAAGCGCATGCGATTGCGCGCATGCGGGACGTCATCTTCTGCTCTTTCGGAGACATGCTGCGCGTTCCAGGATCAGAGGGCGATTTGTTCACCATCAAATCCGAGGGTGGCGACGTTCGCGTGGTGTATTCCCCGATCGACTGCATCAAGATTGGTCATGCCAATCCAGACAAGAAAGTCGTCTTCTTCGCGATTGGATTTGAGACCACAGCACCGGCGAATGCCATGCTGGCGTGGCGCGCGAAGCAGGAAGGGCTGAAGAACGTCTCCTTATTGGTGTCGCATGTTTTGGTTCCTCCGGCGTTGGCCGCCATTTTGCAGTCTCCGGAGAACCGCGTGCAGGGATTTCTTGGGCCGGGACATGTTTGCGCCATTATGGGCTATGAAGAATATGAACCCATCAGCGCCAAATATCATGTGCCCATCGTTGTCAGCGGCTTTGAGCCTCTCGACATTTTGCAGGGAACACTGATGACGGTTCGCCAATTGGAAACAGAGCGCGGCGAAGTCGAGAATCAGTACTCGCGCATCCTGGATCGCGAAGGAAACAAGACCGCGCAAAAGCTTGTGCTCCAGGTGTTTCAGGTGGGAGATCGAAATTGGCGCGGCATCGGCACCATCCCGCAAAGCGGCTACCACCTGCGGCCGGAGTTCGCGGACTATGATGCCGAAAAGCTGTTCGACGTAGCGCAGATCGCGACGCGTGAGTCAGAAATTTGTATCAGCGGAGAAATTCTGCGCGGCATCAAGAAGCCGAAAGATTGTCCTGCGTTTGGCACCGCCTGCACGCCGCAAAGCCCGCTGGGTGCCACCATGGTATCCGCCGAAGGCGCATGCGCAGCCTACTACGCCTACGGGCGACATCTGAATCAGGCGAAAAGCGTCGACGTTCCCATCCATTCCGTAGGAGGCGCGGCGTGACTCGAAACGACTCTGCCATGAACGCGCCGGCTGCATCGTCAAGTTCCGATTCCGCTTCGGAACAGTCGATGGCGAAAATACCAAATCCCTCGTTTGGAAGCTGCCCATTGCCGATCTTTCAGCATAAGAATATTGTGCTGGGCCACGGCAGCGGGGGCAAACTGACGTCGGAGCTGATCGACAAAGTTTTTTTGCAAGCCTTCACAAATCCACTCCTCGAGAAGCTCGACGATCAGGCTGTATTGCAAATCAACGGCGCTCGGCTGGCTTTCACGACAGATAGCTTTGTGGTTACGCCGATCTTTTTTCCTGGCGGCGATATCGGCACGCTTGCCATCAACGGCACGGTCAACGATCTGGCGATGAGCGGTGCTCGTCCGTTGTATCTGGCGGCGGCTTTCATCCTGGAAGAAGGATTGTTGGCTGAGGAGTTGCGGCGCATCGTCGAGTCCATGGCAGCGGCTGCGAGCGACGCGGGAGTACAACTGGTCACCGGCGACACCAAAGTGGTGAATCGAGGCAAGGGCGACAAACTCTTTATCACGACTACCGGCATCGGAGTCATTGAGCGCGACGTGAATATTTCCGCCAGCCGTGCGCGCCCCGGCGACAAGATCCTGCTGAGTGGCTACATCGGCGACCACGGCATGGCGATCATGTCGAAGCGCGAGAACCTGGAGTTTGAGGGCGCGATTGAAAGCGATTGCGCGGCGCTGCATGGATTGGTGGATGGCATGCTGGATGCGTGTGATGCGCTGACAGATAAGCCGGGCGACAGTCATCCGCTGCACTGCATGCGCGATCCAACCCGTGGAGGAGTCGCGACCACACTGAATGAGATCGCATCCCAATCGAAGGTCGGCATGTTCTTGCACGAAGATCAGATTCCGGTGCGTGAGAGCGTTCAGGGAGCCTGCGAAATCCTGGGACTCGATCCACTGTATGTTGCGAATGAGGGAAAACTGGTGGCCGTCGTAGCTGCGGAGGCGGCCGATGCCGTTCTGCGGTGCATGCACGGTCATCCGCTGGGTCGAGATGCGAGAATGATTGGAGAAGTCGTTTCCAAGCACCCTGGCATGGTGCGGATGGAGACCCGGGTCGGTGGCTCGCGCATTCTGGATGTGATGTTCGGCGAGCAGCTGCCGAGGATTTGTTAGCGGCCACCGGTCCTGTCTCCGTCACTTCCGCCAGCAATTCATCAGCACGCAGTCGATAGCGAAAGATACCTTGACGACGCATACTACGCTCTACGCCGCCCTGTTCACCGCAGCCGTGCTTGGCTTTCGCCACGGCTTCGACTACGACCATATTGCCGCGATCACCGACGTGGTCAGCGTGCAATCCTCGAAACGTATTGCCGTGAAACTCGGCATGATTTATGCCTTGGGTCACGCGCTCACCGTCGCCGGACTCGGCTCGATCGTCATTCTGCTGGGCATCAGCCTGCCGGCCGGCATCGATCGCTGGGCGGAGCGACTGGTCGGTCTTACCTTGCTGGTTCTTGGAATTTATGTTCTGGGAACGCTGGTTTTTCGTCCCGACAACATGATGCCGAAAAGCCGCTACATGCTGCTCCATGCCGGCTACCATCGCGCGCGCTTGGCATTCAAGCGGCGGGAAGAAGGAGTTCCGGTCGAGGCCTACGCGCCTCCAAAAAACTTGGACGCGCGTTCCGTTTTTGTCATCGGCGTGATCCACGGCCTGGGAGCGGAAACGCCCAGCCAGTTGATGATTTTCCTGCTCGCAGCGAATCTCGGGGGCGCCGCTCTCGGCATGCTGGGACTGGGAATGTTCCTTGCGGGCCTGTTGACGATGAATGCGGTGATGACGGCATCGGCGGCCGGATTGTTCGGCATATCGCGGCACCGTCCGCAATTTCTCCGCGTGGTCTCTGCGCTGACGGCGATCTACAGCCTGGCGATGGGAATTATCTTTCTCTCCGGTCGCGCTTCATTTCTGCCAACTCTGAATTAACGTTCGACCCGCCGAACCGATTCCTAGCACTGAATTCCGGCCTTTGCCAGCGTGGCTTTCAGGCCCTTCATGCTAATGCGTGTGGAGGCTTCCGGCGTCCCTGCGCCGCGCCAATGCGTTTCCAGGCTGACTCCATAGTGGTATCCGTCCCGCTTTAATGCGCGGAACTGTCCCACCCAGTCGATCACTCCGCTGCCTACGGGTTCCCATTCATATTCGCCGTTCGCCTTGCGCGTCACATCTTTGCAGTGGCAGTGACCAATCCGCTTCTCAGGCAAAAGATCATAGCCGTTTGGATAAGGTGTGCTGCCAAGCGCAGCCGCATTGCCTGGGTCCCAGTTCAGCATGAAGTTCTTGTTCGGAATCGCGTGCAAGACAGCCGCCGCCTCTTCGCCCGTTCCCGTGTTGCAGGACATTTCATTTTCCAGCAGCAGAATCTTTTCGCTCTTCGCGCAGCGTTCCGCAGCCTCGCGCAGCTTATCGTTCATCGCCTCCCGATACGGCTTCGGGTCGTCCAGCCGCCAAAAATCGAAACATCGGATGCGGTCCGTCTGAAATACTTTTGCCAGTTCAATGCAACGTTCCAGCACTTTCTCCTGTTGCGTGAAACCGAAGTTGGCACCGAATTGGTCGCGCCGTTCCGGCGTCTTTGAAACCGGAGCACCTGGCCAATCCACCTTGAACAGCGGGCTCGCGATATCGGTGACGCGCAGCTTGTTCTTCTCCAAAATCTTCCGTGCTTCCGCAATTTCCGCCGAGTCCAGATCGACAATGTTCTTGTTCCACATGCCGCGGAGTTCAATCCAGTTCAGGCCAAAATCTTTCGACGCGATTTCGCACGCCCGGCCAAAATCCTGCGTGATTTCGTCGTTGATGACAGCAAGTCGAAATGGACAGCTCATACCTGCACTCCTAGCTTGTGGATTAGATAATCCTTGCTCATTTCCGCAGACTCTTTCGGTGTGCGGTTCACGCCGTTTCGCTCGCCGTCCAGCTCCACCACGCCCCATCCGCGGAAATTGGTGGATCGTAAGGCATCGAAGATGGCGACGAAGTTCACTCTTCCCTGCCCCAGTTCAACGAATTGATAGCCGCTCTTTGTCGCCGCCGGCTCAACATCTTTCAGATGCAGAAACAGCAGTCGATCATGATACTTGCGAATGGCTTCCGCCGGATCGCCCCCGCCTTGCAGATAGTGTCCGGTATCCAACTCCAGCTTGACGTAGCGAGGATCGGCAGCA